>JAFIGE010000217.1 GCA_020831585.1 Opitutales bacterium | reverse complement strand
GGATGGAGGTGCTGACGTATTGCTTTATGGCGAATCACTTTCACATCTTCGTGCGACTTGACCCGAAGGAGACGGAAAATTTGGACGACGCGGGGCTGGTGACGCGCTTTCGGGCGTTGTATGGTGGGACGCGTTGCGCTTCGCTGGGATTGGATGCGGATGATTTGGAGGTTATCCTGAAGAAAAACAGGGACTCCGCTGAGGGCATCCGTCGACGCCTGAAGGCGCGTATGGGGGATGTGTCGGTCTTCATGCGGGAGTTGAAGACGCGGTTTACTCTGTGGTATAACGAGGAGCATGGGACGGTGGGCACGTTCTGGGCGGAGCGTTTCCGCAGTGTAATCGTGGAGGCGGATACGGCGGCGCAAAGGATGGTGGCGGCGTATATTGATTTGAATCCGGTGCGGGCGGGATTGGTGGAGGACGCGGGTGGCTATGCTTTCAGCGGGTTCGGCGAGGCGTGCGCAGGTGGCTCGGCGGCACGGCGGGGGATCGCCCGGATCGAAAGCCAAATGACCTGGGCAACGAAATGGCACGAGCGCTACCGCGCGCGGTTGTGCAGCCGGATGGGTCCGGGAATGCGGCCTCTTCGGAGAGACCAGAGGAGCGCGGCAGTCGGAGCCGGTGCAATGAAGGAGAAAGCGATGTCTGGAGCGGGTCTGGCGGAAGGATCCGGGCTCCTCTCGAAGATCCGCGCCTTCAGTGAGAGCTGGGTGGTGGGATCAGTGGCCTGGGTGGAAAGCTTCTGTGCGGCCAATGGCTGGCTGGGCTATAAGAAGGGAAGAGAGGCCCGGCCGGTTGCGCCGGATGGCGATGCTGAATTCGCGACGGTCGCGACTGTGGTGAAACGCCACTGAAAAAGGTGAAAACCTTTGCGATCACACCCTTGTGTAACCGCAACCGGACGAGGTCTGCTCTTCTGGATGATTAGTTCTAGACGGGCCACGCTTCCTTGCGCCATGCCATATCCCAGAACATATACTCGAAGCGTGCTCCCTGACGGAAGTTTGCGCGCATTGCCCTGACGGTTTGGGCATCCGCTTGTGCTCCAAGTTGGTCCGTCAGAGACAGGACTTGCTCGACGACTGTTCCGAAAGCCTCGCCCGCGTAAGTGTCGATCCAACGCTGATAGAGGGGGTGGGGAGAGCCCTCGGGCTGCAGGTCGAGCCCAACCTTGAGATAGATCCAATAACAGGGAAGGAAGGCCGCCACAGCTTCCGCGAAGGGGCGATGGTAGACAGTGCGGAGCAGATAGCTCGTGTAGTGCAGACAGGTCGGAGCCGGCTCGGGATCCTCGTCGACCGCGCGCTTCCACCCTTCCATGAATCCGGCATGCAGGGCGCGTTCGACGGCCACTGTGTTCGCCGCGTGATCGGCAAACATGCGCATTGTCTCCATGTCTGGACTGCGCGCGCCCAAGAGCGCCAGGCCTTGGCCAAAGCTCTTAAGATAGAGAGCATCCTGCTCGACGTAAAATCGAAAGGCCTCTTCGGGAAGCTCGCCCGAGGTCAAGCCGCGCAGGAAGGGGTGTGCTCGAATCGACGCGTAAATCGGAGTGATGTCGGCCCACAATTGATCGCGAAAAGGTAGCTCTCTGCTCATCGGAAGCGGAGCATCTCGCCGGATCTCGGACGGGAGCAACACGAAAGTGCACGCGAAAGTTTACTTCAATGTGCGCAGTAAATTCTTTTCGAAACTTGCCGGGAGGGCCGAGAGTCACACTTTTTGCTTGGCACGGAATCCTTTCCTTCCTAATTCGATTCCTTCTTTAAAGTATTCTTTCTTAAAGATTTAGCCTATGCCAACCTACGAATATGTGTGTGATGCCTGCGGATCAGAATTCGAGGCGTTTCAGCGGATGTCCGAGAGTCTCCTGACGGATTGTTCTTCGTGTGGGGAAAGCCGCCTGCGGCGCAAGATCGGTCGCGGAGCGGGCTTTATTTTCAAGGGTGGGGGCTTCTATGAGACCGATTTCAAGGACAAGAAGGGCAAAAAGGAAGAAACTGCGCCCGCATCCAAGGAATCTTCAACCGCTTCCTCCTCCGATAAACCTGTTTCCGGGGAATCGAAGGAAGCCTCCAAACCCTCTGAGAAAAGTGCCCCGGTCGCCGCGTCGGCCTAGAACCCTGCTCTCTAATCCCTAAACTTGTCATGGCCCGCCCTCGAACCCATCCTCAAGCCAATTCATCCGGTTACACGCCCGCGCTTTTTGCGGGGTTGCTCGCTCTCTTGCTCGGGATGTCGCTGGCGGCTGCGAGTTTGATTCAGGAACCTGTTCGTGAAATGACGGTTGCTCCCCGCGAGGGCCAGATCGAGACGGGGAGAGTTTATTTTCTCAAGGGGCGGGATGGCGGGCGTTCGGCGGTTTGGGCCTCGGCCTTGGAGACTGTCCGTGGAGGAGCGGCTGGGGTCGTTTCCCTCGACGAAACCGACTTGAATTTCTGGGCGCGCACCCGGTTGGCACCCCCTCCGGCTGCGCGCCCGGCGGGTGATGATGAGGCCCCCGCCTCACCCCGTTTTCTCGGGCGCCGGGTGGAACGGCTGACTCCTCCGAATTTCCGGATTGAAGGTGAACGCCTGCAGATGGGCCTGACCCTGCCCGGCCCCTTTTCCTTCAGCGGTCAAGGGACGGTTGTTTATCAGGTGCAGGGTTTGTTCGTGTCCTCTCAAGAGGTCTCGGAAACGCCCCCTGTTTTTGCGATTGCCCGGTCCAATTTTGGCCAGTTGCCCGTGGGGTTTCTCTCGCCGGTGGCGGAGGCCTGGCTTTTGGCTCAGGTCATGAGGCTCTATGGGGAGTCGGAAGCGTTCCGCGAGTTGGAGACACTTTGGTCCCGCTTGGAGTCCGCCGAGATTGTGGATGGGCGCCTCAACCTTCGATTCCGTGCTGAGATAACCGGTTCGTGAAGGGGGTCCGTCGAATTGTCGCGGGGTTTGCGCTTCTTTTTCTGGCCGGTTCGCTAGCCGCGCGCACGGCCTTCATTGAGCAGCTGGACTATAGCGTGGAAGGGATTTCCACCGAAAAGGTCTTTGAAGTGAATGAGTGGGCGCGCGAGTGGTTTCGCTACCTGCGTTCCCATGGGATGGACGTGCCTCCCGGAATTCCGCCCATTCGGATTGTCTTGCTTGCCGAAAGCGGAACGGGGGAGCCTGCCGGATCTGTCGGCACGGTCCTTGTCGGGGGGCTTTCGGGCTTGGATCGCGATGCGGTGATTGACGGAATTGTGGCCTCTTCTCTGATTCGCTACGCGCGCTGGAGGGGTATGGCCGTGGCACCCGCTCCATGGATGGTTACGGGCCTGACCGAGCATTTTCTTGTCTATTGGAATCCGGCTCGGCGGGATGCCCTCTCTGCGGCGGTGCTCAGCCCGCGCGAGCCTGTCCCTTTGCAAACCCTGTTGCGCGCGACTCCGCAATCGATGGCGGAGCGCGGGGCGGCTTATGCAGTGCTCTCGGCAGTGGGATGGCCCGATGGCGGCGCGGGCCTGATGGAACGTCTTTTGGCGAATCCGCTCGGCCCGTTTTCCGGTTTTCTTGAAGAGCCGGTGGAAACCTCCACTGAAGGCGATTTGTGGCTCGCTACGACCTTGGCAGACTTTCGCCTTAGCACAGGGACGCCGGTTTGGAATCTGGATACTTCTGCCTGGCGCCTTGAGTGGCTCGCCATGACACCCGCTGAGTGGCGCGGGCAGCTTCATCCCCGGAGACTCGATCTTCTTAGGGATGCACGTGCCGAGCCGGATAGACGGGAATGGTTGGAAGAGCGTCTCCAGTTGACAAAGGGTGCGATTACGCGGATTCACCCGGTCTACCACAATGCGGTCCTTTCCCTCGGCTGGGTGTGGGAGTCAATCATCCGTCGTGACCCGCAGCATGTCGTCTCGGAACGCATCCGTGACTTTGAAGAGGATCTGGCACTCGCCCATCAGTTGCGGACGGTTGTAGAGCAGACGGTGGGGGACGATTAGCCGGGTGGCGGGTGGATTGCCTGAGAATCTTTCCCGTCGGTTCTTCTTGCCCTTGCAGACGGGAGCCCGGCGCGTGCGCGAACCCTCGTTTCGTCTACTTCTTCTCCCGGTAACCGATTCGTGGAAATGGGTTGACCACGCTCGTCACAATATTGCGCGAGTGCGCCGCGATGCGCTTGAGGTAGCGGGCATAGAGAGCGATGGCGGCACCGGTCTCGGTCGAGAGGTCTTTCGCGCGGCCTTCCACGATGTCGCGCACGACTTGTTCGCAGGCGGCCGAGAGGGACTCTTTGTACAGCTCCATGACCGTGCGGGCCTTATCCACATTGTGCGCCCTTACGGCGTCAACTGTCTCGCGGAAGATGAAGAGGGTTTTTTCTTCAATAATAGCGAGGCGCGGCTCCAGGGCTCCCCCGTGTAGTTTCGACGGGTGGGACTGGGCAAGATCGTGGATGTTTTTCGCGTAGTCGCCAATGCGTTCGATATCGATGATGATGCTCACCAAAACGAGGCCGCCGGATAGCTCCGTCGGGCCACTCACGGCCAGGTGCGTGAGGACTTTTTGGCGCACATCCCGCTCGAACCGGTTGATCTGCTTATCCAGCTTGAGGATGTCCACATCAATGGATCCGTCGTCTGATTTCCGAAGCGACCGCACCGATGCCTCGATCATGCGCAGGTCGATATCCAGCATCTCATGCGCTTCGGCGAGCGCCTGCGTGTAGAGATTGTCGTTGTTGAATGCGTTGAGAAGATTTCGCCACATGATTCCGGGTGGGTTGATAGATGGATGATTTAGCGGAAAATGAGGATGATCAGAGCGGGGAGCAAAAAGTAGATCAGCGCGATTGCCCCGAGCGGGACAAAGCGATTTCTGAAGGCCCAGCGGCCCATGAGGCCGGCGATCTGCATCGGGATCGCCCGGATGAAGGGAATCGGCCAGATAATGAGGATGCCCAGCAGATTGAAGAGCAGGTGCGCAAAGGCTGCCTTGACGGCCACGTCACTGCCCGTGGCCAAGGCGGCCAGCATCGCCGTGAGCGTCGTGCCCGCGTTGGAGCCGAGGCAGTAGGGGTAGACCTGAATCAAGCGCAGGATGCCAGCGCCGGCTAGCGGTACAACCAAGGCCGTCGGAACGGAGCTGGTTTGCACCGCGAACGTGAGGAGCAGACCGAACAGCATGGCCCGTCCGGCGTTACGAAAAAGGTGTGTATCGAAAAAACGCTCAAGCTTCTTCAGCACCAGGCTCCGCAAAAGCTTCACAATGGCCACGAGCATACCGAACGTCAGCAGGATCGTGAGGATCAGCATCAACCACCCGTTTTGGTTGCACAGGTGGGCGATGCCCTGAATCGTCGGCTCGGTGACCGTCTTCAGAGGGTTACTCAACCTCATGCCCCCGATCCCCTGAAACATATCCGCTGCAATGGCGGCCGACCGGCTCAAAAACCCGGTGGTCCACTCCAGCGGAAAAAGCAACGCCACCGCCGAGAGATTAAAAAAACAGTGCAGCGATGCGACCGAAAAGGCCCGTTCCAGTTCAACCTTTCGGTGAATGTGCCCCACCGACACCAGCATGCTCGTAATGGAGGTCCCGATGTTAGCCCCCATAATCATAAAGACGGCTGCTTGGCCCGATAGGGCACCGCCCGCAACCATACCCACAATGATCGAAGTCGACGTGGACGAACTCTGCACAAGCGAGGTTGCCAGGATGCCCAGCGCAAGCGCCGTGAGGGGATTGGATGTCGCCGTGAGAAGGCTTTCCGCAAACTCCGAGCCGAAAAGCTTGAATGAATGCCCCATTCCCCCAACTCCCACAATAAAGAGGTAGAGCGCTCCCAATACGCCCGCTATCTTTAGGGCAACCATCAAGTTTCCACCCGGCGCGGCCGGGTGAGGCGGTCCTCCCGCTGGAGGCGTTCTAAGAGAAGGTGTCTTCACGCAATCGGGACAAATCAAGGGTTCGGGTGACCAGAGAAATGTCACAGGCTCGTTACAATCAAGTTAACTTCAATGTTTTTCTTAACCAGATAAAAATACCAGGCAAAAATATTTGTCGCTGCCGGGGAAGTCCGAGGTGGGGTGGGGATGTTCTATCGAAGCGTGGCCAGACCCGAATCGAGAAGCTTGGCCGATG
>JAFIGE010000032.1 GCA_020831585.1 Opitutales bacterium | reverse complement strand
CCAGGAGCACATGGAAGTGATTGCTCATGAGGCAGTAAGTGACAATCCGCGCCCCTGCGAAGTCCGCCAAGCGCCGCAGCATCTTGCGCAGGACTTCCTGCTCAACCCGTGTCCAAACCGGCACCTCCCGCCCCAACCGCGCCATCAGATGATAGCAGCAAGGCCCCTTCAGCTTGATCCGTTTCATGCGCACACCATGCGGTATCCAATGAGCTTTGGTCAAGCAATAATCTGTCTGAGAGATTATTACGTCCATGAGAGGGGGGTCAGATGAAGCGACCGTCGCGCATGGGGAGGGTGTGGTGGCAGCGCTGGGCGAGGTCGGGGTTGTGGGTGACGAGGAGGATGGTTTGGTTGTGGGTCGCGGCGAGTTCGTGGAGGAGGGCGAAGAGGGCTTCGGAGTTGGCTTGGTCGAGGTTGCCGGTGGGCTCGTCGGCGAGGAGGAGGGGGGGCTTGTTGGCGAGGGCACGGGCGACGGCGACGCGTTGCTGTTCGCCCCCGGAGAGTTGGTTGCCGCGGCGGTGGAGCTTGTCGCGCAGACCGACACGGCAAAGGACTTCCTCGGCCCAGGCGCGGGCTTCGGGCTCGGGGATGGTGCGCTGGCGGAGAAGGGGCAGGAGGATGTTTTCGAGAGCCGTGAACTCGGCGAGGAGGAAGTGAAACTGAAAGACAAAGCCGATCAGCGCTCCCCGCAGACGGGTGCGCTCGGCCTCGCCGGCGTTGTCGGCGCGGATGCCGTTGAGGTGGATTTCCCCGCTGTCGGGAAGATCAAGGAGACCGAGGAGGTAAAGGAGCGTGCTCTTGCCGCAACCACTGGGCCCGACGATGGAGTAGGTCTGGCCCGCATCGAGGGTGAGGTCGATATCGCGCAAAACGTGCACGCGCCCTTCACCTTCCCCAAGATAGCGGTTGAGGCGGCGGACTTCGACGATGGGTGCGGATGCGGGCATGGGTTGATGAGACAAAACAGGGAAATCAGCCGCTGGTTCCGCGCACGACGTCACCGGGTTCAATGAGAGAGGCCCGCCGGGCGGGGATAAAGGCGGCCGTGAGCACCACCACACCGGCGATGGCAGCGGCGAGCAGGTAGTGCTGAAAGGACCAATACATGACAAAGTGATCGGTTGAAAAGATTCCCCGGATGCGGATGGGGATGCTTTCGATTGTGCGGGTGAGGGCTGCCGCGCAGATCCAACCGAGGAGCGTGCCGATGGTGTAAACGATGACCCCTTGCATGAGGAAGATTTCGAGGATATCGCGGCGGGTGTAGCCCATGGAGCGGAGGATGGCGATCTCGCGGGAGCGCTCCATGACGATGATGGCTAGGGTGTTGAACATGCCGAGTCCGGCGATCAGGAGAATGGTCGTCATGCTGATGGCGGAGGAGAGCTTGAGGGCGCGGAAGACTTCCAGCCAGGAGCGTTCGCGTTCTTGCCAACTGGCGACGTGATGACCGACAGCATACTCCATTTGCCGGGCGATCATGGGGGCCAGGTCGGGATCGACGAGTGTCGCCTGGATGTAGGAGACCCGCTCGAATTCGTTGAGCACGCGCCGCGTCTCCCGCATATGCGCATAGAAGTGAACGCGGTCAACGAGCTCGATGCCGCTCTCGAAGATGGCGGAGACCCTGAATCGCCGCTGCTCCTGGCGGCTGCGCATGAAGACCGTATCGCCCACCCGGAGTTGGAGACGCTCGGCGAGGACGGAGCCGAGGATGACGCCATCGGACTGCTGCGCAAAATCGAGGAGAGACCCGCGCACAATTTGCTGGTCGAGGTCGGAGACGGCGAGGTAAGAGGTGATTTCGATGCCGTGAAGGCGGCCTTCCATGGTGCGAAAACCGCTTGAAATGGCCACTTCGCCGCGGAGGACCGGTGCCGCCGCGAGAACGGATTCGAAGGCGAAAACGCCCTCCAGGACTTGCGCGGGATGACGAATTCCAGGTTCATAGGTGCTGCCTTCGCGCAGGGCGATTTCCATGGCCGCGCCGCCTGTTTCATCATGCGCCACCATGCTCGCAACGGTTGGCTGGAACCGGTCCTGAATACGGAGGGCACCGTTTGTTCCCAGGATGGTGCGAATGAAAAACTGCTCGAATCCGGCGGTTTGGGCCTGCGTGACAATGAGCAGGGCGATGCCAAAGACGATTCCGCCGAGGCTCATGAGCATGGCGCGGCGCTTGGCGAGGAGCAGCCGCCAGGCGATTCGCAAGTTGAGAAATTTTCCGGAGCCCATGGGTCAGACGTCTTTAGGAAGGCGATCAGCGTGCGGCCCGTGTGCGCACGCGCATGCCCTCCCGAACGAGGCCCTGGTTTTCAAGAATGACCATTTCCCCCGCGCGGAGGCCGGAGAGGATTTCCGCCCGGTCGATGCCGACGAAACCCCGTTGGACCTCCCGTATCTGTACGCGTCCGTCTTCGACGACAAAGAGCCGGTTGCCGATGAGCGCGCGCCGCGGCACGAGGATCGCGTCTTCACGGATGTCTTTGTAGAGGAGGGCCTCGCCGGTGAGGCCAGGGACCAGGACTTTCTCGGGATCTTCGATCGAGAGGTTGAGCGTGCGTGTTTTTTCGTTGGCATCCGCCACCGCTCCGATCTCGCCCACCCTGCCTTCAAAGCTGCGGTCGGGAAAGCCGGCGAGGCGGACGGTGACCGGCTGCCCTTTGGCAACTCCGAAGAAATCTTCTTCGTTGAGGGTGAGGACACCAAACCGGCCGGGAGCGATGACGCGGGCAATGGCGACGCCACTGCCGATGTAGTCGCCAGCGAACCGGAAGACCTCCGTCACGGTGCCATCGAAAGTGGCGCGCACGGTGAGTTCGTCTTGTTCAAGCTGGAGCTGCGCAAGATCGTTTTTGAGGAGATCAATGAACTCCGCTGCGGAGAGTTTCTCGGCTTCGTAGACGGTTTGGATGCGCTCGCGTTCACGTTTCACTTGTTCGAGGCGGGAGCGGGGTGCCTGATTGAGTTCCACGGCCAAGCGGGCAGCTTCAATTTCGCGATCAAGGTTATCGAGTTCAAACTCCCGCGGATGCCGCAGGGCGAGGCGGGCTTCGGCGGATTCGAGGCGAATGCGGATGTTGGCCATTCGCAAGTCGAGGCGGGCGGAGGCCTGAACACCCAGGGGGTCGCCGGTTTTGACTTCGGTGCCGACGGAGACCGGCACTTCGACGAGGCGACCGGGGCGTTCGGTGCGAAAAGTGAGGTCTTGCGATGCGAAGATTTCCACCGTTCCGGTAACCGCGTTCACGGCTGTCCCTACGGTTGCTTCACCCGTGATGACTTCAACGCGCAGGCGCGTGGCAAACCATGCCACGAGAGCGGCGATGCAGAGAAGAGGAAGGAGCCATTTGAGCAGGGTCTTCATGTGGAGGGGGCGCGGTTTAGCGGGCCGCCGGGTCCGGAAAGTGAAGGGAGGCCAGTTGAGCCAATGCGAGGAGGTATTGCACGCGGGATTCCCCTACGCGCAGATTCCTCTCGGCGAGTTCGAGTTCGGCTTCGATCCGCTGTGTTTCGGTGGCCAAGTTGTCCGCCACCTGACGTTGAATGAGGTCCAGGCGGCGGCGTGCCAAATCGGCCCGGGTGGCGCGGGCAGAAAATTGCTTAACGGCGAACTCAATGTCAGCGAAGATACGCTCTGTCTCCGCATCCAAGCGAAAGCGCTGGCCCTCAGCCTGAAGATCGTGGATACGCCGTCGGGCAAGGGCGGCCATTTTCTCGCCCCGCGTGCGACCTCCGTCAAAAATGTTCCAAGACACTTGGACGCCCGCGAAATATTGGATGCGCAGGGCGAAATCGCTTGAGTCAAAGGCATCCAACTGATCGGTGAGCACACCCGCAACGAAGTCGAGGCGGGGGTAGCGGTTGCGTTCCGCAATTTGGTAGCGGCGGTCTTCGATTTCACGGAGCGTTTCCTCCAGGCGCACGGTGGGGGTGTTTTCGGGTGGGAGCAGGGCAAAACGGCGTTGCAGGCGCTCGATGTTGGCAAGGGTCATGGGTGTGAAGTCGAGACCAGCTCCTGTGGAGGGTTCCGCGAGATCGCGGGAGCCGGTCAACCGCTCAAGCGTCTGACGCTGATGCAGGGTTTCGCGCTCAATAAAGGCCACGAATTCGATGCTCTCCGCGAGTCGCGCACGCAGGTCGATAACGGCATTTTCCGTGGAGCGCCCGGCTTCGAGTTGGCGTTCTTCGGCGGCGGTGAGTTGTTCGAGAAGGGAGGTTGATCGACGGGCCTTGGCGAGGCGCTCGTGCTGGTGGACCCATTGCAGGTAGTGAACGCGTACCGCGTGCAGGTGTTCACGGCTGCCGCGCTCGAAATTCAAGTGAGCTGCTTCAAGGGCAAGTTCGCCGATGGCCGATTGGTTTTCCAGACGGCCCCAGTGATAGAGTGGGCGGCTGACCAAGGTATTGGCGTTGAATGCTCCCCGAAAGCGGTCGGGAATGTCCTCGCGCATTTCATAGGCTCCGAGGACGCGGGCGTTGGCATCGACACGAAACCGCCGGTGAGAATCCGCGACAAGGAGGTTCCCCTCCCGTTCGGTTATGCGCTGCTGGAGAATACCGATCTCCGGCGAGTGGCGTGCGGCGTCCCTCAGGAGAGATTGGAGAGCCGGGAAGACTTCCTCCGGGTAGAGGAGCCCGTCCGCGCGGAAGGCTTCGGGGAGAGTTGCCAGGGCACTCGCAGGGATTGCGCTGGCGAAGAGGGCGATGAATAGGCGTCTGAGCAAAATCATAAGAGGTGAACCAACGAGGGCGGTCGGGGTTGCACCGGGCCTGCTTTTCTCGCTGGCAGGCTCGGCTCCGGGCAAGCCGCTTATGGCGCACGCTCTCCTCATTCCGGGCAAGCTAATTTCTGCGTGAAAGGCTCGCGTGTCCTTTGGGTCTGCCCTCTCATGCCGAAGCTTGATCTTGAAAATGAACAGGTTCCCACACAGGCAAACCCAAAGCAGGCGGAGGGAGGGGGCGGAGGCGTGGTCTTTGCCACCGTCTTTGGTGGAACGTCTGGGGCCAAATGGAAAGCGACGGGGGGAGGTGGAGCGGCTCTTTCAGGAGCGTCGGCGCGGGTCGGTGTTGCGACGGCTTTGGGCTTCGCGCAAGCCGCTGTCTTTCCGGGCCTTCGTGATCCTGATGCGGATGACCGGAACCTTTGCCCGGGGGCAACGGGCTTTGCTGGCACCGGAAGTCTCGGAGCATGTGTTTTTTATGCCTGATTTGCCCGTTGAATTGGATGGGCTGCGCATTTTGCACCTTTCCGACCTGCATCTGGACTTTGTGCCGGGCCTGGCCGAGGTCTTGTCGGCTCATCTTGCCGATCTTTCTTACGATCTGACCGTGTTCACGGGCGACTTTGTCGACCGCATGTCACCGGAAACCCTTGGGATACTGGAATCAGGGATGGACCGCATCCTCGCCCAATTGAAGGGGCCGCGGTATGGGGTTTTGGGCAATCACGATCTCCTCTGCGTGGCGAAAACATTGGAGGCGAGGGGCTTGCCCATTTTGCTCAACGAATCAGTCGCCGTGCCCTTCCGGGGGGCGGTCCTGGGCTTGGTCGGTGTTGACGACCCCCATCTCTTTGAGGGCCACGATCTCTTGCGGGCCGGTGCGCGGGTGCCGGATGGTGTATTCCGTCTGCTCCTTGCACACAGTCCCGTGATCGCGCAGGAGGCTGCCGCGGCTGGATTTAGCGTTTGCCTGTGCGGCCATACCCACGGCGGACAAGTCTGCCTGCCGGGTTTGCCACGTCCAAATGGGGGCCGGGGCATCCCGCCGGAGCGTGTGAGTGGATACTGGCGGTTCGGCTCGATGCAGGGCTACACGAGCCGCGGGGTCGGGGCGAGCGGACTGCCGGTTCGCTTTCGCGCACCTCCGGAAATCGTCATCCATACGCTTCGGGCGGCGGAAAATTCACTTCCTTTCGCTTGAAAAGCGTCCCCGATGCGGGATCATTCCCTTTCTCATCTTATCAAAAGGTAGCTCACTATGATCTTCTTCCTCGTTCTCATCGTTCCCACGATTATTCTTGGCATCTACGCCCAGATGAAGGTCCAGGGGACCTACAATCATTGGGTGAAGGTCCCCTCGCGCAGCCGCATCACCGGTCGGGAGGCGGCTGAGTATGTCCTGCGCAAAGCCGGTATTCACGATGTCGCCATCCGTTCGACACGTGGCCACCTTACGGATCACTACGATCCTTCGAAGAAGGAACTGGTCCTCAGCGAAGAGAATTATTCCGGCCGCAGTCTTGCCGCGCTTGGAGTGGCGGCGCACGAAGCCGGCCATGCCATCCAGCACGCCACGGGCTACTCTATGCTGCGTTTGCGCATGTCGCTCGTGCCCGTGACGATGTTTGCTTCCCAGATTCTCCCCTTTGTCATTATCGGGGGTTTCTTTTTCCAGATCTTCGGGCTGCTTTATCTCGGCATCGCCGTTTACCTCGTCCTCACGGTTTTCCAGTTGGTGACTCTTCCCGTGGAGTTTGACGCCTCCAATCGAGCGAAACAGGAGCTGGTCGCCACGGGCATCCTCCAGAGTGATGAAATGGTTGGCGTGAACAAGGTCCTGGGCGCAGCCGCGCTCACCTACGTGGCCGCGTTTGTCTCTTCGCTGGCCAACTTGCTTTACCTCATCCTCATTACTCGGCGTTGAGGCGGGCGCGGGCCTGCCCCGACAGCCAGCCTTGGCGAATTAGAAATTGAGATGCACTTGGCCGGATCCTTTGAGGGTCCGGCCAATTTTTTGCGCGGTGTGGCCCTCTTTGCGGGCGAGTTCGATGAGGGCGGGGGCGGCAGCCTCCTCCGCGATCAGCACCAAACCAATGCCCATGTTGAAGACCTCGTGCAGTTCATCGTCGCTCACCAGACCGGTTTCGGCGAGAGCCTGAAACACCGGCGGACGCTTCCAGGCGCGGGTATCGATCTCCACGTCAATGTTGTCGGGGAGAACGCGGGGGATGTTGCCGGTGAACCCGCCACCCGTGATGTGGGCCGCGCCGAAGAGCGCGTTGCCCCTGCGCTGGGCCGCGCGCGGTGCGGTGTTGAGCGACTTCAGAGCCGCTTGCAAGAAGGGCGCGTAGTTGGTGTGGGGCTTGAGCAAAGCAGTCCCCACTGTCGGGCCCTTCCGGCCGGGGAGGGGGTCCTTTACCGACAGGCCGAGATCCTTGAAGAAAATCCGGCGCGCGAGGCTGTAGCCATTGGTATGGAGGCCGCTGGAACTCAGACCAATGACCACATCGCCGGGGCGGATGGGTTCGCCCGTGAGGATGTGGGGCTTGTCCACCACGCCCACAATGGTGCCCACGATGTCAAACTCTCCCTCCCGGTAGACGCCCGGCAGCTCGGCTGTCTCTCCCCCGACCAAGGCGATATTGGCCCCCTTGCAGGCGCGGGCTAACCCCCGCATCAACTGTGTATAGGGGCCCGCCTGAAGCACTCCCGTGGCGTAGTAATCGAGGAAAAAAAGCGGTTCCGCCCCGCAGACGGCTATGTCGTTGGCACAGTGATGTACAATGTCCGCCCCAAGAAAACGAAAGTCCTCTGCCATGTGGGAAACCGTCACTTTCGTGCCCACACTATCCGTACTCGCCACCAAAACAGGATGTTTCAAGCGGATGCGCGAAATATCAAATAGCCCGCCGAACCCACCGATCGCCCCGAGTGACTCCGGACGCTTGGCGGCCTGCAGGTCAGGTTTGATCCTCCCGAGGAGGTCATCCGCCAAGGCAATATTCACGCCCGCGCGGGCATAGGCTTTGGTTTGCTCTGCCATGATGCCTCCAATCTTCAACAAGCTCGGCGGGCAAACGCAACCACGCTCTGTAGCCGCATTTAACGCAAACAGACGAGACCACTCCCATCCTCGGAGGGAAAGGGAGTCTCCTTCGGGGGGCGGGCGCGCTTTGTCCCCCGCCCCATCTTCTCCCGCCGCCGGGCAATCCAACCTTCTACGAAAGCCCGCGTTCCGATAATCGCTCCCGTGGTCATGTAGCGCAGACGGCAGCGCAAAAGATCCCCCGGGTGGATCCGTCCGCCAGCAGCCAAAACCTCCCGCAGCTTCTCCTCGGAGGGTGCGCCCTGACCCCCCTTCGCAAAAGCCGTCGCATGCAAGTAAGTGCGATAAGCGGCCGCAACCTGCTCCTTTGATATCTCTCGACCTTCCGCCAGACGCTGAAAGAGGGGGCTTTGGTTGATTCCCTTGCTTTGACTCATCGCCGCTCCATAGCCGCTGAAGCGGTAGTCTTTAGTATCCTTTACAATACCTGCCCGCACAGGATTGAGATCGATATAGGCCGCGACCGCACGCACCGAGGCAAACGTGTCCTCCACCAAAACACTACGGAAACGGCCCTCCCAGAGCGTCCCCACACGGTCGTGCGTCCGGTTGTAGAGCAGCGAAAAGCGCTGTTTCAAAATCTTCACAAATATCGGCAGCGAAGCCATCCTCCCGAGGAGCAGCCCACGCATCGCCAACCGAACCTCGCCCCCCGCCCGCAGTGCCCGGTCAATTCGATCAAACGAAAGGGGCTGGCGTTTTCGTTCGTTGCCGTAAAGCAGGCGGGCCCGCTGCCGCAGCTCATCATCGCTCAGATCCCCCGGGGATGCCGGAATCTGCACAAGCAAATGGAAGTGGTTGTCCATTAACGCATAGGTCAGGAGCTTCACCCCGCAAAATCCACACACCCGCTCCAATAGATCCCGAAACGTCTCCTTCTCCCCGTCCTTCAGCAAAAACGCCCGGCCGCACACCCGGCTGATCACGTGGTAGCACGCTCCCTTACGCAAGATCCGCGGCATCCGCCGCGACTTCGGTGGAATCAAAAACTTTGCATTCATAGAATCCCACCCTCAACCAAATCGCCCCTTTACGCAAGAAGAATATTAACGGTATGTTATTTGTTGTTGGGGATTGCGTTTTTTGGGGGGGAGGGGTTCGCTTTGGGGATATGGAACTCTTTGAACAGGGTGGGATTGTTATGTGGATTTTGTTGGCGGTCAGCCTGTTCGGTTTTGTTATTTTCATTGAGCGGACGCTGTATCTGCACAAGAGCCAGATCCGCACGAATGAGTTTCTGAGCGGGATTCAGAATTTGCTTGGGCGGGGTCGTTTGATTGAGGCGCTGACGGTGTGCGAGGAGACGCCGGGTCCGGTGGGTTCGGTGGTGAAGGCGGGGTTGTTGCGGGCGGATGAGGGGGAGGAGCGGATGCGCGGGGCCATGCAGGAGGCGGCCTTGGTGGAAATTCCCATTCTTGAGCGGCGCATCGGGACGCTGGCAGCGATCACGCAGATCGCACCGATTATCGGGATTATCGGGACGTTGATTGGGATCCATGACGGTTTTTTCCAGTTTTTTGGAGGAGAGGCGGTGGCGTTTCCGCGGTTGACGGATTTGGCGGGCGGGGCGGCGATGGCTCTGCACACGACGATTCTGGGTCTGGTGATCGCGGTGATGGCGCATGTGGCGCACCATTTTTTGAGCGGGCGGGTGCGGGTGTTGTTGCACGACATGGAATACGCGGGGACCCGTATTTTGCAGTTTGTCGCCCATGATCTGGGGCAAAGCGGGGAGCGCGCTGAGGCGGAGGGGGAGGGGGCCCTTTCGTCGGCGGGGGATGGGGCGAAATCGCCCGGGGAGGCAAGCTGAGGCGGCTGGTTTTCTTTTGCGATGGCCGATATTTTGCGCAACGTGTCTATAGTGGCGGCGACCACGATGTTATCGCGCTGCCTCGGTTTGTTGAGGGATGTGTTGCTTTTCGCGTTTCTGGGGACGGGGGCGGTGAGTTCAGCTTTTATTCTGGCTTTCACGCTGCCGAATCTCTTCCGCCGGTTGCTGGGGGAGGGGGCGTTGTCGTCTGCTTCGATACCGGTGTTGACGGAGGTGCGGGAACGTTCGGGGGAGGTGGCTTTCGGGCGCTTGCTCAATGCCGTGCTGACGCGTCTGGCGGCGGTGTTGGGCTTGATCATGGTGGCGGCCTGGGGGTTGCTCAGCTTTGTCTCCTTGTATGAAGGCTTTCCCGAACGGGTGTATTTGGGAGCGCGTTTGACGCAGTGGCTCCTGCCTTATCTGGGGTTTGTGTGCCTTGCGGCTTTAGTGGGGGCGGCTTTGAACATCCAGCGGCGCTTTCTCTCGCCGGCCCTTTCCCCGGTTTGGCTGAATCTGGCCATGATCGCGGCGCTCTTGCTGGGTTTCACCGGTTGGGTGGATTCGATGGAGACGCATGTGCTCTGGCTTTGCGGGGGCGTGCTTCTGGGTGGAGCGCTGCAATTGCTCGTGCCGGGGGCGGATCTCTTTCGCACGGGTTGGCGGCCGAAGATTGTGCCGGGGTCGGTGGAGGGATTGGGAAAGGTCTTTCAGCTGCTCATTCCGGGTTTGGTTGGCGCGGCGGTCTTTCAGGTGAATATCCTGGTGTCGCGTTTCCTCGCGTTTTCTCTCGATGACACGGCGGCGGGGGTGCTTTATCTCGCCGCGCGCCTCGTGGAGTTGCCGCTTGGGGTCTTTGCGATTGCGGTGTCGACGGTCTTGTTTCCGGAGTTGGCGCGTTTGCGTACGAATGCGGATGCGCGTGGGTTCGCCGAGGTCTACGCGCGGGGGCTGCGGATCACTTTTTTTGTGACACTGCCGGCTGCGGTCGGTCTGGCTGTTCTTGCGGGGCCCATCTTGCAGTTGCTCTTTGCCTGGGGTCGTTTTGGTGCGGCGGATGTTGCCTTGACGCGTATGCCGCTGGCGGTGGCGGCTGCGGGGATTCCGTTTTACGCGTGGATTGGTCTGGCCGTGCGGGCTTTTCACGCGCGCCAGGACATGCGCACGCCGGTGGGCCTGGCAGTGGTCAATTTGGTCCTCAATCTCATTCTCAGCCTCATTTTGATGGGGCCGTTCGGTGCGACCGGTTTGGCCTTGGCGAATGTCTTGGCGAGTGCCGCGCACGCCCTTGCGCTCGAATGGGTTTTGCGGCGGCGGGAGGGGGTGATGGGGGCGTTGGGGGCGTTCACGGGTTTGCGCGCTTACGCATCGATCACGGGAGTTTCGCTGTTGATGGGCAGCTTGATCCTCGCGGGGGATATCGCGTTGGGCGGTATGGGGCTGATGACAGACCGCTTGGGTTCTTTTGTGCGGGTGGTTTTGTTCATTCCCACTGGTATGCTTTTCTACGCGGGAGCAATGTGGCTCTTGCGGGCGGAGGATCTGCGGATGCTAGGGCACCGCATTCGGGGTCGCCGGAATGCGAAAGATTTCCTCAATTAAGCCGGGGTTTACGGTGGCTTCGACCACATCGACTATGGAATCCCGCTTTCCATCAATAAAATACACGTAGCGCAGGGCGAAGAGGATTCCGCTGATGTATTCGAATCGGCTTGGGATAATATCGGTTCGCGTGTAGCCGTCAGCACGCCGGATGATGCGGCTGATGCGCCGGTCAACGAATTCCTCGGCATCGATGAGGAGTTCATAGCGGTCGCCGTTTGCGAAGTGGGCATGGATCTCGTAGCAGGGGCGGTTGGAGTGTCGGACTCGACCGACCATCTTCAATTCCGCGTTCATTCGCTCGGCGTGGAGGAGCACGTGCTCGATGGGCGCATCGCGAATAAAGCGTTCCGCCTCTTCGGAATCCATGTGCCGAATGCGGTCGATGCCTTGCCCTTGGTTGCGCACCCACGCCGTCTGACCGTCGAATGCCTGCGTGATGTTGATTCCCTGTTGCGAAAACATGATGCGCACCCGATCAGGGCGTTTTTTCAACACGGTCATTCTTACGAGATCGCCGGAATCCCGCCTGATTTCGAGGCGCAGACGAATGGAATCCATATCACGCAGGGCACCATCGCCGCCGAGGCGTTGAGCATAACGGGCTGCCACCTGAGCTACGGTCAGTTCCGGAATCCGTGCCAAAAGAGGATCTTGGTCGACTTCCTTTCCTCCAAAAAGCCCGTTGGAAAGAGGGGCCATCACCACCAGAGCCACGGCGAAAAGGAACTTGGACAAGCAGTGAGGTGGTTGGGGAAGAGCCATTTGCGGATTTTCTAGAGGGTGCGGACGGGGATTCCCCGCGCGGCCATGTGGGTCTTGGCCTCCGCGACCGAGAATTCCCCAAAGTGAAAAATAGAGGCGGCCAAAACCGCGCTCGCGTGTCCTGCCGCGACGGCCTCGACAAGGTGGTCAAGCGTGCCCGCACCCCCCGAGGCAATCACGGGAACGGTCACAGCATCACTCAGCGTGCGCGTGAGGGCAATATCATAACCGTCTTTTGTGCCGTCGGCGTCCATACTTGTGAGGAGGATCTCGCCGGCACCCCGGTCCGCCACTTCGCGCGCCCAGGCGATGGCATCGCGCCCGGTGGGGCGGCGGCCGCCGTGCGTGTAGACTTCCCAGCCGCTGCCGTCGGCGCGCCGCTTGGCATCAATGGCCACGACGATGCACTGGTTCCCAAAGCGGTTGGAGGCGGCGCTCACGAGGTCTGGATCGAGCAGAGCGGAAGTGTTCAGGCTTATCTTGTCGGCCCCGGCGTTAAGCATCGCGCGCACGTCTTCAAGGCTACGCAGGCCTCCGCCGACAGTCAGGGGCATAAAGCACTGCGAGGCGGTGGCTTCGACGATTTCGCGCATGATGCCACGCCCATCACTGGAGGCGGTGATATCGAGAAAGACCAGTTCGTCCGCACCCTGTTCCTGGTAGGCGCGGGCGATGGCCACGGGATCTCCGGCATCACGCAAAGATTCGAAGCGGACGCCTTTCACGACGCGCCCCGCGTTAACATCCAGGCAAGGAATGATGCGAACGGAGAGCATCGGGCTGCCGGACTAGGCGTCGAGCAGCGCGATTTCCGGCGCGAAGGCGATCTTGAGCCGGTATTGCTGGCCGGGGCGCATGATGAGGGGATGGTCGCGTTCGAGCGTTTGGATATAGTGGAGCTTGCCCCAGTAGGTGCGGTATTCCGGCTCGTTGGTGACCACTTCGGTGTCCTGCCACACGGCTTGGAAATCATCGTGCTCGACGGAGCAGCCGAGGCCTTCGCCACCGAGGGTGAAGGCCATGGGCACGTGTTTCTCCGAGTGGGGCGCACCGATGGCGAGCACGTAGCGCATGCGGTCGCACTGAACCTGATGGCGCACGGAGAAAATGAATTCGCTCACAATGCGGTTGCCGGAGAAGGTCCAGGAGACCTTTACGTTGCCCATGCCGGTGAGGATTTCCTCCTCGGCGGTGATAAACTCCGGTTGCTCGTAGCGGAAATAAAAGCTCTTTCGCAGGCCCATGCCCGTGACGCAGCGTTTGCCGTAGAAGGACGGGATCACCAGCTTGTCGCCAAACTTCAACTCGGGCAACATGATGGGCAGGTAGCGGTTGACCGGCCAGTCGAAGACGCCCGGGCAGCGGGGGAAGGCGAGGTAGTCGGATGTCTTGGACTTGCCCCCGCCGATGAGCGGTATCTGCACGTGCAACTGGGACTCCGGATCCTGGTAAATGAAGAGGCCCTGCTCCTTCTTATTGGCCTTGTCGAAGATCACCCAACGACCGGAAGTGCGCGTCGTCGCCGCTTTTGGTGAGAGCTGGCCGCCGATGGCACGGGCGAGACGGGACCACTGGCAGAGGTAGCGCGCGCCGTCGAAATTGGCCATGCGCGTGGTGTGCTGCGCCTGGGTGTCGCGCTCGAAATCGCGGATGACGAGGACGCCGTGTTCCTGATCCAGGTAGGTAAGGAAGAAATACTGGAAGAGGCGGCGCAGGATATCGAAATACTGCGGGCGCTTCTCGTCGGCGATCCAACCGTCGCGCAGAGCCTGAAGGATCAGGGAGATGCAGTGCATCTGCCCATACGCCCCGATACCGCGACCAAAGGCCCAGCCGAGACCATCCGCGCGCACGATGTCGGGGAGGAGCTTGATATACTTCTCCGCCACGGTGCGCATGCTGGGCAGTTTGCGCTCGCGCAGGTTGACGTTGCTGTGCAGCTGCAGGGACTGGCGGATGAAGACCAGGCTCATGAGGCCGTAGAGGTCGAACATACCACCCACACCCACGCCCGGCCCGTCGTCCAGAAAGCTTGCCGAGCTGGCATCCTGCGCGCGCTGGAGATAGCGGTCGATCAGGCGCCCGGTCTCATCCTTCTTGGAAAGGCCGATGCTGAAACGGGTGACGGACTTCGCTATGTTGAAGGCCTGGAAGTGATTGTCGTAGTCCGAACGGGCCAGTAGGCGGCGGTCGAGGCGCTCGCGCGTGGGGTCGAGCAGGCGCTCCCAAACGCTGTTGCGCTCCTTGGCCGGGCTGAACGAGAGAAGCCCAAGCGCGGCATAGGCGAGCCCGTTCTCGTTGTCGTCCTCATCCTCGATGAACACCTGCGCGGTGATACACCGGGCGGCGAGGTCGACCAGATCGACATCGTCGAACTTGGGTTCACCGGTGGCGCGGAAGAACTCGCCGATCGCCAGAGCGGCGTGGCCCGACTCATCCAACCGTGTAGCTTCGCCCTCAAAGGGCTGAATCGTTCCGTCCGAGTTAATCGCCTGAAGGTTGTGGCCCAACATCGAACGGGCCATGTCCAAGCACTGATCAGCAAAATTCTGCATGCGTAAAGGTGAGGAATTAAGTTGCCCGAATTTCCACGAGCAAGCCTAAATATGGGGAAAAATGGCTATCACGGTTTGCGGGGGCGCGGACCACCGGATTTATCGGCAATCGGCGTAACTGGAAATTATATATCAAGCAGTTTGAAGAACTGTTCATTGGTGGTCGTTTTACCGAGGCGCTCGATGGCGGTCTCGGCAGCGTCCTCAATCTTCATCGTGGCGAGGGCGCGCCGGAAGAAGTGCGATTTTTTGAGATTTTCGGGGGGCAGAATCAGTTCCTCTTTGCGGGTGCCAGAGGCGTTTACGTTGATCGCCGGCCAGAGGCGGAGTTCGGCCACTTTGCGGTCGAGGACCATTTCCATGTTCCCCGTGCCCTTGAATTCCTGGAAAATGAGGTCGTCCATGCGGCTGCCCGTTTCAATGAGAGCGGAGGCGATGATCGTGAGGCTGCCGCCGTCTTCGGTGTTGCGCGCGGCGGAGAATAGCTGCCGCGGCCGTTCGAGGGCGCGGATATCCAGGCCGCCCGTCATGGTGCGCCCGCTGCCGCTGCGCGAGGAGTTGTAGGCACGTGCCAGGCGGGTCAGCGAATCCATCAGGAGCACGACATCCTTGCCCGCCTCCACGCTGCGCTTGGCGTGTTCGATGGCCAGCTCGGCCACAAAGAGGTGGTTCTTCACGTTCTCGTCGTTGGACGAGGCGAAGAGGCGACCGGGCACATTACGGCGCATATCCGTGACCTCTTCCGGGCGCTCATCGACGAGCAGAAGGATGATTTCGCACTCCGGGTGGTTGGCTTTCACCCCCAGGGCAATCTCCTGCAGGAGTGTCGTCTTGCCCGTGCGGGGAGGCGCCACGATGAGACCGCGCTGGCCCCGGCCAATCGGGCAGAAAATATCCATGACGCGACCGCACATGCTGCCCGAACCCTCCCGTTCGAGGCGCAGCCACTTATCGGGAGCCACCGTGAGCAGCTGCTCGAATGGAATGCGCTGGCGGCGGTCATCCACAGACAGGCCGTCGAGGCTCTCGACGAAGGAGAGCTTGGGGTTTGGATGCTTCCGCTCCTGAGTGGCCCGCCCCACCACATAGCTGCCCCGGTTGATCTTGAACCGGCGCACGAGTTCGCGCGTCACAAACGGATCGCTTGGGCGCGTCCGGCCGTGGTTGGCAGGATTCAGGAGCAGGCCGGTCTTGTTGTTTTGGGGCTCGAAAATGCCTTCAACAGTCATCACCGAGCCCGCTTCATCGGAAGTATCCATGGGCAAAAGTTTAATCGAAAAAGAGGGGTCGCCTCGCCGCTCCCCACCGGGGGGCGGATTCGGGCTGGGAAGAAAAAATCTCAGCAAGCTAATCGGTGGACGAAGAGCGAGACAGGCTTCCGGCGCTCGAGAAACGGCATAGAGTGTGTTTTTTTCAACCCTGTCAACCGTGCAAAAGAGGAAAACTCCCGCGCTTGCGATGACTTGCGGCAGCAGGGTCTTGCCAGAGATGCTTTTCTGGCGTTGGGTTTGAGTTGCTCCGCACGGGTGCACCTGCATTCGCGCACATATTTCCATATTTCAACGCAACCACTTGCTTCCCCGTTCCCATGACAGACTCCAGCAAACATAAGGAAAATCTCAAAAAAGACGCCCTCGCCGCCCAGCGCCAGTTCGACCAACTACCGGAAGAAAAAAAAGCCGCCCTCCGCGAAAAGAAGGAAGCCGAGCACTTCGATACCAAAAAGGCCCGCAAAGCCACCGAACGCTCCTGATCCCCATCCGCCGCACCCACTCCCCCTGCGGACAAACAGCAGCAAACGTAAACACGGTAGAATTGCTTGCATGCCGATCCGGCCGGATGGGCGAGGTGTGTGTGTAGAGATATATCACAAGACCGTATGCGAGCGAATGTTATAAACCGCGTGAATGTTATAAACCGCGTAAATATAATTGACGCAGGCGGAGGAGGGTGGGCATCGGAAGGGTATGGCGGGTTCGGAGGGCCTTGCTTTGGGGGGAGGGCGATGGGGATGAGGCCGGTTTGGGGACGTTTTGAGGTTTTCTGGAAATGGGGGGTGGAAGTGTGGTAGGGTGTGGATGGAGCATTATGGAAGTTGCATGGATCAAACGAGACGGTGGGCCGCGCCGGGTGGGGGTGGAGCTGGAGCTGGGGGGCTTGGATTTGGAGGAGATCGTGAGGCGGGTGCGCGGGGTTGTGGGGGGCGAGGTGGAGCGCACTAGCCGGTATGCGGTGAAGCTGCGGGAGACAGCGGTGGGGGATGTGAAGGTGGAGCTGGACGCGGTGCTTTTCACGGAGTTCAAGCTGCGGGGGTTTCTGGAGGGGCTGCAGCTGAACAAGCTCAAGGCGGATCTGGATGACACCGTGGAGCGGATTTTGGCGACGGAGGCACGGCGGTTTGTGCCCTTTGAGGTGGTTTTTTCGCCCCTGGAGGTGGGGCGGCTGCCGGAGTTGGAGGCGGTGCGGGCAGCCCTCGCGCCGGAATCGGAGGGCACGGGGGCGTCGGTTTACAATGCCTTCGGGCTGCACTTTAATCCGGAGCTGCCGGCGGTGGAGGCCGGGTGGATACTTCGGTATCTGCGGGCTTTTCTGTCGCTCTATGGGGAGTTGCGGCGGGCACATGGGGTGGATGCTGCCCGGCGGATCAGCCCGTTTATCGATCCGTTTCCGAAGAAATATGTGCGGCGGGTATTGGATGCGGACTACGCGCCATCGATGACGGAGCTGATCGACGACTATTTGGCGGAGAACCCGACGCGGAACCGTCCGCTGGACCTGCTGCCGATTTTTGCGGAGGTGGACTATGCGCGCGTGCGAGCGGCTTTGCCGAAGGAGAAGATCAGCGCACGCCCGACGCTGCACTACCGGTTGCCGGACTGCCGGATCGACGATCCTGCCTGGACGCTGGGGCGGGAGTGGGCGGTGTGGTGCCGGGTGGAAGCGTTGGCAGCGGATGAAGCGGAGCTGGCCCGGGCGGTGAAGCGGGAGCGTTTCCGTTTGCGGCATCCGTGGCGGGCGCGTCTGCGGGCTTGGTTGGCGCGCTGGAGGGGGGGGCGAATGAGGGCCCGTCGACCGGTTATTGGCATCACGGGTCCGGCCCGGGGGGGATTTCCCGCCTGGGTGTGCACGGCTTGGGCGGTCTGGCGCGCCGGGGGGCGTCCACGGCGGTTGCGCCCGGGGCGGTTTGGAGAAGGGACCCCGTTGCCCCCGTTGCAGGGCCTTATCCTTGGCGGAGGGGCGGATATTGAGCCGACCCGCGCGGGGATTCCTCTGCGGGAGATTTTTGCGCAACCGGATAAACCGCCCCGGGAAGAGAAGCAGCGCCGCGCAGCCTTTTTGCTTGCGCCCTTCTTCTTTCTTTTCCGGCGGTTTTTCTCCCTGAGCGCGCCGGGGACGGATCTGGCGCGGGATGCGTTTGAAGAGCGCTGTCTGCGGGCGGCGCTGGAAAAGGATTGGCCCGTTCTTGGAATTTGCCGGGGCGCGCAGTACATCAATGTGCATTTCGGGGGCTCGCTGCATGGGGAGCTGCACGGGTTTTACGGGGAGCGGGGAAATCCCGATTCGCTGAAGCCGCGCAAGCGCATTGAGGTGGCGGAGGGTTCGCGCTTACGGGACATGCTGGGCCGCGCCACGACGCGCGTGAACAGCCTCCACAAGCAGGCGGTCGACCGCCTCGGCGAGGGGGTGGCGGTGGCCGCGCGCGATGAGGCCGGGGTGGTGCAGGCCATCGAGGTGCCGGCGGCGGGCTTCGTTTTGGGCGTGCAGTGGCACCCGGAGTATCTTCCGACGCTCGCGGTGCAGCGGCGGATTTTTGAGCATTTGGTGAAGGCGGCGCGCGCCTGAGGCCGGTTCCGGAGGGCGCCTCAGAAGGGCCAGACGAGAAGGATGAGCGGGATCGCCGTGAGGATGACGATCCCCGTCAGGGGCAGCCCCATTTTCCAGTAATCGCTGAAGCGGTAGCCGCCGGGCCCCATGACAAGGGTGTTGGATTGGTGGCCGATGGGGGTGAGGAAGGCGCAGGAGGCCCCCACGGCGACGGCCATGAGGAATGGATCCATGGAAGTGCCAAACCCGGTTGCCAGGGCGGCGGCAATGGGAACCATGAGAAGGGCCGCCGCGGCGTTGTTGACGACATTGGAAAGAGCCAGGGTGATGACAAAGAGGAGGGTGAGGGCGACCACGGGGGGCCATTGGGAGCCGTAGTGGAGGAGCGCGTTTGCGATCAGGTCCGCGCCGCCGGAGGTTTCGAGGGACTGCCCGACGGGGATGAGCGCCGCGAGAAGGACGATGATGGGCCAGTCGATGCCCGCATAGGCTTCCCGCAGGGGGAGCACACCCGCCATGACGGAGAGCACGGCGGCCAGGCTGAGCGCCACCGGTGCGGGAAGCCAGCCGGTGAGCATGGCCACAATGGCTCCACCGAAGAGGAGGACGGAGAGGATCAAGCGGCGCGGGACACCCAGCTGGAGATTGCGGTTGGCCAGGGGCAGGCAGCCGATCTCGGGGAGTTGTTCGGCAAGTTCGCTCTCCTCGCCCTGGAGCAGGAGCACATCACCCGGGCGCAGGCGGATTTTGCTCAGTCGCTCTTTGAGGCGCCCGCCATCGCGGGCCACGGCGAGAAGCTGGAGGTTGTGCCGGGCGAAGAGGCGCAGCTCGCCGACACTGCGGTTGACGAGTTGGGAGCCGGTGCGCACGACGGCCTCAGCGAGTTGAAGGTCCGCCGCCTCAGAGAGTTTGCCGGTAAACTTCTCCGTCCCGGCGATAGACAAGCCGCCTTTCTCTTCGATGAGTTTGAGCTCCTCCGGTTCGGCTTCGACGAGGAGAATGTCGCCCGTTTGGAGGGCCTGGCGGAAGCGGTGACCCGGCAGGCGCTTGTCCCCGCGAATGACCGCAGCGATGGGAATGCGTTCGCCGCAGGCCTCGCCGAGTTGGTGGAGGGTCCAGCCGAGCGCTTTGGAGCCCTTTGTTACCTCCAGTTCGCTGAGGTAGTCGGCGGTTTCAAAAAGGTCGTCGGCGGTGGATTGGCCTTTTCGCTCGGGGGTGAGGCGCCAGCCGAGAAGGACGAGGAAGACAAGGCCCGCGAGGAGAACGCCCCCGCCCACGGGGGCAAAGGCAAACATCCCAAAACCCTCCCCGGTCTGTTCGGCGCGGTAGGCCGAGACGATGATGTTGGGCGGCGTGCCGATGAGCGTAAGGAGCCCCCCGAGCAGCGACCCGAAGGCCAGGGGCATGAGGAGGCGCGAGGGCGGGAGGTTGTGTTCCCGGGCCATGCGGATGGCCACGGGAAGGAGGAGGGCGAGCGCGCCGACGTTGTTCATGAAGGCGGAGAGCAGGGCCACGGTGAGCGTGAGCACGAGCACTTGCACGGTGGGGCGACCTCCTGCCTTGAGGGTGAGGCGCGAAATCCAGTCGACCAGCCCGGAGTGTTGGAAGCCCCGGCTGAGGACGAGCACGGCGGCCACGGTGATGACGGCGGGATGGCCAAAGCCGGCGAAGGCGGCCCCCGCCTCGACCACACCGAAGAGCACGGCGGCGAAAAGTGCCAGGAGGGCGACGATGTCGTAACGGAACCGTCCCCAAACGAAGGCAGCGAGGGTGCCCCCGAGGATCAGGTAAACGATGGTCGCCTCATGCATGAGCGCGAAGCATCGTCCTTTGTCCGACGGGCTTCAACCGCATTTCAACTCTTTTTGCGGCCACCGGGCATCCGGCGAGTTGCAGGGATCAAAGCCGTCGGCGGGGGGCGGGAGCCCAGCGGAGGGCTTCTTCGAGTTGGTCGGCGCGCAGCACCCCGATAAACTCGTTGCCCTCGTAGACGGCGAAGCGGGTTTCGCCGCTCGTGCCGATACTCCGCGCGAAGACTTCCACGGGCCAGCTGGCCTGCACCGTCGGGGGACTGAGCGGATGCAGGGCGGAGAGCGGAGTGGAGGGGTGTTCGTTGCGGGCGAGGTGGCTCAGGGTCTCGGGAGAGAAGATGGCCATGCGCCCCGACCCGTCGTCCACCACCAGTTCGGGCGGGAGTTCGCGCCCCATCACATGCAAGGCTTCCCCGAGGGACAGATGGCCCGGCACCCGTCGGCAGAAGCGGGCCGTGAGGTCGCCGACGGCGCGCCCCTGATAGGCTTCCTGCCGCTTCACCATGCGGTATTCCATATCACCGGCAAAGTAGATGAAGGCGAAAAGGAGGGTGAGGAGGATATTTCCCGCGATGAAGAGGGCATAGACCGCCGCGCCGGCGGCGAGCGGGCGCGCCACCCACACGGCGAATTGCGTGGCGCGCAGGTAGGGGAGGCGGAAGGCCAGGAGCGAACGAAGAATCCGCCCGCCGTCCATGGGGAAGACCGGCACGAGGTTGAAGACGGCCATGATGGCGTTGTAGATGACCATCGTCACGAGCAGATTCACGAGGGAGTATTCGGAAAGCAGGCGCAGGAGCCCTTGCTCCGTATCGGGGATCAAACCCGCCGAGTAGAGCGGCACCCCGAGGAGAAGGACGATGGCCACATTCACCGCCGGACCGGCCGCCGTAATGACAAACTCCCGCCAGGGTTGGCGCGGCATCTCCGTGAGTTGCGCCATCCCCCCGATGGGCAGGAGGAGGATGCGGCGTGTGGAAATGCCGAATCCCCGTGCCGCCAGGCAGTGCCCCAGCTCGTGCAGGACCACGCACACAAAAAGCAGCGAAACCAGGAGCAGGCTCCAGAGCGCACCCGCCGCCCCGTCCGCATCCATGCCGATCCAGGCGGCATAGAAGAGAAGGAGGAAAAACGTGAGGTGCAGCTCCAGGCGGATGCCGAAGACCTTGAACAAGGGAATTGACCAACTTTGGCCCATGTCCATACGTTCCTCCGATCTGCGCGGACAAGCAAGACCGCGCGAAAAATTTGCCATGAATCCCGATTCCAAGCCGCTCATTCTCATCATCGATGATGATTCCGAGATCCGTTATTCGCTCGAACGGGTGCTCAGCTCGCAACCCTACCGCATCCTCACCGCCTCAAGCGGGGAGGAAGGCGTGGTCACGGCGGAGAAGGAACACCCCCACGTCATCTTTCTCGACAACCGCATGACGGGTATGAGCGGCCTCGAGACGCTCCAGCATCTGCGCTCCGCCAGCCCCAACTCCATGACCATCCTCATGACGGCCTTCGGCACCACGCAGACGGCCATCGAGGCAATGAAGTTCGGGGCCTTCGATTACATCATCAAGCCCTTCGACATCAAACGCGTTCTCGGCCTTACAGCCAAGGCGGTGCAGGCGCACCAAGACCTGTCCGCCGCCCAACAGACCCAGTACCAGCCCATTCTCAACAGTGAGGATTACAAAGAGGGCATCGTCGGCAGCTCCGAGCCCATGCAGCAGGTGCTCAAGGTCATTGGCCAGGTCGCGGCGAGCGACGTGACGGTGATGGTCACCGGCGAGAGCGGCACGGGCAAGGAACTGGTGGCCCGTTGCATCTATCAGCACAGCCACCGCGCCAGCCGCCCCTTCATGGCGGTGAACTGCGCGGCCATCCCCGACAACCTCATCGAGTCCGAACTCTTTGGTCACGAAAAAGGCTCCTTCACCGGGGCCACCCAGCAGCGCATGGGCAAGTTTGAACTGTGCGACGGCGGCACGCTTTTCCTCGATGAAATCGGCGACATGGCCCTGCCCACGCAGACCAAGATTCTCCGCGCGCTTCAGGAAGGCGAGATCCAGCGGGTTGGCGGCAACGAGATCATCAAGGTCAACGTCCGCCTCATTGCGGCCACGAACAAAAACCTCGAAAAGCTCGTGGAGGAAAAGGAGTTTCGTGAAGACCTCTATTACCGCCTCAACGTCATGCGCATCCGCATGCCAAGCCTCAAAGAGCGCCCCGACGACGTGCCCGCACTCGTCGATTTCATGCTCCAGCGCCTCGCCAAGGCGCGCAAGACGCGTGTGCGGCGGGTCTCCACAGAGGCGCTCGACCGGCTCTGCCGCTACCCCTGGCCGGGTAATGTGCGCGAGCTGGAAAACGTTATCCAGCGCAGTGCCGTTGTCGCGCAGAGCGACACCATTCTGACAAAAGACCTGCCCCAGGAGGTCTTGACCAACACCTCCCCGGTCGCTCCGCCAGCGGAGGAGGCGGCCCCGGTCGCGTCCGCCGCCGAGGTGCCCGCGACGGAGGGCGTGGTCGGAGACGGGGGTGCGGTCGTCAAATCCGCGGCCGGTGAAAGCTCCCTTTCCTCGGTTTACGACCGGCTCTATGAACTGCTGCGCCGCGAGCACGATGAAGGTCTCCTCCAGATCATCGAAAAGGAGATCACCCTCCGCGTGCTCAAGGAGACTGGTGGCAACCAAGTGAAAACCAGCCAACTCCTCGGCATCACCCGGGCCACCCTCCGCAAGCGCATCGACCACCTGCAGGCCGAGGATTGAAGCGCGACCGGGCCGGACCGCCTCCCCCGGTTACGAACGCAGTGCTGGCCGGTAACGGATCACCACCAGCGCGCCGCCGACCACAGCCGCGCTCGCAAAATAAAAGGGTGCGTGCGGAACCTCGTCCAAAATGAAGAAGGCGAGGATTCCCGCGAACACGAACTGGCCCAGGTTGATGACCGCAACGGATTGGCCCGGAATCACCCGCAACGCCCAGGCTATACTGCTGTGGCCGAAGATGGTGGGCACAATGCCCAGCCCCAGAATCCAGACCAGCTCCATTGGCCAGTTTTCTCCAATGAGCGGAATGGGGCCGGTCACGGGAAGCAGGAGCACGGCGAAGAGTAGACTGAAGAGTCCGGAAAGCGCATAGACCGGAACGATATAAAGGTAGACCGAAGCGAGATCCCGGTTTTTCCGTGCAGCCACCAGATACGCCGTGTAGAGCAGCATCGATCCGAAGCAAATGGCATCCCCCAAGGCGTGTGTTTGGCTGTATTGGAAATCGGCCACGGCAAGGGCCAAGACGCCGGCGAAGGCTATCGCCGTGCCCCCCGCCTCCGCGCGGGAGATCCGTTCCCGCAACTGGAAGTAGAGCAGAAACGGCATAGCCACGGGTACGAAATTCACGATCAGGGTCGCATTCGCCGATGGAGTCAGCCGCGCGCCAACGATCCACGTGATGAAGTGCAGGGCGAGGAAGAGTGCGGGCGGGACAATCCGCCCAAAGTATTGTCGATTGAGCGGCAGCGGATGCGCCCGCCAGGCCCGCCAGGTGAGCGGGGCGAGCAGGATAGCGGCGACCAGCAACCGGTAGGCGGAAAGCAGAGCTGCATCCGTCTCCGAGACCTTGATGAAGAGCACCGCTGTCGAGCACGCAAACACCCCGAATACAAGAATCACGTAAGGCATTCCCCCAAAAGCCTGTTCAAGCTGCCTCCGTCCGCAATCGGCAAATCAAATTCCCAATAATTGTTCAGAATTAAAAAATTGCAACTTATGCGAATCCAGGCGGAAGGGCTAGCTATGGATCTATATACAAGAGTGTTGAATGAGATGGGGTGGTTTGCGGGGTATCAGGAGATGGGTTTTAAAAAATGGTTCAGAATAAAAATGTTGCGAGATATGGCGATTAGAGCGGGGAGCAATGAATCAGAATCAATCAGGGAGGTGGATTGGTTCGTTTTTTTGGTTATCACGTATTCAGTCCGTGGAGGGGCGCTTGAACAAGCCGGAGGGGCACGACGAAGGCAGGAGGGGTTTCCGGTCTGTCGGTGACTGAGGGCGAGGGCGGGGTATTGGGTCCGCCCTCAAGAGCGGAAAAGTTTCAGCCTCTCACTTTTTCCACAAATTCTTGCGCGAGAGCCTCGGCCCCTGCCCATTGCCTATGGCGCGGCGCACGGATCAAGCAGGGAAATAACAGAAGAACGCGCATCTTGCTTACTGATGCGCTCGGTAAAAAGGAGTCCGGCTGATTGGATCGCCGGACCGCAGCGGAGAGGCGACTACGCGTTTTCGAGTGCCTTAGGCGACGAAGTAGGCGCGCGACGGACGGGCCGCGCGTTTCCGTCTTCCGAGCCCGCGATCAGATGGAAAAGACTTCGCCGTCGACAAAAAAGCGCTTAATTTCGGCTTCGGCGGCTTCGGGGCTGTCGGAGGCGTGCACGATGTTGAGCATCATGTCGGTGCCAAAGTCGCCGCGGATGGTGCCGGCCGGGGCGATCCGGGAGTTGGTCGGGCCGACGAGGAGGCGCACGCGGTCGATCACACCCTGGCCCCCGAGGGCCACCACGAGGACGGGGCGCGAGCCCATGAACTGCTCGATCTCCGGGAAGAAAGGCTTGTCCGCGATGTGGCTGTAGTGGTCCTTGAGGAGGGCCGGGGTGAGGCGCATCATTTTCGCGCCGAGAATTTCAAAGCCGGCGTTCTCAAAGCGCTCCAGGGTAGCCCCGACCTTGCGTTTGGCGAAGGCATCGGGCTTGAGGATGACAAGGGTTTTTTCCATAAGGTAGGTTAGCTGAGTTTGGCCACTTTCAAATCGGTCGATACCAAATATTGCGGAAACTCACGAGGTCGCCGTGGTCTTGCAGGGCGAGGGGCAGAGCGGGGTCGTGCGGCTCGTAGCCGGTGAGCTCCTTGTGTTTCGTGGGCCCCTGGAGAGGCTTGGCATGGTGCTGCACGACGCCGTTGAGAAGAACGGTGATGACCGCCGGGGAGACGAGGGATTCGCCCTCGAAAATGGGGCCCTTCCAGATGATGTCGAAGGTGTTCCAATCGCCGGGGGCGTGGATGGGGTTGGCGAGGGGAGGGAACTGCCCGTAGATCGCGCCCACGGTGCCGTCGGGGTAGGTGGGGTTGTCGTAGTTGTCGAGCACCTGCACCTCGTAGAGACCGAGGAGGAAGATGCCGCTGTTGCCGCGCCCCTGGCCTTTTCCTTTGATTTCGGCGGGGCTGCGGAACTCGACGTGGTAATGCCCGTCACCGAGATCGCGCGCGGTGCGGATATCGCCGGTGCCGGGGACGACGGTCATGCAACCATCGGCCACGGCCCACTTGGCCGGTTCTCCGGTCTTCTTGCTTACCCAGCCATCGAGCGAGTCGCCTCCAAAGAGGACAACGGCGTCGCCGGGGACGTGGTGAGGGCCGCTGAAGCGGACAGTGGGCGGTTGGGGCCGGGTGCCATCGTGCACGGTGTAACCCGAGTCCGGGAGGACGGGGGTATCGCTGTAGCCGAGGTGGGCGTTTTCTTCTTGTCGGGGGATCATGGGAATAAAGGGGGATCAGGCTTCGTCTTCTTCGACTTCGACAACCTTGGTGATGCCGATGAGTTTGTCGCCGGGGGCGAGATTGATGAGGCGCACGCCCTGGGTGGTGCGCCCGATCACGCGGACTTCGTTCACGCGGGTGCGGACGGCTTGCCCGTGGTGCGTGAGGAGCATAATTTCATCGTTTTCGGAAACGCTGAGGGCACCGGCCACACCGGTTGTGCGCATGGCAATGATGCCGGAGCCGCCACGGTTTTGCGTGCGGTATTCGCCGAACTCGGTGCGCTTGCCCTGGCCGTTCTGGCCGGCCACGAGGAGGGTTTCGGCGGTGTTCACAATCTCAATAGTGACGACGTAGTCATCTTTGCCCTTGAGGCTGATACCACGCACACCGCGGGTGGCCCGTCCCTGGTCGCGGAGGGCATTTTCGTGGAAGCGGATGGACATGCCCGCGCGGGTAATCATGACGACTTCGTCTTCCCCGCGGGTGAGCTTCACACCGATGAGGGCATCGCCTTCATCGATATTGATGCCGATGATGCCGCCCTTGCGGTAGTTTTTGTATTCGCTCAGGTTGGTCTTTTTCACGACGCCCTTGCTCGTGGCCATGAGGAGGTGCTTCTCTTCAGAGAAATCTTTTACGGGAATCATCGCGGCAACGAACTCGCCCTTTTGCATTTCGAGGACGTTGACGATGCTGCGCCCCTTGGAGACGCGCGTGCCCTCGGGGATGTCGTAAACTTTCTCCACGTAGACACGACCGTTGTTCATAAAGAACATCATGTAATCGTGCGTGCTTGCGGTGAAGAGGTGCTCAACAAAGTCCTCGTCATGCGACCCCGAGCCGATAACGCCCTTGCCGCCGCGTTTTTGGGCGCGGTAGCTGGAGACGGGGGTACGCTTGATGAAGCCCTTGTGGCTCACCGTGATGATGCAGCCTTCGTTGACGATGAGGTCTTCCATGCGGAATTCCCCTTCGGCGGCGATGAACTGGCTGCGGCGCGGCGTGGCGTATTTGCCGCGCAGCTCGGTCAGCTCGTCCTTGATAACTTCGAGGAGGCGGCTCTCGTTTTCGAGAATTTCGTTCAGTTCAGCGATGAGTTTGATGAGTTCAAGGTATTCGGCCTCGATCTTGTCGCGCTCCAGCCCGGTGAGCTGGTATAGGCGCATGTCGAGGATGGCGTCGGTCTGGCGAACGCTCAGCGGGTATTTCGCCATGAGGCTGGTCTTGGCCTCATCGCGGTTGGCGCTCGCCCGGATGATGCGGACGAAATCGTCGAGATTATCGAGGGCAATCTTGAGGCCTTCGAGAATGTGGGCGCGGGCTTCGGCCTTGTCTTTGCGGAACTGGGTGCGGCGGTAGACAACATCGCGGCGGTGGTCGAGGTAGACCTCGAGCATTTCGCGGATGTTCATCTCCTTCGGGCGCCGGTCGACAAGGGCGAGCATGATCACGCCGAAGCTCGACTCCAGGGCGGTGTGCTTGAAGAGCTTGTTAACGATGACGCGGGGGATTTCGCCGCGCTTCAGTTCGATGACGATGCGGGTGTTTTCGTCGGATTCGTCGCGCAGGTCGGAAACGCCTTCGATGACCTTGGTCTGCACGAGTTCGGCGATCTTCGTGACGAGGTTGGCGCGGTTGACGTTGTAGGGAAGCTCCGTGACAACGAGCTGTTCTTTGCCGTTTTTGAGTTCCTCGGAGTGGATGATCCCGCGCATACGGACGATGCCGCGCCCGGTGCGCATGTAGCTGATGGTGCCGTCGCGCCCGAGGATGGCCCCGCCGGTGGGGAAGTCCGGCCCCTTGATGATGGGGAGGAGGTCATCGACGGTGGCGTTGGGGTTCTCGATGATGTGGCAGACGCCGTCGATGAGCTCGCCGAGGTTGTGCGGCGGGATGTTCGTGGTCATACCCACGGCGATCCCCGTGGAGCCGTTCATGAGGAGATTGGGGAGGGCCGCCGGGAGGACGGAGGGCTCGGTCGTGTCTTCCTTGTAGTTGGGAACGAAGTCGACCGTGTTTTCGTCGAGCTGGCGGAGCAGTTCCTCCGCCGGGGCGGTGAGGCGACACTCGGTGTAACGATAGGCGGCGGGGGGATCCCCGTCGACCGAACCGAAGTTGCCCTGCGGGTCGATGAGGGGCACGCGCATGACCCAGTTTTGCGCCATGCGCACGAGGGTATCGTAGACGGAGCTGTCCCCGTGCGGGTGATATTTGCCGAGCACTTCCCCGACGACGGCGGCGCATTTGTCGAAGGAGCGGTTGTGGAAGAGGCCCTGGCGGATCATCGAGTAGAGGATGCGGCGCTGCACGGGCTTGAGACCGTCGCGGGCATCGGGGAGGGCGCGGCTGATGATGACCGACATCGAATAATCGATGTAGGCGCGCTCCATGACCTCGGTGATGTTGGTCGGCGTGAGTTTTTCTTTTTCCGTGTACATGTCGGACTGGACCTGAAAGGGGAGGGGTTAGATATCGAGGTTGGAGACGTTGAGGGCGTTGTCCTCAATGAAGGCGCGGCGGGAGGGCACATCGTCGCCCATGAGCATGGAGAAAATCTGCTCGGCCTTGGCGGCATCGTCGATGTTCACGCGCAGGAGACGGCGGGTCTCCGGGTTCATCGTGGTCTCGTAGAGCTGTTTCGGATTCATTTCACCGAGACCCTTGTAACGCTGGATGGAGAGGCCGCGGCGACCGAGTTCGCGGATCTTCGGGAGGAGATCGAGGATGCTGTTGAGGGGAAGGGCGTTTTCTTTGCCCTCCTGGCCGAAGTTTTCCACGAGGCGGTAGCGGGGCTCCTCGGTGGCTTCCCACTGGTTCACATCCAGGCCCATGCGGGCGAGTTCCTGGAGGACCTTGGAGATGGCGACCGATTCGAAGAGTTCGTGGATGCTGATGCGCTGATTGACGACGCGCCCGTTGTGTTCCACCTGGCGGATGATGGTCTCGGCAAATGCGTCTTCGAAACCCTCCTCGGCGATGTAGTGCATGCGCGCATCCTCATCGTGCAGGAAGCGGAAAGTCTCTTCGTTGCCGGTGCGCAGACGCACAAGGTATTTGGGGAGAATCTGCTGCGCGTTGTGGGCGTCGAGGTAGGCTTCCATGGAGCAGCCGTAGCGCGTCACGCCGCGGCCAAGGGCTTCCAGGCGGGAGAGGGCCTCGACGATGCGGTCGACTTTGGCCGGGGGGAAGGTGTGGTTGTCGCGCAGGCGCACGAGGGTGTTGTCTTCCGAACCTAGTTCGAGGAGGATGCGGTTCAGCTGCTCATCGTTGTCGACGTATTGCTCCCGCTTCTTGCGCTTGATCTTATAGAGCGGCGGCTGGGCGATGTAGACATAGCCCGCATCGATGAGGCCCCGCATCTGCCGGTAGAGGAAGGTGAGGAGGAGGGTGGAAATGTGCGCTCCGTCGACATCGGCGTCACACATGATGATGACGCGGTGATAACGGGCTTTGGTCGCATCGAAGGCCCCATCGCCCTCGTGGTCGCCGATGCCGGTGCCCATGGCCGTGATGATGGTCCGGATTTCGTTGTTGTTGAGGACCTTGTCTATCCGCGCCTTCTCCACGTTGATGAGTTTGCCGCGGAGGGGCAGGATGGCTTGGTAGCGGCGGTCGCGGCCCTGCTTGGCGGAGCCGCCGGCGGAGTCCCCTTCGACGATGAAGAGTTCGCAGATGGAGGGGTCCTTTTCGGAGCAGTCGGCCAGCTTGCCGGGGAGGCCGCCGGAGGCCATGGCGGACTTGCGCACGGTTTCCCGCGCCTTCCGGGCAGCGTCGCGCGCGCGGGCGGCGTTGAGGGCCTTATCGATGATCTTGCGGGCGATCGAGGGGTTGGTCTCAAACTCGTATTTGAGTTTTTCGCCAACGATGCGCTGCACGATGCCATCGACTTCGCCGTTACTCAGCTTGGTCTTGGTCTGGCCTTCGAAGCGGGGCTCGGGCACTTTCACGGAAATGACGGCGGTCAGGCCCTCGCGAACGTCGTCACCGCTGATCGGCGGGTCCTTCTCCTTCACGATGTTGTTGTTTTTCGCGTAGGTGTTGATCACGCGGGTGAGGGCGGTGCGGAAACCGCTCAGGTGCGTGCCCCCTTCGACGTTGTGAATGGAGTTGGCGTAGGCGTAGAGCTGGTCGACGTAGCTGTCGTTGTATTGCAGGGCGATATCGACGACGATTTTGAGCCCGTCTTTTTCCGCCTCGACCGCCGGGGCCTCGCCGTTGAGCGTGATCACGGAGGGGTGCACCGCCGTCTTCCCCCGGTTGAGAAACTGCACGTATTCGGCAATACCATCGCGGAAGAGGAAGGTCTCTTTGCGCCCGGAGCGGTTGTCCTCGAGGATGATTTCGATGCCGGGGTTGAGGAAGGCGAGCTCGCGCAAACGCTTGGCGAGGAGATCGTATTTGAACTCGCGCGTTGTGAGGAAGATTTCGGGGTCCGGGAGCCAGCTGATTTTCGTGCCGTTTTTCTTTGTCGCCCCGATGATCTTCATCTTCTCGGTCGTCTTGCCGCGCGAGAAGGCCATGAAGTGTACCTTTTGCTCGCGGCTGACTTCGACCTCAAACCATTCGGAGACGGCGTTCACGCACTTTGCCCCGACACCGTGTAGACCCCCGGAGACCTGATAGGCACCCTTGCCGAATTTGCCCCCGGCGTGGAGGTTGGTCATGACCAGCTCCAGGGCGGGCATGTTGTATTTCGGGTGCATGTCCACGGGGATGCCGCGCCCGTTGTCTTCCACCGAGATCGACCCCTCCGCGTGGATGGAAACATGGATCTGGCTGCAATGGCCAGCGAGGGCCTCATCGATGGAGTTGTCGACGATTTCGAAGACGCAGTGGTGCAGGCCGCGCTCATTGGTATCCCCGATATACATATCAGGGCGCTTCCGCACGCCTTCCAGGCCCTCCAATTTCTGAATTTGCGATGAATCGTAGGTTTCCTTCTTCGGGGTTTCGTTACTCATTGATAATGAACTGAATAAATGACTAAAAATAAACCTTCCAGAATGGAGAGCCTCCCCCCGCTTGGCGAACAATTTTTTTCTCGGTCTTGATTTGCTGATTTATTGATGTCGATTTGCGGGCTCAGTTAAAAGTGCAGGGAAGGGTTGCCGGCCTTATTGAGAGTTAGTCGCAAATCGCGGGTTTCATTGATTCTGCTTAGGTGCTTTTTCACGCAGAAGGCAACGGCTCCCGCGTGTTGGAAGGATTGGGGTAGAAGCGGGGAATCATTTCAATCCGCCGGGAAATGGCTTCTGCTCAGCGAGGATGGCCTTCCAAACCGTCGGTCCAAGCTGGGCTGGGCTATTTCTGTCTGATGCGAGGCGAAGAACCCCGGGGTGGTGCGCGGGATGGAGCCCCACTTCTCCAAGCCGTGGAAGCTCCCAGCGGTCTGCCCAACCTTGAATGTCGGCGAAGGCATCGGTGCTGCCCGGAGAATAGGGTGCCAACCGCTCGCGCAAACGAGTCATCTTTCCAAGAGCCTTGGTCGCGTGACGACCTTGAGGGTTTGCACGGAGCCACTCCACTGTTTCCCTCAGACAGGGTCCGGCCAACCGGGCACAGACGAGACCGTGGGCGATCGGAACTACTGCGCCAATCGGCCCCGCCAGCCCGTGGGCCGTTCCCAGGCCAGCCCGTGTCAAGCCCAGGCCGGAAAGAAAGGCCGCAATCAGGAGAGCTTCCCGCGCATGAGTGGGATCCGTAGCCGTGCCCTCGACAAGGGACGGCAGATGGCGATAGACGGCCACGAGGGCATCTTCGAGGACCTCTGCGAGATCCGCCGGAACCTGCGTGGATGACCAGGCTTCAAATAGTTGTGTAAATGCATCCATTCCGCAGGAGGCGATGACAGCGGGCGTGCAGGTGGCGGTCAGATTGGGGTCGAGCCACACACCGGAGGGACGGTATGCGGGATGGCGGAGAGATCGTTTGAAGCCGGTGGAGCCCGGGCGGCTGAGCACTGCGTTAGTGCTTGCTTCACTTCCTGTTCCGGCGGTGGTGGGGAGGGCGAACCAAGGCAGCATCTTTCCGGACGGGTTGCGGAAGCCCACGCCTTCGAGGTATTCGATCGACGGGGCCTTCTCGCAAAGCAGGGCGGCCAGTGCTTTGCCGGCGTCAAGAGCGCTACCGCCTCCGATCGAAACCACACAAGTGGTGTCTCCCATCGCCCTCACCTCTTTTCGCGCCGCATCCACCCATTCGTCAGATGGTTCGCCGCCGACACGCAGATGGATGAGCTTCGCCACCAAAGCGAGGCGACAAATGAGATCCTGCGCCATTTCTGAGCGTTCAATAGTCTGGGCACCGGTGACGAGTGTCACGGTCGGACGGTCTGCGAGGGATAAGATCCAATCTGGTAAACTCTTCGCGCAATCCCTTCCGGTAAACACGTGATCAAAGCCCGCCAGCTGGCTCAAATCTACCATCCTATCCATGCCTGCCGTTGATCGCCGGAAAGGCCTCATCCGTCAAGGAAAGGGCAAAAAGCAATGTGGATGCAATGTGGTATTATTCCTTGACTTTCGTCGCCCGAAGCGAAAGACTGGGGGTGTGAACGCTTCAATTTCTTTGTTTCAAGGCAGTCCGGAAACGATGATTCTCCTTGCTCAACGGTTTGCGGTTAAGTGAGGGAATGAGGTTGGTCTATGCTTTCGGGGTAGCCCCTGATCGAGGCCAGATGGGAATTGACCCTCAATCATGATTGGGTCAGAGACATGTGCTTGCTGTTATGGTGTCTGCTCGCCACCGAAGGGTTTTGGATTTCCTGGTCCGCGCTTATCGTTTGCAAAGCGTGACGGATTTGGCGCAAACAATTGTCGGGGATTTGCCTGAGCTCATTCCGGGTGACAACCACATGTTTGGCCGACACCATGCGTCCACCCGCCGGATCTCGGCCATCGTTACGCGGCATCCCCTCAGTCGGGAGCGTTTTCTTGGTGAAGCCAACGAGACCGGCTTGCTCGGGCATCATCCTTTCTGGCGGCACCTGCTCGACCGTCGCCAACCCATCAAAGTACTCTCGGATATGGAGGCCGGGCGGGAATGGCGGAAGAATCCGTTTTTTGTCGAGGTTTTGCGCGAGGACCGGGTGCTCGACCACCTCAATATCGAATTCGGGCAGCCGGATTGCTTTCACACGGTGGGGGTGATGCGTTCCCGCGTGGGCTTTTCGGCGGGGGACCGGCAGATCTTGGGGATTCTGCGGGCGCACCTGCCGCATGCGCTTGAGAACGCGCGGTTTTCCGAGCGCTGTTGCCGGGGAGGCGATTCTGGTGGTGTCGCTTTCTCTTCGGCGTCGGCCCTCGAGCGGGGAGCGAGGGGGAATGGGTTGTCCTCTGTTTTTAATACACAGGCAGCTTCCGCGCCCCGGCTCGACGCGTGGGCGTGCGAACAGGCGAGGCTGCTGGAGCGCGGCGTGTCCGAGCGGATGTTGCAGGCCCTGTGCTTGCCGCAGAATGGACGGATTTTTGAGTTTCGCATGGTCCGCGACTGGAATGCAGGGGGCTTCCGTATTCTTCTTTCCATTACCGAATCGGTTCCAGCTCCACGGACCCTCAGCCCCCGTGAGCGGGAGGTTCTCGGGCGGTTGGCCGTGGGTCGGCGCAACGCCGGGATCGCACGGGACCTTGGGATGAGTGTACACACTGTGCGTCACCACGTGAAACAGATCTTTGCCAAGCTGAGTGTGGATAACCGCACGGCGGCGGCCCGCCTATATTTCAAGCACGGAGGAGGTTCCCTCCATCCGCCATCCTGAACCGCTGTTATCCCGCAATGCCTCCATCCGCCCGTATTCGCCAGCTCGATTTTCCCCACGATTTGTTCACTTTGCGGGATGAAGCATCCTTGGCCGAACACCTTGTGGCGCATCTGCGTGATTTGGTCCCGGGCGACAACGTGCTTGTCGGGATCAACCGCCCGGCGGCCCGCGAGGCCTTGCAAGTGCGTCTGGCCCATCCCTTTTCCGCACCGGATTTCACGGAGGTGCTGAACACATCCGGAGTGGCCAAGAACCACCCGATCTGGGAGCCTTCTCCGGGAGATCCTCTGGGCACCAAGGTCTTGTCGCACATGTTCGGCCGGGTTGGCTGGCACGAGCATCCACTCTACCGGGAGCTTCTGCGGTTTGATGCGGTGGAGGATTTTGTGACTCTCGACTTTCCGGTCGACTCCCAGTTGAGCCTTATGATTGGAGTGCTACGTTCGCGGCGTGGATTCCGCGCCAACGAAGTGGAAACGCTTCGTCAAATCGGTCCCCATTGCAAACAGGCTTTCCAAAACGCGGTTCTCTTTGCCCGATTGCACCAGCAGAATGTTCCCGGCGGTGCCCTCCAGGTGATCAGAGAGAACAGTCAGCTTTCGCCGCTCTTTCGTGCCCGGAAGGACACGTGGGCGCAGGTCGTGGGGGCTGACCCGAGCTACCTCCAGCGTGACTTTCTCGGATGGGCCACGGTCCAGCTTGCCCTCCTGCGAAGAGGGGTTTTGGATAGCGCCTTGGCTCCCTTTGAGGCCACTGGACCACGCGGTTGTTTGCGGCTGCGTTGGGCGCGCAACTGGCAAGGGTCGGGGCAGTTGCTTCTGGAAGAAGCCAGTCGCCCGGTGGCCGCGCTTACGCCGCGCGAGCGCGAATTGCTGCACTGGGTGCGGGAGGGGAAAACGAACGAGGAAATCGCGATCATTCTTGGGCTGCGTCTCCACACCGTGAAGTCCTACCTCAAGGAGATTTTCCGCAAGCTCGGCGCAAAAAGCCGCACCGAAGCGGCCAGACAATACGGCGAAGGTTGAGGACCCCCCTCCTTTGGGGGATGTTCAAATCTGCCGGATGGTGATAAGCTGTGATCATCAAAGCATCCCGTCGGGCTAATGGCGCGATGCAGTCTACCGGTTTTGCTCTCAAGCCCCTGTCCTATGAAAAGTTTCTTTCCTGCCCGCTCGTTCCCGAGCCGCTCGTCCCTTTTCTTCGTTTGTGCGCTCGCGCTCTCTTTGTCCGGCGCGGCGCGCGCGGCGGTGGGGCACCAGCTCATCTCTTTCGACGAGACTAATTACACCGGCTACGTCATCACCTCGGACCGCAACAACGCCGATCCGGACTACAACCGAGACGCCATCGAAGTGACGGCCCACATGCGCTTTACGCGGTCCGGGACGGACCAGCACCATTACAACTACCGATGCCGCTTCCAGCTGCTTGATGAAGATGGTGTGGCGCACACGCTCGACCTGGGGGGCGGTTCGACGGGAACGACGTTGGAGATCATCGAGGAGGTCAACATGTCCCCCGCCAACCCGACGGTCATCGACCGCTTTATCAGCGTCCGCGTCGCTCCAGCCGCGAGTGTGGCGAAGTTGAGCCCCTACAAGAACTACCGGGTGGAGATGAAGGTCGCCCGTCGCCTCCTCAATCCGGCCAGCCTCTTTTACTCCATCGACCTGATCACGGCGTCGACAACCCCGCAAAGCTACAAGCACTTTCCCCAGGTGGTCACGGGCGACGCCGCCCTCAATGTCATCACCGAGCTGCTTTCCGCAAGTGTTACCCGCGCTTACCGGGTGCAGACCGACGCGGGCAACGACGCCTTCCGCGTGACTGCGTCGGTGCGCGCTTACCGCTACGATGAGTTCAACGTCGCTCCCGCCACCTCGGAAGTGACAACGCGGGTGTCCGTGGTTCTCCGCGACGACCTTGGAAACACCATCCCCTTGCAGCAATCGACCTTCGACTTTACCCACCAGCAGCACTCCTACAACATCGTCTTCGCTCAGCCCAACCGGCCCTCCATCGCGAACAACAACCGCGTCCTCAACCTGCGTCCCACCGGGCAGCTCGCCTCCCGCGCCCGCACCTACACCGCCACGGTGACGGTGGGGCACTTTGAGGTTCCGGGTTCGCCCTTTCCCATCGCGGGCAACCATCTCCCGACGCCTGATACCCGCCTCCTCGATTTCAACGGAAACCTCATCGTCAACGGTGTGACCGGCAGCTTTTCCGCCATCGCCACCCCTGGACCGGTGGCGGGCGCGCTGGGCGCGGGCTACGTGGAGACGAGCCTGCGCGTGAGTGGTCAGAGCGGCCAACTTCTCGGCCTTTCCTTTGGCAACGGCACGGATCTGCCCGTGCGCCTGGCCAACAACGGCACCGCCACCCTCGACGGGGGCTCCATCACCTTTTCCGGCACGGGCCTGCCCCTGGTGCCCGGGAACATTTTCTATTCCCTTGAGAATGTCACGGCCACCCCCAGCGGTTTCTCCGGCAACGTGCGCCTCCGGTATCCCAGCGGCTTGGGCACCGGCTTCGACAGCAACACCCGCATCCACGACCCGGATGTCGTCTTTCCCGGCATCGCTCTCACCGCACAACTCACCCCAGTGGACGCCACCCTCGTCGCCGCCGGCAGCCGCTGGGTTTCCGAGGAATCCAAACCCTTCATTTTCGAGTCGTCCTTTGTCTATTGGGATGTGGCCGACGACCGTATCCGTTTTGCCGCTACAGGGGATGCGCTCTACGTGCGCCGGGAAGCGGTTTGGGCCCTTCGCAGCGATCCCGACGTGCCCTTTGCGGAAAATTCCAAGCCCTCGAACGATCTCTACTATTTCGGCGTCGGCGTTACCAGCCCGGAGGCTGTGGTCAGCATTGATGGCAGCGGCAGCGCACTTCTCTCAGTAGACCTCTCCCTTGGTGGCGTGGGTATCATCGTCCCTTTTCGCCCGCACTTTCCGCTCGGGAGCGAGGTAGCCTTCAATAGCGGCAGCCAGCGCATCGTCGATGATCGTGTAGTTCCGTCCTTTGGCGGTCTCAGTATGCTGATTTTTGCCCGCCAGACTTATACCCGCGATTGCCCCGGCGGCGACTGCGGTGGACAGGCCGGCAACCAAACGCTCAACTTCGAGGCCGACGACAATTTCCTCCGCTTTACGCGCGACGGGGGCATCGCGGCCAGCGGCACCCTCGACGCGCCCCATGTCCTCCGCTGGGGTTGGATCGCCGAAAAAAACGATTTCGCGCACTCGGTTTTCACCTTCGTCGACGCTGGCTTCCACATGCCCGGTGCCTTCCTCGCCGCCTCGCAGTTGGGCTCAACGAATCCCGCCCAGCTCCCCGCCCGTCTCCTTTACACGGGTGTCGATCCCAACGCCACCGATACCGTCGAGCGCCCTGGAATAAGCGCCTACAAGGCCGGTTTGGGCGACTATGCCGGGCTCAACTTCCGTGTCTTCGACTGGGGCGACCAAGACGGGCGCATCGTTCTCGCGGGCCAGGCGCAGCCGAATTTCCCCCTCACCAACCGCGCCAAATACCTTGTCCGCATGGGTGGCATCACCGGTATCCACGAAGCCATTACGGGACAGTTCAACCCCACTGCCACGATTTACGGGGTGGACTTTGAGTTCTCCTCGCTTGGCTGGGGCTTTCTCGATGGCCAGGCTGTCATCAGCCGCACCGGGGGCAACCTCTACGTCGGCGGGCCCTCGGACTTCGATCTCGACTTCGACAAGCTCATGATTTCCTGCCTCGGGGCGCTTGAAGGGGCGGAGATTTCGCCCGCCGATCATGGCTCGTCCAAAAAGCTCGCCTACTGGAACGCCGATTTCCGCCCGCTCGCCCTTTCCTTTGAAGGCAAGGCCGAGGCGCTCTGCGACCCCTCCGACCGCCGCCTCGTTCTGGGGGTGGAAGCCTTCGCCGGGGGCATCCCGCAGGCCCTCTCCGGTCGCATCGCCTTCCAGCTCAACGGCAACCTCGTGACCCTTGGCTCCGGCGATCTCGACCCGCCCTTTGATTCGCGCTTCCGCCTGCCGAATAATTTCACCCTCGCCGGTCCGGGCACGCAGACCTACCGCGCCACGCCCGTGGGCGAAGCCTATCTCAACGACTGGGCCGCCGCACCCGCCGCCGACTTCGGTTGGATGAATATCGCCGCCTACCTCGACGTGCCCTTCTTCGCCGACCTCGAAACCCACATCCATACCAGCGCCCTCAAGGACGACGACAACGTCCTCTACCACATCATGGGTGGGTATCCAAACCAGGGATACGCAAAGAACGGCGAGCATTTCTTCAATCAGACCATCTTCGATGTCACCAACCGCGGTTTCCCGCTCGACGTCACCTTCCAGCAATACCGCGCGGGTGTGGCCAAATACCGTCCCGCCGCCGTCAAGCGCTGGCTCAATATCATCGACTTTGAGTATCCGCTCACCTGGCGTCCGGCTTCCCGCTCCTTCGTTTCCTTCGAGGATCTGGAGAACGATTTTCTTGTTCTCCGCACGGAGCACCGGGTCGATTACCTCTCGCCGGATTTTGTCGAAATTTCCTTTGGCGCAAGCATCTCCATTGCGCCCACCGTCAACCTTGCGAACTTCGTCGCCGACAAAGCCACCGACGTGCTCGGGGTCCTCAACGATTACCTCAACACCGAGGTCGTCGACAAGGGCGTGGCCGGACTCAACGAAGTCCTGGACGTGAAACAGCGCGAGTTCTTCGCCCTCGCCATGCAACCGGCCATCAACACGACGGTCGACGCCATTATGGCCGCCCTCCTGGACCACTGGAATCCCGACCCGAAGACCTGGAAACCGGGCAATCTCGTGCAGGAAATCGACAAGGGACTCGTCCACGTGAGCAACGGCCTTGTGCCCCAGGTGCGGAATGTTCTCGAAGCCGCCGCCAGCGTCGCCGGTGTCCTCTAGGAGATCGATGCCCGCCTCGAACAAGCGGAAGACGCCCTCACCGCCATCGAAGGCTTTATTGCGGAGAAAGACGGCAAAGCGCTCGGCGATCTGGAAGACACCGTCATCGGGCTGGCCGAACTCGTTTCCGGTGCCCTCAAGCAGCCGGAGTTCCTCGAAAAGATCGAAGCCATTCTCGAGAAGGCTGAGCCGCGCATTATCGAGGTCCGCAATGTCATCGGGGAAATCCGCGATTACATTACTCAGGTGCGCGAGGCCATGGGCGAGGGTGGGGCCTTCCTCGCGCAGGTCACCGACCTCGTGAACAGCAATCTCGGGGCCATCGAGGATACCCTCGATTTTGTCCGCAACGACATCCTTGCCCAGCTCCAGACGATAAAAACCGGCGTCGACTCCTTTCCCGCGAAGGAGGCCGCCATCCGCGCGGAGATGAAGCAGCGCATGGAGGACTATGTCCTTGGCCTGCGCGTCGTGGCCGATTTCAACCGCCTCATCAAGCAGCGCATCTACGACACCACGGCCCTCTTCACCGCCGCTATCGACGAGGTCTTCGACCAGATCAACCTGACCGTGCGCGAAGTCGTGCGGGAGGTCGTGGGCGGGCTCGACGACAAGTTCAACGAGATGCTGGGCGACGATATCAACACAACGATGTTCACCGCCGACATCAAAGGCTACGCCAAGATCCGCAACGATTCCCTCACCGAGCTGCGCCTCGACCTCAAAGCCCAGCTCAACGTCCCCGATGAGATGAAGGTACACGTCTTCCTCCTCATTCGCGAGTTGAACTCGGAGAATACGGCTTCGGTTTGCCTCCCCTCGTCCGGCAAAGCCACCGAGGTCACGATGGGCGCGAAAGATATTGCAGTGGAGTGGCTCTTTCCCGACACCAGCCTCTCCATTCAGGCAAAGTTCATCTTTGACGCCGACATGGAGGGCATGCCCCTGCGCGGCTTTGGCGGAGGTTTTATGCTCGAAGGGGAGATCTCTTTCGCGGAGTCCGTTAAGATTCTCAAGCTCGGGGCCTCGGTCATGTTCGGGAAGGATGAATTTTATATCAGTGCCGCCGCCGGGGTGGAGGTGCAGGGTTTTGCGGGCACCGGCGGCATCTTCCTGGGCCGCGCCTGTTCCATCGATCCCTTTTTCTGGGATCCCGAGGTGGCCGCTGTCATTGGCCAACCGCCTTTCACCGGAATGTATGGTTACGGAGAATTTTGGATACCGATTCCGACTCTCATCGGCATCCCCTCCACCTGCCTCTTCAACCTTTCCGCCGGGGTCGGCGCGGGCGCCGGCTTCTTCCTCGAAGGACCGACAGTCTTTGGCAAGATGTTCCTCGGGGTCAGCGGCGACGTGCTTTGCATCATCAGCATCACCGGCGAAGTCACTCTCGTCGGGCTCGCCCGGCCAACCGGTCTGGCCCTCGCCGGCAAGGGTCGCTTCAAAGCCGAACTCGGCTGGTGTCCGCTCTGCCTGAAGGTTGAGAAGTCCATCCTCCTCGCCCGCGAAAACAAAAAATGGACCCGGAGCGTGAAATGATCCGGGACTCTGAATTTTCATGGAGCACGCTTTGTTGGAGCAACTGTATCTCAGGCAAGGGAAATATCATGTTTTTTGAGGCAGCTTT
>JAFIGE010000031.1 GCA_020831585.1 Opitutales bacterium | reverse complement strand
ACACAATTCATTTCAAGCCTTCCACAGGATCAGGTTACTTTGCGGTCACACACCCATGCGGTGGATGATGTCGTTTTTCCTGTCGTGGGGGGCCCTCTCGTTTGTTTCTGTTGGGGAGGCGCGGGCTCCTGCTGAGGAGGCGCGGGCCCTCATCGCCCTGATCGAAAACCACCCCCGCACGATCGTGGTCGAGGGGGGACGGGGGGGTGTGCCCCGCGAAATCAGCGACACGCGGGACGGGCGCTGGCGCTTCGTGGAGGGGCAGGGCGTTGTGCGGACAGAGGCACCGGAAACGGTCGCGCGCACTCGCGGCGACAGCCATGTACTCGCGTTCGCGAAAGTCGATTATCTCATCGTGCGGAATCTCCACATCCGCGCGGATGCTTCTCAGGAGGCGCTGAAGTTTTCCGCTTGTCGTTTTGTCCTCGTGGAAAATGTCATTTTGGAGGGCGGCTCCGAGGATGCGCTGGATATAGTGCGGGGCGAGAATTATGTCTTTCGCAACGTGGAGTTCATTTCGCGCGGTGATCGTGCGGTGACGATCAAGGGCGGGGTGAACGGGGCTTTCTTTTTGGGTTGTCGCTTCGCGGGAAGGACCTCCACGGGCGCGCTTGTGGAGTTTGGGAACTGGAGTGATTACGATGTTCTCGAAAGGCCGCGCACGCGGAATGTTTTCTTTGATGCGGCCAATGTTTTTGAGATCCAGCAAACCGCCGTTCCCTCGGGTGCGCAGTGTTCGTCGGGAAACCGCGTCCCGCAGGCGGCGGGCATCCGCACATTCCATGTCGATCGTCCGGTTGTTGAGGTCGACATACCTTTGGAGATCACGCCCCGCTTGGCGGTTGATTCCTATTTTCAACGTCAGCGCACCCGCCTGCGCGATCAAGTCATTGAGCGTTACGGCATGGAGGAGTTGCAATGGGGGCTGACCCCAGGGGCTCCTTGAGGGGGCTACCCTTCGCTTTCGCAACCGTATCCCAAGCGAAGTTTTCCCGGCATCGGGCGATCTTCCGATGCATGGGAACGGTGTTGGATCCTGTTTCCGATTTCGCTGTCCGCTGTGGGAAACGGGGTGCGTGCGTAGCCGCCGGATTTCATCGGTCGGGAGGGGCGGAGGCGGTCAACCGGCCCTTCGCCCGGTGGCATCGTCGCGTGGGGCGGGCGGAGGTTCGCAGGGGTCTCTCCGTGGTGGTCTGGCGATGAATCGGCCAGACTACTTTGCTTCCGGTGGGATGCGGGCTGCGGGTTACCCCGGCTATGTGGTCCATGCGCCGAGCCACAGGGGCAGGAGGCGGGCATGGCAGAGATTCAGTTCGCCGGTGCTTCCCGTGAAGGTCTCCGCTTGATGAAGAGCGCACCCGCCGCGCTGGCCGCCGCAAAAAAGAGAAAGGCTACGCCGGATGGTTCGGGGATGAGGGCCCCGCCGGTGATGGCGTCGATGTCGTCTTTGTAAGTGGCGATGTTTGCCATGAGGGTGGTGTCGCCAAAGCGCGCCTCGGTGGTGCTGAAGCCGGTTACCGCGACCATGATGCCTTGGAGGATGCCGTCGAAAGTAAAGACACCGCCTCCGGAATCATTGAGGACGCCTTGAGCCTGGTTGGTGGTGAGCCATTCGCCGGAGGCGGGTTCGTCGAAGCTGGTTTGAAAGACCACCGTATCTCTGCCGAGGACGTCCTCGATGTCTGTGGGACTCGGAGGACCGCCCCCTGTGAAGTTGAGGGTTGTGTTCGTTCCCCACCGCTTGAGACGGGTCGGGGGGGTCGTGGTGGTGTAGCCGGTTCCGCCCGTCACAGAAACCGCATCCGAGGTGTTGGCGTCGCTGGTTGCGGCCTGCACCCGGTTGCGGCCTGCGCCGATCATGATGACGGGGGTGTTGTTCGTCGGCGTGGAAGACGAGAGGGTGAGCGCCTGGAGCGTGGGCATGATGTTGTCGGCCTGGGTGAGGACGAGGAGGGCAAGATCGGAGTCGTCGAGGGCGATTTGTTGGGTCACCTGATAAGTCACGCCGCCGATGACAGCTGTGGAGAAAGTGCCGATGTGCATCCCGGAGAGGGCGTAGGCGACGGGTCCGGACGGGTCCGGGCGATACCCGATGTAAACGGCATTCCCCGCGCCGATGCGGAAGACGTTGTTAAAAAAAGCTCCGTCGGAGACACCGGGAAGCGCCTCCAGCTCAGCCTGGGTGGTGTTGTTGAGGTTGTCGCCGCCACCATTTAGACCGGCGACGATGACGCCGTGAAGGGCTGGCGTTGTGAGCAGCGCCCCGGCGAGCAGGTGGAGGAGTAGACCGCACAGGTGAATTCTTTTTTTGGGTAAACCTTTCATACTTCTTATGGGGTTAGAGTGAGAGGAAGCTGATATAGACGGTATCATGCAGCGGGCCGCCGGAGCAAAAGCCGCCTCACTACAGCAGATGAACCCAAACTGTTTTGCCCGACTTTGTCAACGCACAGCCAGGCCCGCGCGGTTCTTTTGGTGTGATGAAGAGTGCGGGATTTTGTGGGAGGCCGGGACTCCACCGCCTACAAACCGCCGATGCAGACTCCGCGCTTTTCATCTCACCCCTCGCTGTCATCCTGCATTGGGAGGCTGATTGGTGGCATCCGTTTCCCATCGAAGCGGCGGCCCGCAGTCCCGGAATTAAAAGACAAAACTCAGGTCGAGGCGATACCGCTGCCCGCGAATATTGCCGACAATCTCCTTTGCGAAGAGGGCGCGGGGCGAGAGGGTCCATCGGTCAGACAGAGAGTAGGTGAAGCGCAGGTCGTGCCCCCGGTAGTTGCTCGTGCGCACGTGGAAACGGGTGTCTGCGTTCAGGGCCGGATTCACCGAGAGGGCGGCCTGGTAGACATAGTGGTAGCGGAAGCGCCAGTCGCCGCGTGTGCGGTTACGCCCGATGCTGAAGGCGAGGGCGAAGCCCGTGCGTTCGTCGCGGAAGGCCGCCGCGAAGGTATCCAAACCATCGGCGGGGTAGGTTTTGAAATTGTGGAAGACATCGAGGCCAAAGACGGCCGGTTGGCCCACCCATTTCACTGCGTAGGTCAGGCTCACTTGAGCAATGCGGTAGTCGCGCTCGTTGGCTCGGGCGCGGGCGTGGCGCGCGTGGGGCTCGCCCTCCATGTGCAACCACTGCAGGGCGTAGGAGAGGCGTCCCTTTCCGAGGGGTTCCTCCCTGCGGAGCTGCACGGTGGCCATGCGTCCGGTGAAGCGCAATCCGCCGTCCGGGAGCCAATAATAGGCCGCTGCGAAGGTGTGAGCGGCCTCGCCCGAGGGGTGCCGGTGGGAAGCGAAAAGGCCCGCCGGGTGGGCGTCTCGGTCCCATACCGCGTCCGTGGCCGCCCAAAAGGGCCACATTGTCCGACCGATGAGAACGCGGTTGTTTGCCTGTTGCCACCCGGCCTCCCACCGGTCCACGTAAACTGCGCGGGAGCCGTAGCCCGAGCGGCTGTCCAGGGTCTTGATGGTCACGGTCGGGGTTTGCTGGTTTTCGAGGGATCCCGTGCGCACACCCGAGGAAAAGGTCCAGTTTTCACGCACCTCCCAACGCCCGTCCACGCGGGCGGAGAGGCGCAGACGCTCCTGCTTGAAGGCTCCGGCTACTGTGCTATCCTGATATTCGTAGCGGAAGGTGGAAGACCCCGATACAGAAAGCTGCCCGTCTTCGGCCAATGGGATCTGTCCCCACGCGGGGAGCGCCAGCAAGCAAAGCCATACGCCCGCCCAAGCGCCGGGGCGTCCCCCTGTTTTGTTTCCGAATTGTATCATTCGGGGGTGGATTTCGTTGGATTCGCGACGTCTGCGCAAGCGTGGAAAACGGATGCGGGGTGGTGCAAGGGATCTTGCCATGGGGTGTGATGAAAACAAGTGCGCGGTCTGCATCGGCGGCTTGTATGCGTTGGAGTTCCGCGTTCACGCGGTCCCGCTTCCCGCCGCCCACGCAGAACCGTGGCGTCGGGATAACCGAAGGCCGGAACTTGCTCCAACAAAATCCCCTCAATTTATATCCCGGACCTCTTGCCATGGTTGCGGTGCGCTAGTCTTGTTGATGAGCAAACATGCCTGAGGGTCGCCGAGTCTTTCTTTTTTTGCCGGTGGCCAATTCCATGGGACGCTCTGTCTTTCGCGGTGTGCTGGCCTTCGCCCGGGCACACCCGCAGCTGGGTTGGCGTTTTCGCCTATGCCTCAACCCCGTCGCGCAGGCGTGGACGGATTTCGAGGAGGCGGAAAACCCGGCCGTGATTGTGCACGCGCAGGATTCCGGCCTGCTCGCCCGCATCGACGCACGGGCGGCCGCACGGGTAAACGTGTCTGCTTTCCTGAAAGACCGGGGGCCGCAGATTACGGTGGACAATATTGCCGTGGGCGGTTTGGCCGCCTCGCACTTTTTGGAGCGTCGCTTCGTCCATTTTGCTTTTCTCGGTGTGCGCGGCGCGGCGTATGCCGGAGATCGTCTTCACGGCTTTGTCTCCGCCTTGCGGAGGGCGGGAAACGCCGCCCCCGTGTATACGAATGAGGTCGCTCTCGGCGAGACCTACCTCGACCAGTCCCTCAGTGCGGAAACGGAAGACTGGATACGCCAGCTTCCCCGTCCCATCGCTCTCTTTGCCGCAAGCGACGGCCTGGCCCGGCTCGCCATCGAGCTTTGCGAGCGGGAGGGCATTGCCTGTCCCCGCCAAATCGCCATTCTCGGGGTGGACAACGATGACTTCGAGGGGGCCGTTTCCCCCTTGCCCATTTCCAGTGTGGGGATGCCTTTTCAGGCGGTGGGCATGGCCGCCGCCGCCGCCCTTAGGCGGGCCCTGGACGGAGAAGAGCCCGGCCCCTTCACAATTCCGCCCATCGGGGTCATTACCCGGCGCTCCAGTGACGTCCTCGCGATTGACGACCCCATCGTCGGTTCGGCTATTCAGCATTACCGCGCGCGCATGGAAGAACCCCCGGATATGGAGGCTCTGGCACGGCTGTGCGGCGTTTCCCGCAGACTCATGGAACGCCGATTCCGCGCGACACTGGGCTGTTCGCCCCTCGAGGAACTCCTTCGTCAGCGTTTGCAGCAAGTGCAACTTCTTCTCGCCGAGAGTCAGCTCACCGTTGCGGAGATCGGCCAGCGCTGCGGCTTCCCAGAGGTGAAATCGCTTTACCGAGCTTTTCGCCGCCAGTTTGGCCTCTCGCCCAACCAATACCGCGCGGGCTTCCGCAATTAAGCCCCCAGCGGTTGTCGCAAAAGGAGAGTCATTCCTCCGCAAAGAGAGGTTCCTTTATCGGGCAGGATTCGGTAATCTTGGACTGATTTCCCTTATTTCTATTCACCCCACCATCCCTGAAAGATTATGATGAATTTGCGCTTTCTTCCCCGGTTGGCACCCTTGCTGACTTCCCTCCTTCTGAGCCCGCTTGTTCACGGCGCCTTGCCCACCGACAACCCGATTCAGGCCTTTTACGGGCCGGGCACCTATGCGTGGACGGACGAAATCGGCTGGGAACGGGTCGTCGATGTGACCGAGTTCGGGGCGGTCGCCGACGACGGGCTGGATGATCACCCGGCCATCCACGCCGCCATTGCCGCCGTGAGTGCTGCCGGTGGCGGCGTGGTTTACTTTCCTCCGGGCACATATCACTTGTCGGATAATTTGGTCCTGTCGGACGGTGTGGTCTTGCGCGGCGCTCCCCCGCCAACTCCGGTCGCGGCACCTGCGCACGAGCGCGGGGACGGTACTCCGCTGGGCGCACCAGCGCAACTTGCGGACTATGCACCGCCCTCCAAGCTGGTCTTTCCGGAATATGTCTACAATCCGTTTTCCCCCCAGGCCAACGACACGGCTTTCCGCATCATCACGGTGGACGATCCGCTGCGGGCCAGTAACTGGGGTCTTGTCCACCTAGACACGAATCACGCGCGCATCATCAATTTCCCGAATGTCACACCGAACTCGGCCTTCGAGCAGACGAACTTGAATTTCCACCCGGAGTTCGACCAGCGCAACGTCGTCATTTTCGGTTTGCGGGGCAACCACATGGCGCGGCCGGACCCGGCGGTGCCGTCGGGTAGCCAGGAAGCGGCGCAGCGCTATCCGGCCCGGGGGTCGGCCAACATAAACCTGGCGGTCTATGAGAACCTGCTCATTGCCAACAACCGGTTGAATGATGACGTTTCGGGCAACTTCGAAATGCCCGGTTACCGGCTCTCGAATGGATCTTTCGCGGGCACGCCGCCGGGGGAGTCCGTCACTTTCAAATACACCGACCTCTACGGGATCGTGGTCAACCGGTTCAATCAATACAGCGGGGGGGGCTCCCTCCAGCCTCACCCCGAATGCCTATCCCGAAACCCTCCGGCGGGGAATCGTCGTGCGCGACAACTGGCTGTTTAACACCATGCGGGTGGGCTACCACATCTCCGGTCAGGAGCTTATCATCATTGACAACGTGAAGGTGGATGAGCCGGGCAAGTGGTCTGGTCTCAACCCTCAGGGCACTGGCCAGCCCACCGGTCCGCAGACCAATGAAAACCGCGGTGTCGACTTCTCCGGATTCAACGTGCGCGTGGAGGGCAATGATCTCGACGTGCATTCCCATCGGCTCTATCTCGCCGGTCAGAGCTCGCCCTTCATTGGCAGTGCGGTCGATGGCGAGGGTATCCTCAATCAGGCGCACACCACCACCATTGTTCGCGGCGCGTATGTGAATAATAACTACGTTCGCGGATACATCGGGATCTACAAGACGGGGGATTCCGAGGACATTGAAGTCATCGGCAACCGTATCCGCTCTGGCTCCTTCACCCGGCGGAATATTTATGAAAACATCTACGTGGTCGCGGATGTGAACAACGCCCCCCACCGCTACTTGCGCAACGTGCTCATCGCCGATAACGTGCTCACGACGCAGGACGATGTCACCGTGCAGGGAACGGGCGGTGTCGACAACGTCGTTGTCCGGGATCACAGCGTTGGCAACAACTTCCGCTTCACCCCCGGCGTCACCTCGGTCAATAACGCCTTTGCGGTAACCACCCCGTTCAACGCACCCGGTGTTTTTCAACCGCGTCCGCGTGTCCTGCCGGCGGCATCGGTATCCGATGGGGCGCTTGTTGCCGAAGGCGGTTCCGTATTGCTCAGCGCGGAGGTGATTCACCCGCTGGCCATCGATCGGGTGGAGTTCTGGTCCAACGGCCAGTTACTGGGTACCGTCACCGAGGCCCCCTTTACCCTCGAACTCGCCGATCTGGAGGCAGGCGAACGCCACCATGTCTTTACGCGTGCTGTGGACATGAACGGACTCTGGAACTGGGGTATGCAGGCGTTTGCTTTTCGCGTCGTCTCTCAGGCCGGGGGGCTGACCTACGCCGAATGGAGCCTCACCCGTTTCGCCAACCCGGAAAACCCGGAGAGCGCGCCCGGTGCCGACGGTTCCGGCCGCGGCTACGCCAACCTTTTGGAGTTTGCCCTCGGTCTTGACATCCTTGGGGGCGATCCGCGCGCCGGTTTGCCCGTCTTGGACGATACCGGTGCTCTCCGCTTCACCCGCCGTCCCGGAGCCGCCGTCCGCATCCTTGTCGAAAGCAGCGAGACCCTCGAAGCCTCCGATTGGAGCAGCTTGGCGACCCTTGAAGCGGGAGCCCCCGAATGGAGCGGGTCCGCCGGGATTCTCGAGACCGTGGCGGGCGACGTTGTTGAGGTAGCCGTCGCTGCGCCCGGCGCGCCCTCGCCCGGCAAGCGCTTCCTCCGCCTGCGTGTCGAGCTGCCATGAGGCACCCTTCGGCGGCCGAAGCAATCCGTTTCTCCCTGTCCCGCCTCGGGGCGGCCCGAAGCTCCCTTTCCTCAGCTTGATGGTGTCCGCCGCCGGAGCGGGGGCCCACACCGGCTTCCACGACACAGGGGAACCGACCGGTCGGCCGCAGGGGTCAGCGTTACCGGGTCGTATGGGGTGGGGCGGGATGTTGCCGTCTGAACTCACCCGGCGTGCAGCCATGCACTTGCCGGAAAGCGTGCACGAAGGATGAGGCATGGGCGAATCCACAGGTCACGGCAATGTCTTCGAGGGGCAGATCAGTCGTGGTGAGGAGCCGGTGCGCCCGCTCCATCCGGTGTTGCTGGAGCATCTGTTTCGGGCTGAGTCCGAGATGTTCACGGAATTGCCGGTGCAGGGTGGCTCGGCTGACGGCTAAAATGGAGGCCAGGGAGTCCACGGAATCGGTGCAACGATCCTGGCTTTGGATATATTGCAGGGCGCGGTGGACGAGAGGCGACGCTTTGAGCGGAATTCTGGTCGAGGCCCGCCCAACCACCCCTGTCGGGGGGACGAGGATATCCTCCTGCGGGGGCACACCGCTTTGAATCCAGCGGATCATGACCTCCCGTGCGGTTCGACCGATGGCGTGGGCATCCACATCCACGCTACTGACGTCGCTCAGAGGATGGCCCGCCTCGCCTCCCTGGTTGTCCACGCCGACAAGGAGGAAATCCTCGGGGCACGTTTTGCCGGCATGCCTGGCAGCCTCAAGGAAGAGAGCGAGGCGGTCGTCGCTGGGCAAAAAGACGCCGCAAGCCGGGGGAAGGCTACGGATACTTTCGCTCAGGCGATCCCGCATGTGCGCAAAGTAATCAAAGGGCTCCATTTTGGTAACGGGGGCCAGGTTGTGAATCGAGCAGGGGAAGTCCACTGTCTTTGGCCGCGGCGGCGAATCCCTCGAAACGAAGGTGACTGTAGTGATGGTGCGCTACCCACTCCACAAACACCAGGTTTGTCGCGCCGACTTCCGCGAGGTGCTCTGCGGCGAGGCGGCCGATGAGCCGGTCGTCGCTCACAACACGGGGAAACCCCGGTGCGGCATGCGTGTTTGAGGTGAGCAGGTGCGGCAGATCCCGACGGCCCGGAGGCAGGAGGGAAGGGTCCGTGTAAAAACCGATAACGCCCCCCACGGAGGGTGTTTCCCACGGAAGAAACGGCCGGTTTGGCGAAGTGGGCAGGAAATGAACGGGAGGATCATGCGGCCCCGCCTTGGCGAGCGCGTGACGAATACGGTCATAGAGAGCGAAACCGACGGGCAAATTCGTCCCTATCCAGAGGGAATCCTCAGGGGTGCGCGGGTTGGAGCAGGGCATGGAAATTAGAGGTAATGCGACAAATTCCTAATCGCAAGCGGCAAATACTCTATTGGTCGGTCCGCTTGCTTCCTGTTAGCTTACTCCCGGTTAGTCTAATTACGAACCCCCATACTCTATGAAAACACACATAAAAACCTACCTCTCGAAAGCGGTCACGGCCACGGCCGTCGCCTTTCCATTCATTCTCGGTGCAGTCACCGGCCACGCGAACGTCTTCATGTTCGATGCGGTTCATACGACGGCGGCGATTTACACTGGGAACAACAGCCCGGGGCACACAAGCCCCTACGTCGATAGCACCAACACGGACTGGCGCCGCATTTCCTCCGGCTCGGGAGCCGCTGTCTTCGGCGATCTCACGATCAATTGGAACTATGGTCGCTCTCACAACAATGCCCTCAATGCGGGTGTGGATTTCAGCCTGGCGAAGACCAACCAGGCCTCCACGGCGGCGGGTCCGGGTGTTTTCAGCACAAGCCTCACAGGGAATTATATCCGCGGGCGCCAGGATGGCGACGGGCGCAATGTGGGATTTGCTTTCGATGGTCTTCCGGCCGGTATCTACGATGTCTTCGTTGTCCTGCACAATCCCGATAGCCTCACCTCGGCCAACAATGTCGGCATCGGGGTGCTCAACGAAGCGCCGCCGACCTCGAGCGCGACCGCGCTTTCCTGGACGGATAACCGCCTCACCCAGGTCAACCTTCCGGCCAATCCCCCGACCAATGCCTGGGTCGTGAACGAGAACTTCGCCCTGGTGCAAGTCACGATCACCGATCCCGCACAGTATCTCTACGTGATCGGCGGTGCTTTTGGTGTGAGTGAATCGGCCATCTCTTCGATCCAGATTGTCGCCATCCCCGAGCCTTCGACTTATGCGGCGCTCTTTGGCCTCGGCGCTCTCGCGCTGATCGTGCTGCGGCGCTTCCGCCGCTAGGTGAATCATTCTGCACCGGTCCTTTTCTGAAAGGCCGTCCGCTGGCCCCGGACGGCCTTTTTTCTGATCTGGCCAGCCCATTCGTTGGGGTAGCTGGTCGCTCGCTTGCGCTTTTCATTTCTGATCCTCAATTCTTTTCTCTATGCAGATTTCTCTCGACCCCCCGGCAAATGGGGAAACCGCCGCCGCGACCACCGCATCCATCCAACGAGCGCTCGACACCTACCACAGGCAGGGCGGGGGCACCGTCACGCTGCAGGCCGGCCGTTACCTGAGCGGTTCCCTTACGATGCCGTCGGGCGTCACGCTCCATCTGGCGCACGGCAGCCGCCTGGTGGCCGCCGATGATCCGACCCTTTTTCCGGCCCTTGCGGACCACGATGAGAAACTCACCGCCAATGCGCGGTCCGGGGCACTCTTACAGGCACGGGGCGCCGAGGACATCGCCATTACCGGCAGCGGCACGCTCGACGGGGGAGGGGAGTGGGACGCCGCGCCCGATTGGCAAACCGCCCAAGGCATCTTCCGGCCGGCGGTGAGCTACTTTGAAAATTGCCGCGATGTCGACTTCACGGGCATTCGCATCGTCGGGTCCAAGTGGTGGACTTTGCACCTGCGGCGCTGTGACGGCGTGCGCATCCGCGGTGTGCGCATCCGCTCCAACTGGCCCAACAGCGACGGCATTGACCCGGATGGATGCCGCAATGTCATTATCAGTGATTGCGATCTGCTCTGCGGGGACGATTGTATTGTGGCCAAAAGCACGCAGGGCGATCCCTGCGAAAACATCGTCGTGACCAACTGTATTCTCGAAACGGAGAAAGCTTGTTTCAAGCTGGGAACGGAGAGCCGGGGTCCCTTCCGCAACATCGCCATCAGCAACTGTGTAATGCGCGGCGATGTCTGTTTTTCCCTCTATATGAAGGATGGGGGTATCATGGAAAACATCACGGGAAGTCACCTGATTATGGATACGACGGCTCCCTTTCCCATCCTCATTGATGCGATGCCGCGCGACTACCGGAGTGGCCTGCCCGCCGGGACCATCCGCAATGTGCAGCTAAGCCATTGTGTCGTGCGGGGGAACGGGCGCGTTTGGCTGGAAGGATCAGCGGATGCCCCGCTGGAGAACATCCGCCTGTCCACCATTGACTGGTCGATGGACGAGCCGCTTCCGGAAAACCCGTTGCCCAAGCCCCTGGGGAGTGCGCGCGTGATCCTCGATCCCGCGCGCCCCGCCTACGAGCGCGAACCGACCCAGGTCATCGCAGTCAACGTGCGTGGCCTCCGCCTCGAAGGGTGGAGCCTCACCGGCTGCGGTGCCACCCGCCCCCTCCTTTCCGAAGCCTGAGCCCGCAACCAGCCTCCAAGTCGTCAGTTTGCACTGGATTAGATCGAGGATCCGGGCCGCGACCCGACCGATTTCCACCGGGCGCTGAAAGATGCCGGAGGTGGGGTCCGCCCCACCGGCTACGCCAAGCGCGGCGAAGTCGATGTCGGCGGGGTGGCGGCACAACTCCTCGATCGGGCCGTGCGCAGCTATAAGGACCCCGACCCATTCGTTGCCCACGGAAATGCTCAGCAAACCAAAGAGCCAGCCGCCAATGCGCGCACCGAGTACCGAGCACCGCCCACTCTTAGCAAAAAAGGCCATCCGGATGTCCGGATGGCCTCTCTTTGTCAAAGGATTGGATTGACGGCTCAGGAACGCTGGCGACGGCGCATAAGGATGACGCCGAGGGCAAGGAGGCCGAAGATGGCCGCGTAGGTGCGCGGTTCGGGGATGACGACGGCGTCCATGGTTGTTCCGAGCATGAACTCGTCGAAGCGCGGTGTGGCCGATTCGCCCGAATAGCCCGAGTTGTTCGACTGGTGTCCGGCCAACAGGTGGGTCAGGTTTGCCGTGGTGATGGTGGTCGTGAACGAGCCCGTGGCCGCCGGTGAGCCGAGGGTGTCCCCGTCCGCATAAACACTGTAGGAGACGCTGTTGGCGGCAAAATCGATTCCGACAACAAAGAGGTAGGTGGTGTTCACCGCTGGCGTGAGCGAGAGGCTTTCCACGCTGCCGTTGTTCCAGATGCTGAAGCCGCTGGCACCATTGTGGGTGAAATAAACCCCATTCGCCGGATTTTGGTTAGCGTTGGTGTTCGTGCCGATGCCAAACCAGACCGGCCCCGCATTGATGGCCGGATTTTCGGCCGTGCGGAACAGACCCGAATAAAAGAGGGTCGAGGTGTCCTCGATTGCCGTCAACGTTGCGGCGTTGAAGGCCCGGGTCACCCGGCGACCGTCGTTGTTCGACTGCGGACGGATAAAGAGGTTGCCGTCGGCATTTGGATTCACGGCCAGGGAGTGCGTCAGGCCGGTGGCCTCCGCCTGAATGTGCGTCGTGTTGGCGTTGTTCGTGTTGCCCCAGGCACCGGTAAAGCCGAGGCTGCCGGTGGAGGGCGTCTGGTTGTAGATATTGCCGGTGGTGTAACCGCTCGGTCCAGTGATGAACTGGTCGAAGGCGAGGAGGGTGGCCCCGGCCGGCACCGCAAGAGAAAGGGAGACCGAGGCGAGGAGGGATAGTGAAGTAAGGTGTTTTTTCATACTCCCTCACCTTACGGGGTTTGGACTTGCCCGTAAACCGAGATTTACGTCACATAAGGGGGTATTATGCGAACAGCTGAGCGGACGAGCAACAAAATCTACCTTTCCCTGCACCGAAAGCAGCATTGGGCGCACACGGTCTTGCCCGGCATCGCGCAGCACATCCGCAATCACACCAACTTCTACATGGTATACTATCCGCCGGAAGAAGTGCTGGAGATTCTCACCGAGGACTCGGAGCGGCCCGCCGGATTCATCGGGCACCTCTATACAAGCGAGATGGAGATGACCCGCCTCCTGCGGGAGCGCTCCATCCCCGCAGTCAATCTAGCTGGACTGGACCCGCCCGAGGGCGTCACCACGGTGACGCACGACAATGTCGCCATTGGGCGAATGGGCGGCGATCACTTACGCAGGCTGGGACGCCGCCATTTTTATTTCTTCGGACTGGGGGATCACCTGCTTTCGCACCAGCGGTTGGCCGGGTTCAGCGCCAGCCTGGCGGAGGTCGGCTGCGAAGTGAGCGAGGCGGTCTTTCTTGGTAGCCGGGTCAATTTTCCGGATTGGCTCTCCTCTCTTAAATTGCCCGCCGCCATTTTTTGCGCGAGCGATTCGCCCGCGCGCAAAATCTGCGACGCCGCCGCCCGCCTCGGCATGTCCGTTCCGTCTGATCTGGCTGTTCTCGGTGTGGACAACGATCCCTTTGAATGCGAGCTGACCCGCATTCCCCTCAGCAGCATTGCCCTGCGGTCGGAAGAGCTGGGGCGTCAGGCCGCCCTTCGCCTCGACAACATGATGCGCGGCGTGGATATGGCCCCGCAGACCCAGGTGATCCCTCCCTCTCATATCGAGATTCGGCTCTCAACGGACTATCTCGCCGTCGAGGATGACCTCATTCGCCGGGCCATCCAGCACATCCGCATGCCGCGGGAGGACCCTTTGTCCGTGGGGGAGCTGGCGAATGAACTGCATGTTTCCCGCCGCGTCCTCGAGAAACGGTTTCGCGCGGCCAGAGGGCACACCGCTTTCGACGAAATCCACATCCACCGCATGGAGCGCGCGCGCGGCCTCGTCGAGGAGACCAACCTGACCGTCGGGCAGGTCTCCGAACGTATTGGATTGGCGGATACCAAGCGCTTCATCAGCCTCTTTCGCGAGCGCTTCGGGCGAACACCACACGCCTACCGGCGGGCCATGCATTCATAGGACCAAGCTTCCGCATCCGGCGGCTAAAGCACGCCGCTCCCGGAGGGCCCGCGCAAGGAGCCCCGTGCTTCAGCCGGGGAAGCGCCAACCCACGACTTCCGATAACACCCACCGCATCCAGCGGCGGCAGTTATCCGAAATTCTCGGATAACTGAATCCTGGCTGGTGTCGGCTTCATTCAGTTTAGGCCTGGAGGGCAATGCTCCGGTCATTGCCGGGTTGGCGGCGGTGAATTTGGGGGTGATTGGGTATTTCGGTGCATTGACGATGACGGGGTACATTCCCCTATTCGCCCATCGCGGAGGAGGCCCAGAGGCGCTTCTTCCTGAGTTCGTCGTGTTCAAACTCATCGAGGCTGGTCTTCAGGGCGGAAAGGGCGAGCATACGCTGAAACAGGTATAGAACGAACCCCAGGGCGATCATCAGTAAGGCCGATCCCCCTGCCATCAGCCAACGAAATGCACCGGGAGCAAGGTCCGGAATCTTTAAGGTGATTGCACACGTGATCACGGCAACGGAAGAGGCGAAGACAACTCCCCATCGCCAAATCAGTTCCCGCTGAAGATCGCCGAGTTGCCGGAAGAGGTGGCGCGCGGCTTCATAGTCGATTTCTTTGATGAGTGACCGGCTTTGCGAGAGCCAACCGATACTCCAACCCAAAAGACTGCCGGATATCGCGGAAATGCCTCCCAATGCCAGGATAAGCTCCGCTGCCGTCAGCGGGGGCAGAAAAGGCCCGAGAAAACAACCGGCAACCCCTCCGGTGATTCCGAAGAGAAGAGCTTGCCAAGCCAATTTCCTCATCAAATCCATGGGCAGAGATCAGACATCGCCGGTCTGAACAAGGTGTCCATACCAGTTAATCATCTTTTCAAATATGTCGTCCCGGTCCGGCATGTCATCCTCGTGCTGCACGCTGAACGGATGGCTGAGCCGCAGCTCGTCCTTTTTCATCCGGCCCGAGTGTGTTTCCAGCTCAAAATCCAGTTCGTCTTCGACGTGACGAAAGGTGTTGGCCAGGGTATCCAATTGATTCGAAACCGTTTGTCCCCGCTGCTTTTTCCAAGCCAGCGAAATGGTGACCTCAATATCCTGCGGATCGGCAAACCCATCTGTGGTGAATTGAGTGAGATCAAGTTTGTCTCCAATCAGCCCTTTGATGGCCTCCCAGGCGTTACCCGCCGGAACGCTGATGAAGCCACCGGTCTCCCGTTTTCCGGAATCGCCTTTCCCGACCCTCTTCTGCTCATATTCCAAGGGGGCCGAAAGGTGGATCTTCTTGGCTCCGTGAATTGCCTTGCGCGCTTTTTGGGAAATTGAGCGCTCCAGGGTGAATTGCTGTTCGTCCGGGAATGGCTGGCTTCGGTGTCGAATCATCTTTTGCAGATAGCGCTCCAGATGCTGCGCTTTCATGTGCAGATCCTGCGCGATGATCAGGTGGTCGCCGTTGCAGACAAAGTAGAGCTTGCCGTCGAGAAACTGCTGATTCGTGCCGTCAGCCGCCTTTGGTGCCGGGAGCGCGCGCGGATCGATCTGCTCCTGATGGAACGCCTCCTTGATCACCTGCCCGATGCGTCCCTCTTCGTAGCCAAAAAAGTCCCCGCAAAAGAAACCTCTGCGCTCTGCCTTGTAGTTGATGAAGGTGAAGTAGTTGTCGTCCGGGTTCGTGGAATGGAGGCGGTCCTGAACCGTCGTCTTCTCGAAGGCACTCCGCAATAGTTGCTGCATGGTCTTTGCATACGGTTCCGGAGTAAAACGGGCCGTCCAGAAGGAGAACTGTTTGGACTTGCTGTGTCGCATGGGCTATTGGTTGAAGACGCGGTCTAGAAGGGAGGGAAGGAGGGCCTGCTGTTGTGCCGATGATTGATCAGCAAGGCCCGCTTTTTCCTTGGCCCTGAGGGATAATGCCGCAATCCGTTTTTGGACAGCCATTGGTGGCAAGGGGAAACGGTATTTGAGGAAGGCACTTGGGTTCAATCTTCGGCGGCGAAGGTTTGTGCCGGTGCTCAAGTGAGCAAGCTCGGTCCACACGGTCGGGGTCTTGAAGTGAATATCGACAATCTCCGGGAGAACCTTGTCGGTGTTGATCGTGAAAACGGGAAACTCGGGTGAGACATAGCATCCGTCACAACTCTCTGGAACAACACCGAGAGCACCCTCCCAGGCCATAAGCTTCGGATAGGTGAACTCATTTGCTTTCAGTTGCGTGAGCCGATCATAGGCAAAGTCCATTCCAGTCTTGGCCTCTTTCCGGAAGACGCCTCGTCCAAATGAATAGACGCCTGCGAAGGTGTAGCTTTCCGACTCGATCACCGCTGTGTCGAGTGGCCGCCATTCAACCAGTTCGCTCATGCGCACATGGCGAATGCCTTCACAATGTTCCTCGTTAAGGCATGAACGAATTAGTGCCTGCAACTCCTTCTCCGCCTCCTCCCGGAGCTTCCGGATGCGGTTGAGGCGTTGCTCGATGGCGTCGAGCCGGGCGACGATGCGCTCCTGCTCGGCGAGGGGGGGCAAACAGCTGCGGATTTTGAAAAAGATTTCAGGACTCAAGGTTTTGCGACGATCTCCCATTCCTTTTGCGTTGCTCTTGAGCTGATCCCAAATTGATGGAAGCCTTATAATCCATTTTGCGAATCCCAGATTGAGGCATGGCTTAGCCCGAAAAGTAGGAAATTGGCTGGATACATACTTCCCGACAAATTCTTCAGTAACCGGGGCGATAGCACCCTCCCATCCGAATAACTGTGAGAGGACGATCTGTCTTTCCCGAAGCCGATAGAAAGTTTTGTAGCTGGTTTCTCCCCCTGCCACGGGAGGTCGGTGAAAAAGTCCCCGTCCAAAACTCAACACGCCGACCATCTCGTAAGAAACAGATGGATCCACGTTTACAGCATCCAAATCGATGTCGAAAACTTCCCCCAGCGCGACTTCGGTCCAGCCCTTTTTCATGTCCGCTCCTTCCTCGGGGTTTCTGGGATCGGATCAAGTTCAGCATTGTTCTCTCCGCGCCTCCGCGTCTCCGCGCGAGCCGAATACGGTGCAGCTTGTTCTTCGATAAATTTGTCGAAGTCCGACTCAAACAAGCGGTCCTGAACGATGCGGTATTTTTCGAATTCCGATTCAGCGTGGGCTTTGGCAATCTCGGCCGTGACGCGGCCCGCGTCCTGGAGGATTTCGCGGTCGGTCGCCTCAATGAAGCGGTTGAGGCGGGTTTCCCAGTCCTGCATGGTCATGGGGATTTGCCGGAGGGCCATGTCCTCGGCAACATCGAGATAGGCATTCACCAACCGGGAGAGCTGAGCCATTTCGGGCCCGGTGAGGTAATTTTTGGCGACGCTGACATCGAACTTTTGAATTTTCCCATGCGGGGCGTCTTTCCACGTGGTCAGGCCCATGTGTTGTTTTTCGGCGTCGGCCCGGTCGACAATCAACTCGGCGGCGGTTTGCCCGTGGATGGCCCAGTGCAGTTTGTTCTGCACGGTGGCGAAGAAGCGTTTGGTGGCCGTGGCGCTCACATCGTAGTCGAGGGAGGTGGCGTAGATGTCAGTGATTTTCTGGTAGAATTTGCGCTCGCTGAGGCGGATTTCGCGGACGCGCTGAAGCTGTTCTTCGAAATACCGTTGGGTGAGGACGGTGCCGCCTTCCTTCAGGCGCTCGTCGTCCATGGCAAAGCCCTTGACGGTGTATTCCCTGACCACGGCCGTCGCCCATTTGCGGAACTGCACGGCCCGCTCGGAGTTCACCTTGTAGCCGACGGCGATGATAGCGGAGAGGTTGTAGTGCTGGGTTTCGTAGGATTTGCCGTCGGGGGCAGTTATTCGAAATTTTCGAATAACTGAGTCCTCCTGAAGTTCATTGTCGGAGAAAATCTTTTTGAGGTGATAGTTGATGGTGTGGGTTTTGACCTCGTAGAGCAGGCCCATCATCCTCTGCGTCAGCCAGATGTCCTCATCGGCATAGACGGCCTCGACGCCGCCCTCGCCCTGCGCGGCGACGAAGGTGAGGTATTCGACGGCGGACGAGCGCGTGATGGAGGCTTCCTTTTTGCGGGGTTTCTTTTTCATCCCAGGGCCTCCACTTCCAACTTCACTTCCTCCATGAGGCGGAGGATCTCACGCTCTTTTTGGAGGATGCCCGCGACCAGCTTCTCCGGGGGGAGGTGTTCGAGAGCGTCGGCGCTGTTGGGGTTTTTGTGGTCGAGGTTGTAGATGGGCCAGTAGAGGGCGTCACCGGCGGCCTGTTCTTCGGCCTGAAGGCGGCGCTCGTTGGCGGCGGCGGCGGTCAGCTCATCGAGCCTGGTCTTCTTTGCGCTCGTTTTGCCGTTTGCGCGGATTCCGGCCTGAAGCTCTTTGGCCTGCCGCTCCAGCTTGAGCGCGCGGGCGGCGGCTTCGCGGGAGGCTTCCCAATGCGGGGTCGCGGCGGCGACGGCCCCGTCGTGGATTTTTTTGAAGGGAATGGGCCAGGCCTGTTCGTTCTCCACGCGCTTGTCCGCGGAAAACCACTCTTTGCAGGCGGTCATATCCTCCGGCTGCATGGGCATCGTCTTGGTGTATTTTTTGCGGCCTTCGGGAAGCGGCACCTGGTAATACCAGATGGTCTGCGTCGGTCCGGTGCGGTCGAAGAAGAGCAGGTTGGCCGGGATGTCGGTGTAGGGGGCGAAGGTGCCCTCGGGGAGCCGGACGACGGTGTGGAGGTTGAAGTTTTTGAGCAGGTCTTCCTTGATGCGGGCGCAGACCCCGTCACCGAAAAGCATTCCGTTAGGGACGACGACAGCGGCGCGCCCCGCCCTGCCCGAGGAGAGGCGCTTGAGCTTGCGCATGATGAGCTGGAGGAAGAGGAGGGCTGTCTCCGCCGTCTGCTTGTCGGCGGGAAAGTTGTTGAGGATGCCGCGCTCCTCTTCGCCGCCGAAGGGCGGGTTCGTGAGAATGAGGTCGACCCGTTCGGAATCGCCGATCTCCGTGACCTTCTGGGCGAGCGTGTTGCCGTATTTGATGTTGGGAAACTCCATCCCGTGGAGGAGGAGGTTCATCTGCACGAGCATGTAGGGCAGTGATTTGGCTTCCTGCCCGAAGAGCGACTCGTGCTGAAGAACGCGGCGGTCTTCCACGCTCTTGCAGAGGGTGGCGAGGTGATCGTAGGCCTCGACGAGAAAGCCACCGGTTCCGCAGGCGGGGTCGAGGATGGTCTCGCCGAGTTGCGGGTTGGTGGCTTCGACCATGAAGCGGACGACCGGGCGGGGCGTGTAAAACTCGCCACTGTCGCCGGCGGCGTCGCGCATTTCCCGGAGCATGTTCTCGTAGAGGCGGCTGAGGGTGTGCATCTCCTCGCTGGAGGTGAAGTGGATGGCGTCGACCTTGTTGATCACATCCCGCAGGAGGTAGCCGGATTCCATGCGGTTGGTCACGCCCCGGAAGACGTCGGCGATGACATCGCGGCGGCTGCGCCCGCTCTCGGAACGGAGGTTGCGCAGGTAGGCAAAGAGGCCCGGTCCCTTGCTGCCATCGGGAAGGAGGGCCTCATCCTGATTGATAAATTTCAAAAGCTCATCGCCGGTGATGCCGTCGGCCCGGCTGGCCCAGTCGCGCCAGCGGTAAGGGGGCTCGATAACGGGCTCATAGGTTTGACCGGCCACGACCGCCTCTTCTCCAGCGGCGGTCTCCATATCGTCGAGGAACTTGAGGAAGAGAATCCAGGTGAAGAGCGGGAGGCGGTCGAGGTCGCCGTTGAGCCCCTTGTCCTTGCGCATGATCTGGCGGGCGGACTTGATGAGTCCCCCGAGGCGCTGGGCGGTGGTGAGAGGCTGGGAGGTCTTTTTTTGACGGGTGGTTTTCTTGGCGGGCATGGAAAATGGGTGAAGCGAGACGCGGAAAGAGAGGAAGGATCAGGCGGCGTAAACAAGTTGCTGAAGACGGGCGACCGATTCGCGGAAATTTTCCGCCCCGCCAAACCGCTTGATGATCTCGGAGACATTCCCGAGTTCGGAGATGGGCGGCACTTTGAGGGAATCGGGGATGGAAAACTCGGTCGGCCCGTGATCGGCATATTTGGTCAGAAGGGCATCGAGAATCCTGCGGGCGTCTTCGCCGTGCTCTTCAAAAAAGGCTGTCTGCTCCTCGCGAACCCGTGTGGCCCGCTGGGAGCGGGTCATGACCGGGGCGTTCCAGGCGATATGGCAGAGCAGATCGAAGGGATCGGCCTCCGGGTTTTCAAAAATCTCCCCGGCCCGCTCCACCTCGATGCCTTTCCCGGCCAGCAGAGCGCTCACCTCCGCCCGGCGGTCGGGATTGATCCAATCATGCCGGAACTCCGCCATGTCGGTGAAGATGGAGCGGATGACTTCTCCCGTGTAGTCGCGGAATTCACTGACGCGGAGCTGTTTGCCGTCGGACGCGAGGTCCTGGGTGAGGTGGGTGGCGATGCGCACTTTCCCTGATTGCACATAAAACTTGCGCGGCTCATTCGGCGGTTCGGGCGGATCGATAATGACCGGTCCGGGGCCGGGCCGAGGCTCCTCCACAGTTTCCCCTCCGCCGCCGCCGCCTTCCTCGTCGTCTCCGTCCTCGTCATCCTCCGGATCGACAACCGTGGTTGTCGTGGTGTTCCCGTCGTCATCAATCTCTTCCTCGCTGACAAACTCGGGATCACCGTCAAACTCCGGGTCGGCGAAGTGCCGCGTGGCCGTGCCGGTGTAGTCGATGATGTTGAAGAAATACTTGCCGTAGTCCTCCCTCAGGCGCGTTCCCCGGCCAATGATCTGTTTGAACTCGGTCATGGTTCCGATGAGGCGAATGAGGACGACGTTTTTGACCATCGGAGCATCCACGCCGGTGCTCAGAAGCTGCGAGGTGGTGAGGATGACCGGCGTCTCGGACTCCAGCTCCTGAAAGGTGCTGAGGTGCCCCTTGCCGGTGTTGCCCTCGTCTGAGGTAACCCGGCAGACGTAGTTTGGGTGCGTCTTCACGAGGTCGGCATTGAGGTTGTTGAGGAGCCCGCGCATCTCCTCGGCGTGCTCCTGGTCGACGCAAAAGATAATCGTCTTGTCGAAGCGGTTGGTTCCTTTGAGGAAATCCGTCAGGTGCTTCGCGATGGCCTCCGAGCGCGGGCGCAGGGAGAGCCGCCGCTCGAACTCGGGTGTGTGGTATTCGTCGTCCGGGATTTCGCGGTCCAGCTTGTCCCGCTCGCCTTTGGTCGGCCGCCAGCCGGTCGCGTCCACCGACGTGACCACACGGTGCACGCGGTAGGGGGCGAGAAACCCATCGTCAAGGCCCTGTCGGAGGCTGTATTGGTAGATCGGGTTTCCGAAGTAGCGGTAGGTCGCCGTGTTGTCCTTGCGCAGCGGGGTGGCGGTCATTCCGAGCTGCACGGCAGGCTGAAAATATTCCAGAATCTCGCGCCAGTTGCTGTCGCTCCGCGCGCTCCCCCGGTGACATTCATCGATAACAATCAGGTCGAAAAAATCAGGCGCGAATTCCCGGTAGAGCCCGGGGCGCCGCTCATCTTCGGAAATGGCCTGGTAAATGGCGAAATACATCTCCCGGCTTTTCACAACTTCGCCGTTTTCGATCTTGTGGCGGGCGTCGCCAAAGGGAACGAAGGTCTTGTCCTTCGGGTCGTCGACCAAAATGTTCCGGTCGGCCAGAAAGAGGATTTTTGGGCGCTTAACCGGATCGTTCGAACAGTTCCACCGTGCCGTCCAAAGTTTGTAGCAGACCTGAAAGGCCACGACCGTTTTTCCTGTGCCCGTGGCCATGGTGATGAGGATGCGCCGCTTTCCGCGCATAACGGCCTCGACCGCCCGGTTTATGGCGATCTGTTGATAATACCTTGGCGGGCGGTCCGGATCGATATAGTTCGGGGTGAGCAGCTTGGCCTTGGCTTCTGCCGGGAGCGGATTTTCGCCGTTCAGCCGCGCCCACAGCTCCTCCGGCGTGGGGAAAGCATCCAGGGAGCGTTCAATTCCCGTCGTGAAATCAAACTCCACAATACCCGTTCCATTGGTGGAATAGGCGAACTTGAGGCCCAGGATCTCCGCATACCCCTTGGCCTGACCAAGCCCCGCTCCAGGGGTCATGTAGTCGGCCTTGGCCTCAACAACCGCCATGGGAAAGTCGCGGCGGTAACCGAGAAGGTAATCGGCCCGCTTCGGTTCGCCCCGGACGATCTTTCCCCCCACGATCCGGATGCGTCCCTTGGGGTTCGTGAAGGTCCTCTGTTCCGTAAGGCAATGGGGCTCGGCATCCCAGCCGGAGGACTGGAGTCCCGGCACAACGTATTTCCGGCAGGTATCGGCTTCATTCATGGTGGGCGGAACGTGGGTGACAAAAATCGCGCAGGGGCTTGGGCTCCCGATGGAGAAATGGGGCGTAAAAAATGAGCGCGCGAACAACAGCCATAGCAATGATTCGTAAGCCTGCGTTGGCTTGCGACAACTCTTTTCAGCGTTTCCCTCCAGGGGCGGGGCGGGTCTTTCGGGATGGGGTTGCATTCCCAGCGCAGCGGGCACAGCGAATCGCCCTCGTGGCACTGGCCGCTTTTTCGAGTTTCGGGAAAGCCTGAAGCCTTCCCGCAGATCCACCCGCGCGGACTCAAGAATCCGCACCTTCATGGAGATCTTCCCGGAGACGTCGTTTCGCCTCCTCCCAATCAAGGACTTCTTCCTCGCCTGCCGCCAACCGGCGCTCCCGGTCCTCAAGAATCCGCAGATGCCATTCGGGCAATACCCTCTCCGGCGCACTTTGCCTAAGGTCCGCCCAGAGGGGCTTCCATCGCGTGCAACTTCTCATCAACGCTCATCTCAGCCAATGGTGATTCCACCTTCATTACCCCCACACTGAGTCAAGAATGGAGCCCCGTCAGCCAAACCACCGCATCCGGCGGCTAAAGCACGCCACTCCCGGAGCCCCGCGCAACGGAGCCCCGCGCTTTTGCCGGGGAAGCGCGAGCGGAAACGACCCCGCGGGCGCGGGGCAGGCGACGCGTTTCCCTCCAGCTTCTTCGTTTATCGACCGACGGGATTTGGAGGTGGTTGCCTGGAGGGCAATGCTCCGTCATTGCCGGTTTGGCGATGGTGAATTTGAAGGGGGTCGGGTTCTTCCGCGGAAACTCTTCGTTAACTGGTCGGTGGGATTTGAAGGCGGTTGGGTTTTCCGGCGGGCAATGCATTCTCAGCGCGGCGGGCGCAGCGAATCGCCTTCGTGCCACTCGCCATTGATGACGTTGATGATCGGCACGGCCGTGGGCTTGTCCTCATAGCTGCGCAAGGACAGATCGAGGAGCTGCGCCGCCACCCGGCCAATCTCATGCGGACGCTGGAAAACACCGGAGGTGGGCTCTGTGCCGCCGGGCACTCCCAGCGCCGCAAATCCGATATCGGCGGGGGCGCGCACACCCATGGTCTCTTCCAGGCGCGCGCGCAGCCATTGATCTGAAGCAATGATCGCATCCGGGTGGCACGCCCGAAACCACTCCGCCAGGTCTTGCGTGTTGTCGCCAACTGGCAGGGGCGGAATACCCGCGCGGGCCTGCATGTAGAGATAAGCCGCGACCCAGCGACCATCCGTGAGGTTGTCGTTGCCCGCCCGCAGAAAGAGCCCGATGCGCTCATAACCCCGCTCCCGCAGCACGTTCCAGGCGAGGCGAAGGTTATCGAAGTGATTGGTCGTTACGCGGTGGTGCCCGGTTTGGCCCCAGCCCCGACCCACTTGCACAATGGTGAGCCCCTCTATGGCCGGGGCCACGGGCGCGTCTTTGCCCACCGGACCGACAACCATGCCGCGGATGCCCCGCGAGCGCAAAATCGACAGCGTGCGGGCAAACGGCCTCTGCCCAAGGACAAAGGTCTCGCAGCGGTAGCCCATCTCTTCGCTCGCTTCGCGCACGCCCCCAACCAAGCCGGCCGCAAAGGGTGAGTTCAGGTAATCCGCCTCCACCCGGCAGGGGAGGAGCAAGGCCAAGGTGCCCACGTAGCGCTTGGCCGACTTCGCCGCCCGATACCCCGCCAAGGCCCCCATCACCGGATCCGGCCGGTAACCCATGGCCTCCGCCGCCGCCCGCACCTTCGCCTGGGTCGCTTTTCCAATGCGCGGATCGCCCCGCAGCGCCATGGAAATCCCCGACTGCGACAAGCCCAGGTGGACCGCCAGGTCCTTTTGCGTGATGCGCTCCTTCATCGAAACAATCCACTTTGCTGATATGTATCAGCAAGGCAAGCATTGAAAGATGGGGGGAGGGTGCGACAGGGTCCGTTTGAACATCAACTCCAACCACCCCAACATGAATAAATCGCTCCTGACTTCCGCGCGGACGATACTCCCGCTCACCCCTGTATTGCTCATGGCAACCATGGCCTTTCCCTCCACTGGCTCTGCGCAGACGACGACCACGTCGGCCGCTCTCTGGGCCGAATACGCGGCCGACCCGGACCATCATTCGCACATTCCGAACGCCTCCTACGCCGGCTATCGCCGTGGAGAAGTGGCGATACCGGACGTCCCGGTGGTGGTGAATGTGATGGATTTCGGGGCCGTCGCCGACGGTTCGGCCGACAACACGAATGCCTTCCGCGAAGCCATTGATGCCGCCTGGGCGGCCGGTGGCGGAGCCGTCTACATTCCGGCGGGGACCTACCGGATCGACCAGATTATCCTGCTGCACCGCGATGGCGTCGTCCTTCGCGGCGCGGGCACGGGGCAGACTATCCTGACCTTCGCGGAGCCGCTCTTCAATGCCCTCGGGAGCACGGGACATGGCACCCAGCACTGGAATTGGACGGGCGGTTTGCTCTGGATGGGGCCGCGGGACAAATTTTCTTTGCAAGCCAATGGCCGCTGGAGCCGCAGCAGTACCGCCGCACCCGAGCACAACATCAATGCGAGCAACTGGGAACCGTGGCACCACCAGGGCATCCTCACCGATGTGACCTCAACCCATGCCCCCGGGACCCGTGTGGTGACGGTGGCCGATGCCTCGGGCATCAAGGCCGGCGACCTTGTCCTCATGACCTGGATCAACCCGCCGGGCGATGCCCTGTGGAAGGAGTTTGCCAAAGACGAAGCCTTTGGGGGCAACTACAATTTCCGTGAATGGCTGGGGGACACACCGTATTTCGCCTGGCCGGTTGAAGTCTTGGCGGTGGAGGGCAACAACCTCCACATGCCTCAGCCGACGCGGGCCGCGATTTTACCGGAATACACGGTGCAGGTGCGCCGGATCGGCCCGCATGTGCGCGAGGCGGGCGTGGAGGACCTGACCCTTCTGATGCCGAACACGCGGGAAACCTACAACTACAACAACGGGGTCGGCTGGAACGGCATCTTCTTCAACCGCGCCTTCAATTGCTGGGCCCGCAACGTTGAAATCATCAACGCCGAACACCCCCTGCACCTGTCCTCCTCCAAGAACGTTTCGGTGCTCGATATCGTCATCGAAAACAATGTTCAGTCCAAATACGTTTTCACCAACCGGGTACAGTCGCACGACGTCCTCTACGACGGCTTTGATGTGCACAACTCCGTTCTCATCAACAACGGCATCAACACCGAGTTTCTCTCCACGGGCAACGTGTGGACGCGCGGTTACATGGAGCGCGGGACCTTCGACAACCACCGCTTCCTTTCCTTCGATTTTCTCCGCACCGACATCCGTCTGAACAATCCGGCGGCCTCCCGGCCCGGCGGCGACGTCAAGGCCGGGCCGTTCACGGGCCGGCGGGGCGTGCACTGGAACGTCGAACTTCTGGACACCTCCGACCGTCCGCTCTCGACCCGTGGCGAATGGGTTTTCCATCCGGTCCAATACACCTGGGGCGCGCAGATTGGCATCCGCGGAGCGCCCATGTACACGGCTAACGAGGGGAACCCGTGGTCGATGCCTCCCGGTGACAAAAACATGCTCATCGGGGATATTGGCAGCGTTCCCGAACCGGCCAATCTCTTTGATGCGCAGGTGGAGCTGCGCAAGTCGATGGAGCCGTGGGTCATTCCGGCGGCTTCCACGACGGCCTTCGTCAGCCTGGACCATCCGATCCTCGCCGCTTCGGCCAATCCACCGGCGGGCACGGACGTTGCCGAAGTGCGTTTTTATATCAATGGCTATTTTGTGGGCGCGGTGTCGGAAGCCCCCTATGCCTTTGTCTGGCAGGGCGCTTATCCCGGTCGCCATGAGTTGACCCTCGAAATGGAGGATTCGCTCGGGGGCGTAACCTCCTCCGTTCCGCGCCAAGTTGTTTTCGGCACGCGGCGCATCGTTGAAGAGGACGCGCCCGATCTGCACTTCAATGCGCCGGGCACCGTGCTCACCCATTCGCTTTACTCGTCCGGCCGTGCCCGCCAGCTCAGCGGCAGCGGCGCGGTGGAATACGCCTTTCATGGCACGCGTGTGCGTTGGATCACGCAGCGCACAAACCAGGGCCAGACGGTCGTGGCTTCCCTGAATGGCATTCCGGTGGCCAATCCGACGGTCGGCAGTGGCGGCGGAGAATTCGACCTCGTCGGGTGGGATTCCAGCGAACTCCCGGAAGGCTGGTACACCCTCCGGTTGGAGACCACGACGAACAACCTCATCATCGATCACCTGGTGGTGGATTCAACCGAGGGTGGTAACGGTGCCCCCGGCATCCCCCTCCCTCCGGCAAACCTCACGGCCACCTCCACATCTTGGACGGAAGTCGACCTCGCCTGGAACCGTGTTTCTCCCAATGAAGACGGCACCCGCGTAGAGCGCAGCAGTGATGGTGGCGCTACGTGGTCCGTCGTGGCAAACGTCCTCGCCGGCTATAGCCAGTTCACCGATACAGGGCTCTCCCCGCTCACATCGTATCTTTACCGCGTGGTTGCCTTCAACGATTCGGGCGAATCCGCCCCCGGCAATGTCGCTTCGGTGACCACCGCCAGCGATGCCGGCGTCCCCGCCACGCCCTCGGCCCTCCAGGCAGTATCGAAAAGCGCTACCCGGATCGATCTCTCGTGGCAACACGGCGGCGGTGCCACCGGATTCCGTATTGAGCGCCGCATCGGCATCGCCCCATGGCGGGTCCTCACGACCCTGCGGGGCAATCTGCGCTCCTTCATCGATCTGGATACGGACCCCGGCCTCGATTACGAATACCGCATCCGCGCCGTCAACAGCAGTGGCATCGCCGGAGTCTCCGCGCTCATCACGGCTTCGCCGGACGGCGGCCTCGCGATCACGCCCAGCGCCCTTCCGCAAAACTGGTTTGTCCAGGCGACCGATTCCACCGGAAGCGTGACGAAAAACACGCCGACCCGCGTAACGGTCGAGGGCACAAGCGGCACCCGGGGAATGGTTGCGGCCCTGAACCAAACCATCGAACTGGCCGAAGAAGGCGATTTTGTTGAACTCACCTTTGCCACCGAAGGCGTGAATCAAGCCGGAAATGCCCAATACCTGCTGCGCTTCGGTTTATTTCATGATAGCGGTCAACCGGTCACGGCGGATTTCTCCAACGTCACCGATGGCTCGGTCGGATTCTTCGCCGCGCTAGGTGCCCGCCCCACCGAAAACGGCCGCCGGTCCAACCTGATGCGCCAGGGAGCGGGCACCGCCCCCATTCTCGCCCGTGGCATATCCTCCAACGGCCTCTCCGGCAGCGGCCTCTCCAACCTCGCGGAACTCTTGCCCGGCAACGTCGGCAACCGCGAGGCCGTCTTCCGCATTTCACGCCTGGGCGATGGCCGGCTGGAGGTGCACATGCAGGTCCGCGACCAGGACCGTCGAATTTTCGGGATGGTCGCCGAAGTCTCCGCCGGCAATGTGCCAACATACAGCTTCAACCAGCTCGCCTTTTTGCAGACCTCCGGGACCGGGTTTACGATCAAGGACATAGTTGTGCACACGGGGCAGCCCGCCGCCGCCCCCGGCGGTTTCGACGGATGGCTCAATGACCATTTCACACCCTCCGAACAGGCCAATCCCCTGGTCAGCGGACCGGCCGCCGACCCGACCGGACAGGGCATGACCAATCTTGAGCGCTATGCCTTCGGCCTCAACGCCGTTGAATCCCCCGCCCCGGCGCGGCCTGTCCTCTCCCAATACACCGACGGCGGAACCGACTACCTCGTCATCGGATTCCTCCGCAACGAAGCAGCGGCGGATGTTCTCATTGAAGCGGAAGCCTCCCTCGATTTGCAGGAGTGGGGCAACTTCCCCGGCACCCTTGAGCCATGGGGAATGCCGGAGGTGACCGGGCGGCCCGGCGTCGTGCGCGATCATGTGCGGGTTTCCCTTTTCCCCTCCGCCACCGGCAGCCGTGCCTTCGTGCGCCTGCGGGTCACGCGGTTGCCCTAGGCATTTCGGCCAAATGACGATCCCGCCCCTCGTCCGCTTGGTTCGGGGGGGGCGGGGTTTAATCCCACTTTCCCCGATTCCCAAATGCCTGTTTCCATTTCCTTTTCCACCGTTCGCTTTACCGCCCTTTCTCACCGCCTGATCCGCATCGAGTATGCGGCGGACGGTCAGTTTGAAGATCGCCCCACGCTCACCGTCGTCAAACGCCCGGAAGCGCAAGGCGACTTCCGGATCACGCGGGAGGACCCGGCCATGGTTCTCGATACCGGCTCCGTGCAGATCCGCTATGTCGAGGACGGTCGCGCACCGCACGCGGGCAACCTCTCCGTGCAATTCAGCCTGAATGGCGAACTCCGCGAATGGCATCCGGAGATGAAGGACAAAGGCAACCTCCACGGGGCCAAACGCACCGTCGACTCCCATCACGGCAACCTCCTCTGGAACGGTAAGCGTATGGTCTCCGCTGGCAACGAACCGGGCTTCTGTTCGCGGGATGGCTGGGTGCGGTTCGATGATTCTGAAACACCGGTATTGATTCCGCGACCCGATGCCCCCGGCGGCCAATGGCCGGAGGCCCGCCGTGCTGACATTTCCGATACGTATCTCTTTTTCCACGGCACCGACTATCTCGATGCCATTCGGGATGCCGCCCGCCTCTTCGGCTCCCAGCCCCTCGTGCCCCGCTGGGTCCTCGGCTACTGGTGGAGCCGCTGGTGGGCCTACACGGCACCCGAACTGGAGGCCCTGGTGACGGAATTCGAGCACCAGGACCTGCCCATCGATGTGCTCGTCCTCGACATGGAGTGGCACACCAAAGGCTGGGGCGGTTACGATTGGGAGCGGGACCTTTTTCCCGATCCCGCCAGCTTCCTCCGCGGCATGCGCGCAAAGGGGTTGAAGGTCGCCTGCAATCTGCACCCCAGCCAGGGCGTGGCCCACGACCACAGTCAGTTTCCCGCCATGGCCAAGGCCCTCGGCCTGCCCGCAAATGCCGAACGGGTCCCCTTCGACTGCACCGACCCCGCCTACATGCGAGCCATGTTTCAGGAATGCCTCCATCCCCATGAGGACATCGGCGTGGACGTGTGGTGGCTCGACTGGCAACAGGGCAGGAAAAGTGCCCTTCCCGGACTCGATCCCTTACCCTGGCTCAATCACCTGCATTGGCAGGACCAACAAGAGCGGAACCCCGGTCGGCGACCCCTCCTCTTCTCCCGCTACGGCGGACCCGGTGCCGGGCGCACCCCTATCGGCTTCTCCGGCGACATCGAAAGCTCCTGGCGCAGCCTCCAATACCTCCTCCGTCTCACCGCCGAGAGCGCCAACAGCCTCTTCGGCTACTGGAGCCACGACACCGGCGGATTTTTCTGTAGCCCGTGGGAAGGCCAAACCAGCGGCGAACTCTATCTGCGCTGGGTGCAGGCCACCGTCTTTCAACCGATTTTCCGCACCCATTGCGCCCGCGATGCGGCCGGGGACCGGCGGTTTCGGCTCTGGGGCGAACCCCATGGCTCGCTCATGGCCGACGCCCTGCGCAACCGGTATCGACTGATTCCCTACATCTACACCGAATGCCGCCGCATGGCCACGGGACCCGAATCGCTCTGCCACCCGCTCTACCATCGCACACCCTCTGAGCCGGATGCCTATGCCTTTCCCCAGGAATACGGCTTCGGCTCCCGCATGCTCGTTGCCCCCGTCACCTGCGCGGTCGGCAACGACGGGCTCGCCCCCGTCTCCTTCTGGTTGCCGGATGGAACCTGGACCGATGCCGCCACCGGGATGGCCCTGGCCGGCGGACGCCACCGCCAGCGCTATGCCCTCGGCGAAACCCCCGTCTTCGTACGCCCGGGCTGTATCCTCCCCGGTCAGGGACCGGTCAAACGCCTCGCCGCCGCCGGATACCCCGAACTCGACATCACCGTCTTTCCCGGCGGCGACGATCACTACCGCCTTTACGAGGACGACGGGGTCAGCACCGCCTACGAGCAAAACGCCTTTTCCGAACTGCCCCTGCACAGCCACGCCACCCGCACCACCCTATCTGTCACCTTCGACCCCATTGAAGGGGCCTTCGAGGGCGTTCGCAAACGCCGCCCCGTGACCCTTCGCATTCCCCACACCCTGCCGCCCGCTAAAATCACGCGCGACGGCCAACCCCTGCCCCGCGATCAATGGCACTGGTGCGGAGAGAGCCTCGCCACCGTCCTTCAACTTCCCGAAGTCGACCACGACCAGCCCCAGCACCTCCACATCCGCTGGGAAGCGGAACACGCCCCCGAAGCCGCCGCCGGGCTCACCGGTGCGCTCCACCGCTGCCACCTCGCCTTTGACCTCCTGCGCTCCAGTTGCCACGAGTTGCTCCGCCCGGCCGGGCGCCTCGCCCTCACCGCTCACCGCATCGCCGCCCATCCCGAAACAACCGCCGACGAACTCCAGCAATTGCGAACAGGCATCAACCGGCTTGCCCAAGCCTGCAAACGCGCCCGGCCCAAGGTAAACCCCAAGGCCAAACGCGCCGCCCTCGAAACCGCCGCCCTCACCCGCGCCCCCAAACTCCTCCGCGCCGCCCAGCGCCTGTTGTCCTCCTGATACCCGCTTCTGAAAAACCTCGCCCCCCCGGTTGTACTCGCGGGGTTTGTCCTGATTCCCATAATGCCAACGTCTCCGCCTACTCACCGAATCCAAAGCGGCGCACAGCGCCGCACTCCAAAAACCTCCGCCCGTCCAATGCTCTTTGGAGTGCGCGCGCTTCGCGCCGCTTTCCGCCGGAAGCGTGTTAGGGGCCGGACCGCTTGCGCATACCCCAGTCTACCATGGCAACCCCAGGCAACGCGTGTTTCCCGATCGCTGGCAAACTTCGTGTTTACCCCCCTCTTAAAGTATCTCTAAATGAAAAGAATCCCCCTCTCCACAAGGCGCATTTTGAGCGAAATGAAAACCTACACCCTGTCCTCAAGAAACCTGCCCATGGATGATACCTGGGATGTGATCGTGGTGGGCGGTGGCCCTTCCGGCAGCACCGCCGCCACGGCCGCCGCCCGTGAAGGAGCCCGCACCCTTCTGATTGAAGGAACCGGCGCGCTCGGCGGAATGGGGACCAACGCCCTGGTTCCAGCCTGGTGTCCCTTTTCCGACAAAAAAAGAGTCATTTACGGAGGACTGGCGGAGCGCATTCTCCGTGCCTCGAAGCGGTCCACCCCGCATGTGCCCGAAGAAAAAGTGGACTGGGTGCCCATCAGTCCCGAGGATCTAAAACGTATCTACGAAGAAATGGTTCTGGAAGCCGGAGCGGAAATTTTGTTTCACACCTCGCTGGCCGCCGTGGAAAAACGGGAAAACGATGAGGTGGACGCGATCCTTGTGGTCAACAAAGGCGGCCTTTCCGCCCTCCGGTCCAAAGTGTATATCGATTGCACCGGAGACGCGGATCTCTGTTTTATGGCCGGGGCCGAAACCGTAAAAGGTGATGGGGGCAACGAGCCTTTAATGGCTGCCACGCACTGTTTCGTGCTGGCCAATGTGAATGAAGCCGCCTACCGGGACGGGCCGAATTTGCATCCCGACAACCCGGAAAGCCCGATTTACGCCATCATCAAATCCGGGCGCTATCCCCGGATTCCCGATACCCATGTTTGCTCCAATCTGATTGGCCCCAGTACCGTCGGATTCAACGCCGGTCATGTATACGATTACGACAACACCGATCCACGGAGTGTTTCCCAAGGGCTTCCCGTGGGCAGAAAACTGGCGAAGGCCTACAGAGATGCGCTGGCGGAATTCTTTCCGGCCGCCTTCGGCAATGCCTACCTCGTTCTCACCGGTTCGCTCATGGGCGTCCGGGAAACCCGCAGGGTCATGGGGGACTATGTCCTCACGCTCGATGACTACTTGCAGCGCCGAAGTTTTCCCGACGAGATTAGTCGCAACTGTTACTATATCGACATTCATCAATTATCGAAACCGGATCAACCCGCGTCGGAGGAGGAAAGAGAGAAGGATCGGCGAAAATTAAAGGCGAAATACGGCCCCGGGGAATCGCACGGCATCCCCTATCGCTGCCTCACCCCCAAAGGTTTGGCGAATGTACTCGTGGCCGGACGCTGCATTTCGACCGAACGCCTGGTACAGGGAAGTGTTCGGGTGATGCCGAGCTGCCTGGCCATGGGAGAGGCCGCCGGACTCGCCGCCGCCTTGACAGCCTTCACGCCCCGCCCGGATGTTCACTCCCTGGAATCGGATCGGTTGCGTTCCCGTCTTCAGGATTACGGAGCCTATTTGCCCGATTCAAATCCCTGTCATCAAGCCTCGGTAAGTGCAAATTGCCCGCAAAATGAGATCCGCGCCGCCCAGCGCCTCTTGCCCTCCTGATACCCGCTTCTGAAAACCCTGGTATCGCCCCCACGAAGACACCGTATTTTGCTTGCCTCTCTAACGGGGGGCGGCCCTTATTGAGATTCCAATCCCCCCCTTAAATTATCCCTAAATGCAGTAGTGTTCGGCAGGGTGCGTGCTCTTGTTCCGCTTGATTGGGGGAAAGGGATAAATGTGACACCCCCGCAACATTTGTAACGCAAATGTAACTTGTACAAGGTACGGTTTTGTGCGATAACTTCCGCCGTGGCCGAGGACATCGACAGCGACCCTTTTGCAGCCGGGCAACTGCGCGGACTGCGCTTGCTCGAGACCTTCCGCAAATTACTCCACAAGCAACTGGAAAGTCGTCGACGCGAACAGATCCACCCCAGCGAAGACGATCCCCGCCGCACCCTCTTTGCCAGCAACTACTTCTCCGCTCTGCTGTTGGTCTTTTACAACCCCGTGCTCAAGAGTGCGCGCGCCATTATCGCGGCCTCCAAGGATTCGGCGACGGTGCGCAAAGCACTCGGCAGCGATGTCCCCTTGAGTCTGGGATCTTTCTCCGAGGCACAGCATCTCTTCGATGCAAACCTGCTGCGCGGCCTCATACGCTCCCTGCGCGGTCGGCTGCGCGCTCCCGGACAAACCGGGACCGACGCGCGTCTGGTAGACTTCGTCAAGCGAATGATCGCCGTTGACAGCAGTTTCTTCGCCGCACTGGACCGTATTTCCTGGGCCGTCTACCGCAGGCAGACAGCGACCAAACGGGTGCGCCTGCACCTGCTCTTCAACGTCCTCGACGGCACCATTGAAGACGCCGCCATCACGCCGGGGGCCTGTTGCGAGCGCAAAGTCCTCGCTCCGCGCATTGAGCCCGGACGGCTTTACTGCGGCGACCGTTACTACGGGCTGGATTACAGCTACTTCACGCTCGTGCGCAATGGACAGGCCGACGCGCTCATGCGCGTGCGCGACCAACCCGAACACACCGTGCTCGAAGAACACGCCCTCAGCGATGAGGCCCGCGCCTACGGTGTCGTGGCCGATCAGACGGTGATCCTCGGTCCTGATCCGCAAAAAGGCCAGGCCGTGCGCATGATCACCTTGCGCCGCGACGGAAAACTCATCCGCCTGGTCACCACTTTGACCGAAAGCGACGCGGTCGAACTGTGCATGCTCTACCGCTACCGCTGGGAGATCGAGACCTTCTTCAAGTGGCTCAAATGCATCCTCGGCACACGCGGCTTCCTCGCCGAGAGCCGCAACGGGATCACCGCCCAACTTTACATTGCCCTGATTATGGCGCTTATGCTCGCCGCCTTCACCGGCACGCGCCCCAACAAGCGGCAAATGGAAGCCATCCAACTCTACCTCATGGGCTGGATGACGGAAGACGAACTGGCCGCCGCCCTGTCCCTGCAAAAAACAAAGAAGTCCTGAAAACGCGCCACCGCGTCCGGCCCGCGGACGCGACCCAAGCCCCTGTACGCGTCACGCCCTTGATCCAGCATGAACCTCACGGCTACGATCACCCAAACAAACAAAAACGCACAGAACTGAAAACACCCCCACCCATAGCACGCACCTTGCCGAACACTACTGCCCTAAATGAAAAGAATCCCCTTCTCCGCAGGGCGCCTTTTGAGCGTCTGCCTGTTTCTCTTTCCGGCGCTCCTTGCTGCGAGTGTTTCCGGTCCCATCGTCCACTATGCCGGTGGCGGGGCAAACACGCGCTTCCATGATGTGCGTGAACTTTCCGACGGCACTTTGCTCGTCCTCGGCATCACCAATAACCTCGACTGGATCGATGCCTCCGTACCGCGCACCGAACTGGTCCCGAACGGCCTGCCCAACGCTAACTCGGCGCGGACGGCCTTCCTCCTCCGCATCTCCGGCGACGCAGGCTCCATTCTTGAGGTGGCCCACCTCCCCCACGGCTCCGTGATCAATCTGCGCTGGATGCGTTCGACCGAAATCCCCGGCGAACCCACGGGCACGCTCTACGTCTCCGGCCAGATCCCCGGTGGCTACTTCATCGCCCCGCTGAACAACAACTTTGTCGATGGCCGCCCCACCGGGTTCGCCTGGACCTATGCCGTCTCGGCCGCCAACGGCCACGAAATCGAGCAACTTTGGGACGTCGGCAACGACGGCCGCGTCGTCTTCGCCGAAGGGGGCGAATGGAGTGCCACGGTTGGGTTTCTCGATCCCACCGGTGCGCGCACCTCCCTCCCGGCCCTTCGCGCGAGCCACTGGGTCAACGGCAGTTACGTGCGCGGCATCGGCGCGGAATTCCCCGACGCCGTCCACAGCGCCATTCGCCTCCCCACGGACAACCAGTCCTGGACCGACGAAGAACTCTTTGCCATCACGCCCGATGGCAACGGCGGCATTCGCCAGGGCACCTGGCCCATCGATATCATGATCCGTTTTTCTTTTGATACCGGCGAACCGGTGCGCGTGATCAACGGCACAGCCTACGGCTACAACGGCTACCGCGCGGAAGGGCGCCACTGGATCGGGGCCATCTCCGTCGACCGCCGCAACAACCACTTTTATTTCGGCTACAACATCAAATCGATCCTCGCTCCCGGCAGTGGCCACGGGGAGAACCCCGACTTCGAGCCCGCCGTCATCGGCTACGACGCCGAGGGCAACATGAAGTGGTGGAACCGCCTCTACCGTGAAGCCGCCGACACCACCGGCGACGGCCTCATCGACACAACCTGGCGCTCCGAGCCCGACCAATACATCGACGGCATGGACATCGACTACTCCATACCCCTGTCCGAAGGGGGCAACGTCGTTGTCGTCGCCCGGTGCCACGGAAACAACGTCTCCAATTTCTGGGCGGGCAACGCCATTGCTGCCCGGCCCGGCGCAAGCGGCTTCCAGAACCGCTTCACGGGCACCGAGGGGAACATTCACATCTCCTACATTGCGCGCCTCCAAGCTGACCAGGGCGACCTCCTCGCCGCCACCTACGTCGCCGGGTTCTTTCGCCGGATCATCAGCGGCAAGGGCCAATGGCCGACCCAGCCCTACCCCGAGCCCATTCACGATGGCTGGCCAAACCACAATGCCGGTTGGCCCGACCTCACGACAACAGGCGTAACGAAGAACTCCGCCCGCGTCGGTCCGGACGGCCGCGTCTACATGGTCGGCGTGGGACCGCGCATGGTCACAACAAGCAACGCCCACCAAAAGCTGCCCCGCCGACTCGGGCACAACAACCCCGTCCTCAATGAGGGCACAAGTCCCTGGAGCAATTGGGTCCGCGCCTACGAGCCGAACCTCGACGCCCTCGCCTATTCGAGCGCGCTCATGGGCACATGGACCTACCCCGATGGCAATATCGACGCCGAGCCCGTTGGCGCAAGCAACACCGTCCTCCAGGGTGTCTGGCCGATCAGCGGCGGCCTCCTTGTCGTTGGTCAGCACAGCAACGGAGCCGGCACCTCCGCTTCCGGCAACAACATCCCCACGGCCAACGTGCCTGCCTGGGGTGAAGAGAGCTACAACGGCATCACCGCCGTTTTCGGGCTCATGCCGTTCGACGAAGGACGCCCCGTGCCCGCATTCGCCGCAGTCGAGAACGGCGGTCGCCTCTTCCTTGATGCAACCGATTCCACCAGCGCTTCCGCGATCACCGAATACCGTTGGACCTTTGGCGACGGCTCCACCGCCACCGGCCCGGAACCGACCCACGAATATATCGCCACCGGCACCTACCTGGTCGGATTGACCGTCACCAACGAAGACGGCTACAGCGCTTCAACACACCAGTTTGTCGTCGTCGAAAATCTCGAATACAACCCCGCCGGGGTCATCCGTTTTTCGAGCGATGCCGTTTCCGTCGATGAAGATGCGGGCACGGTCAGCGTGGAAGTTGTGCGCGGCGGGTCCGAACGATCCGTTTCCGTGGCCTATGCAACCGGCGACGGCACCGCAGTTGCCGGTGAGGACTACGTGGCCGTGAGCGGAACGCTCGAATGGGCCGACGGGGATGGCTCCGCCCGCCAGATCGTTGTCACCATCATCGACGACGAGTTCGCCCTCGGCGACGTCACCTTTCAGATCACCCTTTCCGACGTTGCTGGCGGTGCCCTCTTGGGCGAACCGTCCACCACCACGGTAACAATCATCGACAATGAAACGAATGAGCCGCCCGCGATCACCCTGAACCTGCCGCGCTCCGACCGTGTGGCGGTGCCTTCGGGTGTCGGGCTCATGCTCGATACCACGGTCACCGATGACGGCATGACGCCCGGCCCGGTGACAACGACATGGGAGCTGGTTTCCGGTCCGCAGCCAGTTCTGTGGGATGCCGCCGATGCCCCCGTCACCGGGGTGCGGTTCTCCGAAGACGGCAGTTACACCCTTCGCCTCACGGCCGACGACGGGTATGCCCAGTCGACGCAGGAGGTGCAGGTTCTCGTCGGCATTGAGCCGGGCGTTTTCCTCTCCACCGACATCGGCAACACCAACCCCGCCGGAAGCGCCAGCGAGGAAGACGGCGTCTTCACCCTGCTGGGTTCCGGTGCGGATATCTGGGGCTCCAACGACGCCTTCCACTTCGCCTACTCGACCCTCGTCGGCGACGGCGAAATTATCGCGCAGGTCAACTACGTGGCCAACCCCGGAGGCGATCCGTGGGCCAAAGCCGGCGTCATGATGCGGGAGACCCTCGATGCCAACTCCCGTAACGTCATGGTCCACCGCTCCGCCTCAAATGGCAACCGGGCGCAGTTCCGTACCGCCACCGGTGCGAGCACTTCCAGCTCCGGCAGCGGCAACCGCCCCTGGGTTCGTCTCGTTCGCTCCGGAAACACCTTCACCGGCTTCAGCAGCGTCGACGGAGTAACTTGGGTCCAGCTCGGCTCCAACACCGTTGTCATGCCCGAGGAAATCTACATCGGCCTCGCCGTGACGAGTCACCGGAACAACTTCCTCACCACGGTCGACTTCTCCAATGTCAGCGGCTTTGGCGATCTGGGTAACATTGGCCCGGCCGCCGACGCCGGCGCAGATGTGGTCGCCGCCCAGGTGAGTACACCCGTCTCCCTCACCGGTTCGGCCGACGACGATGGCCTCCCCGCGGACATCGGAATGGTCGTGACCGAATGGATACACTTCGCCGGTCCCGGCTTGGCCGCCTTCGGCGATGTCGGCGCTCTCTCGACCACGGTGACCTTCGACACCCCCGGCACGCACCGCCTCCGCCTCCTTGCGGACGACGGGGAAGTGCAAACCTTCGGAGAGATTGAAGTGACCGTCGACGGCGAGGGTACGCCCCTCACCCCGGCCGAGCAGTGGCGTCAGACCTTTTTTGGCTCGCCCGCCAATACCGGCGATGGGGCGGATGACATGGACCCGGACAAGGATGGCATTCCCAACCGCCTCGAACGCGCTTTTGGCGGAAATCCCTATCAGCCCAACTCCGCCTTCATGCCCGTGGTTGAGAGCACGCCCGTGGGCGGCGCCGCACACCTCACCGTGACCTACCATCGCCTCCCCGGCGGCGTTGCCAATGGAGCCAGCTACACCGTCGCCGACCTCGTTTACGTCGTCGAGTTTTCAAATGACTTGATCGATTGGTCTCCGGCCACCCTCAGCCACCTCACCGTCACCCCGAACGGTGAGGTCGACGAAGTGGTGGCCCGCGTCAACCCGGCGCTTGCCAGCGACGCGCCGCAATTCGTTCGTGTATCCGTTAACTCTGTGGCGGAATGATCCTTCTTCGCATTGCCTTTGGGTGGGCGCTCGCCTCGACGACAGTTGCGGCGAGCGCCCTCATCTTTGATGCCGACCCCTCAACGCCCGGCGTGCAAACCGGTGCCGCCGCTTGGAATGCTCCCGGCGTCTGGTGGGACGGCGAGAACAACGTCAACTGGATTCCCGGATCCAGCGCAACCATACCGGCGGGCAGCGAAGTGCGCGTCCCTTCCACCGTGAGCGTGGCCGATCTGGCCCTGCACGGCACCGTGCGTATCCAGACTGCGGAACTCATCGTGCAGGGAACCCCCTCCGGCGCGGGCGAACTGCGCATGGAGTTCGGCGGAGCGCAGACAACCGGTCGCGGCCTCGTCCTCACCCCGCCCGGGGCCATATCGGTGGATTGGACGATTCGCGGACACTCGGCCTTCAACCGCACCCTCCTCGTGACCGTGCGGGGGGAAGGGGCGGAGGTGACCTACAACGGATTCTTCGACCACACCGGCGGCGGAAACCGCGCCTACATCAATGCCCTTGAGGGCGCGGTTTTCATTTTCGGCCCGCAGGCTGTCGTGAACAATCAACTACCGGATTGGAACGCCCGCGATTTCCGCCTTCTCGGGGACGGCACGGGCGGCTTCCATTTTGATCCCGCCTTTGACGCGGACATGGGGGGCACCGAAACAGACCCGGTCGGCGGGTTCTCCGTCTTCCGCATGATCGACACGACCATCACCACCCACGCCTCCCAAAACCTTCCGCAGATCTGGAAGGGCGCGGCCGGCGGCATCAAGCACCACGGCGGATTAAAAATCTGGGGCGGCGACACCGCTGTCTGGCGCGTCGCGGGCGAGCCGCAGTATTTCGACGGGGGCGTCGCCTGGATCAGTGATTGGATCCTCGATACACAGGTCGACCTCACCCATACCGAGGAGGGCCGCTTCGAAACCAACCTCGACGACGGCTGGGGACCGAACTGGGGCAACACGGTTGACACGACACTTCGCAAAACCGGCCCGGCCCGCCTCATCCTTCGCGGAAACCATGCCTAACCGCCCGGCAGCCGCTACATCATTGAAGAGGGAGTGATCGAGTTTCACACAAATCCCGACTACAGCGGCGATCATCCCAACGCCGACGCCAACGTCGGTCCCTACCTCTCCCTGCACCTCGAAGAGAGCGGGCAAGCAGCCTTCTTTCCGGAGCCGGAGGAAACCTACTCCCTGCAAAGTATTGAGTTGATCGATACGTCCGAAGTTCGCCTGGTCGGCGGGCACCTGCACCTGACCCACGATCTCGTCCTCGGCGAAGGCTCCACCCTGCGGCTCCACCCCGGTGGCCTTTCTGCCGACGGCGCGCCGCTCATTGCGGTCGGCGGCACCCTCGACCTCGCGGGCACGATCCTCCTCCAAGCGGGCTCCGGAGATCCGCTCGTTCCGGGAACGTATACGCTCTTTTCCTACGGCGTATTTGGAAGCCTGGCCGGATCGGTCAACGCGGAGGCACTCGGAATGACCGCCCAGCTGTCGGCTAATCCCGATACGAAAACGGTTACACTGACCCTCTCGGCGAGCGAAGCACCGCAAACCTGGCCCGCCTGGCAGGCCCTGCACTTCACCCCCGAAGAAATCGCCCAAGGCCGCGCCGACCCCGCCGCCGACATCAACGGCAGCGGCCTGGCCAACCTGCTCGCCTATGCCACCGGGATCGACCCGCACGCGCCTTCTTCGTTCTCCCCCCTGGAGATCATTTCGGAAGATGGCGCGCCCCACCGTCTGCGTTTCCCGAGAAACACCAACGCGAGCGATATCCTTCTTCGGCTCTACACACAGTCATCCTTTGAGGAGACCCCAACCCTCCTCGGCGAGAGCCTGAACGGTCAACCCTTCACCCCCACCGCCAGCGCCGCCGCCGCCGAAAGCGCTCTTCCGGATGGCCGCATGGGCGTGGAGGTCACCCCGCTGGAGCCGGGTGCCCGCGCCCTCTACTTCCTTCAAGTCAATCAGCCCTGACGGCTGGCCCGGAGTAACGTCCGTCTCGCACGGGCTCCCGGCGGAGACCAAATTTCTGCGCTTCACCGCACCCGTAGCTGCGCTTGCCAAAGCGCGGACCCGACTTGGAAGGGGGAG
>JAFIGE010000030.1 GCA_020831585.1 Opitutales bacterium | reverse complement strand
GGGGATGGGGTTTGGGGCGGAATTACTGGGAAAGGGCGTGGATCGAGCGGACACCAAGGCGCGCCGGGAAGCGGCGGGGCGGCTGTATCGGCTTTTGATGTTTGAGAAGGCGACGGATGGGAGTGCTTCGGAAAAGGGGCGGGTGTTGTCGAAGGCGGCCTTTTGGAAGGAGGATGCGGCGGGGGGCGGTTTGTCGACGGGGCAATTGCTGCGCTGCCGGATCCGGTATTTGACGGAGGGGGCGGTGATCGGGAGCCGGGCGTTTGTGGAGGACTGGTTTTCCGGGCTAAAGGGAGCTTTCGGCAAGCGGGAAACGGGCGCGTGCCCGATGAAGGGGGGCGACTTCGGTGGATTGTGTTCGTTCCGGAATTTGCGGAATCCCCTGGGTTAACGGTGGTTTTGGTAGCCTTTTTTGGATATTGTTTAGTTTGGGGAAGATTTCGGATGGATTTTGCCGGGCTGGTGGGGTAGAGAGTCTTTCATGCAGGAAGAAGCGGAGTTCCTTTTTGGGTCGCCTCCGGCGGCTTCCTCTGTTGCGGAAGTCCCGGGGGAATATGGCCCGGTGGCGGTTCCGGAGATTCTTATCCAGAAGATCTGGTGGAGGGGCGATTTTCGGAAGGAGGGCTTGCAGACGCTCGATGGCCAGCCAGTGAAAATCGTGCATCCGGGGCGCTGGAATCGCCAGGGCGGGCCAGACTTTCTGGAAGCGGAAGTGGAGATCGGGGAACGTCGTCGCATCGGCGATGTGGAGCTTCATTTTTACCGCGGTGATTGGGAAGCGCATGGGCATGACCAAAACCCCTCGTTTGTCGGCGTGGTCCTGCATGTGGTGGTTTTTGATCCGCGTGGACGGGGTCGGCCGGTGCGGCGTTGTGACGGGGTCGAGCCGGCGGAGTGCATACTGGCTCCTTTGCTTCCCCTTGATTTGGAGGCTTACGCGCAGGCGGATGCCTTGCGGCAGCTGGAGGGGCGCGATGTGCTGGAGTTGGCGGCACCGTTGCTGGAGCTTTCTCTGGAGGAGCGGAGGTCGCTTCTGCGGGAGGAGGCCCGCAGCCGCTGGAATGAGAAGGTTGCACGGATGCGTGCGCGCATCCGCGAAGTGGGTTGGACCGCAGCGCTCCACAATGAGGCGCTGATGATGTTAGGATATTCGAAAAACCGCCAGGGCATGCACGCGGTTGCGCAACGCTTCCCGTTGGAATCTTGGGTGCGTGACCGGAATATCGCCGAGCGGGCGTGGACCGCCGATGGGGTTTCGTGGACGGTGGCCGGGGTTCGGCCGGCCAACCATCCGCGTGTGCGCCTGGAGCAATACGCCCGTTGGGTTGAGTCTTCGCCTGAGTGGCCCGGGCGGTTACGGGAGTGGGTATGGGAGGTGGAGGATCCCCGTTGGGAGGAGGCCACGGGCACCTTTCGCCGCCGATGCCGGATGGGTGATTTTCGTCAAAAAATCTCGGGAATTCTGGCCGGTGACGCCATCAAGGGAACGCGTTGGGATACATTGATTGCGGATGTTTTCCTGCCTGCTCTGGGGGCGGTTCGCGAAGAGCCGACGTGGGGCGCGTTGTGGTATCATGGTCCGTCCGGCGATGTCCCGGACGTTGCCAAAGAATTCCTCCGCGTCACCGGATTGCACAGGCAAACGGCAACTTGGCCAATGAGCAACGGCTCCTTTCAGGGTTGCTTCCGTTGGATCGTGGCGCAATCAACTCCGCCGGAGGCGGCTTAGCCCATCCGCCGCTCCCAGTCGAAACCGGCTCTATCGGATCAGGCTGCGGAAGTCGTCCACATGGCCGTCAAACCCCCGGTGCACGCCTTTATTGACCACGGCGATCGCGTCGTGCGAGTGGAGGGACTCAAGGTGAGCGCAAGCGACCTGGAAGTCGAAGATCCTCTGATCCGCATCGAGTTGTTCATATAGCAGGCGGGCCGCGTCCTCGACAAACTTGGTTTGGGCGCCGTTGAGTTCGGCGAAGGCCTGTTCGTCCTCACGCTTTACCATGACCTGCGTTTCTGTTTTCAGAGCCTTTTCGCAGTGGCGCTGGAGGTCCTCGACGGAGACCATTTGCCCGTGACGCACCTCAATGCTCACCCGCGCCGTGCTTCGCTGGCTGTGGGGAATGGCGTAGATGCCCCGGTTCTCGCGGGCGTGCTCCGAGAGTTCGGATGAGCATGGGCACGCGGAGCTGTAGATGAAATCAAAGTGGATGCGTTTCCGGAAGCGCCCGAGGTCGTCGAGAATACCTTCATACGCGACCTCGTAATACTGCCATCCGGACAAACCGCTGCGCAGGCTGGGCTTCCGCATGGGGTAGGCAAATCGGAGGTTCAGCCGCGCCCGGCTGCTGTCCAAGCGTTCCTTGTAGGCTTCCAGAATTTCCTCGAGAAGTTCGGGTGTGAAGACGCGGTCCTCAAACTCATAGAAGACCCGCATGATGCGCGACATGTTTATGCCTTTGCGGTCGGCCGCCAGGGACACCGAACCCGTTACGGAGGTTTCCAGCGACACGGGTTCCCCCGCTTCGGTCATAAACTTGAGCGGGATGCGGAAATTGGAAATCCCCACTTGAAGGATGGGAACATTGGCTCCGAGGATTTCGGAGGCGTCCCGGTTCTGCATGTCCGGGAGCTGATTTTTGTATTGGGAGGTCACCTTGAATTTTGAATCGTAGTGACGTTGGGGGCGCGGGAGAGATACCGCAAGCCCATCCGCTGAATCGCGGACGGAGCCGATTAGAGTGTCTTCAGCATTCATTTTCATCACTGGGATACTATTGCTGATCCGGGACTTTTGCCAACGCCGGTGCCTTCAACGGAGGCTTCGGATGCGCAAGCGGTGACTTTTCCGGCTGAGCGGATGAAAGGATTGCCCTTTGACGGGGCGGCTTTTCTTTTAGGGCCATCATGTCCGATTCCGCTACCCGAGCCAATCGCCGCCCCAACGTCATCTGGATATTCGGAGACCAGCACCGCGCGCAGTGCCTGGGCTATCGGGGCGACCCCAACGTGCGCACGCCCAACATCGACAATCTCGCCCGCAACGGCATGCGCTTTGACAACGCGGTCGCGGGCGCGCCCTGGTGCTGTCCCTTCCGCGGAGCTTTGTTGACCGGTCAATACCCGCACCAGAATGGTGTAAGGCAGACACCCGGGGCGCTGGATCCGGCCATTCCGACAATCGTCGCCCCCTTCCGCGAAGCGGGCTACCACACGGCCTACGTGGGCAAGTGGCACCTCAGCGGATCGAACAGCAGCGAGCACACCGTGCCGCCGGACTGTCGGGGTGGTTTTGATTATTGGCTCGGTTACGAGAACAACAACAACCAGAACGAAGTCCATGTCGTGGGCGGCGGCGACGAGACACCCCGTCGGCTCGATGGCTACGAGACCGACGCGCTGACGGATTGCTTCCTGGAGCATTTGCGGGATCACGTGGGGTCGGGGGAGGCGGGTGACTATGCGCCCTTCTTCGCCGTCTTGTCTGTGCAACCTCCCCATAGCCCCTACGTGCCGCCCACCGGGTGCGCAGCGAGGGGCGGTTCCCTGAATCCGGCGGGTGTCCAACTCCGGCCCAACGTGCCCCCGGTTCCCTGGATTCAAAAGAAGGCCGCGCTCGATGTCTGCGGATATGCCGCGATGGTGGAGAATCTGGATGAGAATGTCGGGCGCATCCGGGAGGGGTTGCGGCAGCTCGGCGTCGATGGCGACACCTGGATCGTTTTCTTCTCCGATCACGGCGATATGCTCGGGAGCCACGGGCAATGGGAGAAATCGAGTCCGTGGGAGGAGAGCATCCGCATTCCGTTTATCGTATCGCGCCTCGGGGGTGCGGAGCGCGGTCGCATGCGCACGGGGGAGACCGACGCGGTTCTCAACCACGTGGACATCGCCCCGACCACGCTCGGATTGTGCGGCATTCGTCCGCCCGCCTCCATGCGCGGCCACAGCTACGCGCACCGCTGCCTCCATCCTTCAGATCCGCTGAAGGCCGCCACGGATGAGCCCCCGACCGAACCCGAGAGTGCCTTTCTCCAGCAAATCCCCCGGAAATTCCATCCCCACTCCGTGAACAAAGCCTGGCGGGGGGTGGTCACCCGCGACGGCTGGAAGCTCGTCTGCCAGCCGGGCCAGGACTGGCTCCTCCACAACCTCAACGAGGACCCCTACGAGTTGGCCAACTACGCCCACGACAATGCCTTCGCTTCCCAGAGAAAGCGTTGTCTGGGCCTATTGATGGACTGGATCGAGCAGACAGGCGACGAGTTTCCGTTGCCTGCGGACGCTTAAACCGGTCGCTTAGCGTGAGCGCAAACGGGCCACGCGCACCACGTGTTGGCTGCCGTAAGGATTGGGGGTTGCACGGAAGGTGAGCATACCTTTTGCGGTGTCCTGTGTGAAGTCCAGCGCCTCGCCGCTGTCGACCCACTCGACTTGCGCAATTTCGGGCAGTTCGCCTTCGACCGTCTGAAGTCCGTCTCCCCGCTCGCTGTGGCTCAGGTGCATGTTATTTGAGATGGGGACGTGAAAGATAAAGGCGAAGTGGTCGTCGCCGGACCGAAGCACAAAATTGCGCCCGCGCATGGCGGCATCCGCCGGACGCCCGGTGTAGAGGCAGGGGGCGCACCGCTCGATCCACCGGCCCATGATTTCGAGGGCGGCCGATTCATAGGCGGGAAGGGAACCATCGGGGCGGGGGGCGACATTCAGGAGCAGGTTTGCCCCCGCTCCGCGGCAGGCCGCCAGGGTTTCGATGAGGGTGGCGGGGCTCTTCATGGAGTAGTCGTTGAGCGCCTCGCCCCAGTGGCTGTTGAATGTCTCGCACATTTCCTTGGCCACGTAGCGCGCGCCCGCCGCCCGTTTTGCCGGAAGCCCCTGCTCGAACGTCACCGCATCCAGCTGCGGATGCCCCACCGCTCCCAGGTTGCCGATACTGGAGTTGTTCACGATGATCGCCTCGGGCTGAAGTTCGCGGATCATGCCGTAGAGGGCATCCTCCTCCCAGTCACGGTCGCGGCGGGACCAGTTACCATCGAACCAGAGACCGTCGATGCGGCCGTATTCCGAGCACAGGATGCGCACCGAGTCACGCAGATAGGCTTGATAGCCGGTCCAATCGCTATCGAAACGCGGTTCCCACCAATCGAGGGTGGTGTGGTAAAAGAAGACGCCGAGATCATGCTTGCGGCAGGCGGTGACAAACTCGGCCACGAGATCCCGCTTTGCCGGGGAGTGGGGGGCGTCGAAGGTGTTCAGTCCACGGGTGTCGTAGAGGGAGAAGCCGTCGTGGTGACGGGTCGTCAGGCAAATGTAGCGAAAGCCCACCGAGCGCGCAAACTTCGCGAGAGCATCGGCATCAAAGCCCTCTGCGGTGAACTTTTGGAAAAGCGCGCCATAGGTGTCGAGGGGAATGCGGTGGTGGTGGCGGTACCACTCGCCCTGTCCGACAAGGGAATAGAGCCCCCAATGGAGGAAGAGACCGTAGGCGCGGTCTTCGAATTGTTGGATACGGGCGGGAAGAGGGGTTGCGGTGGTGGTCATGAATGAGAGAGGATGGGAATGAAAGAGGAACGGGAGCTGGAGAGCGGCAGGCGATCCGCTCATCCTCGGGCAGGCTGGATGCCGGCCCCGTAAAGGCAAGTGAACAGTGGCTTCCTGTCGGCAAAAATTTCTTATGGGGGGCGGAATTGGCTTGCTTCGCCATTTCCTCCCTTGCTTGACTCACGGTTTTTCCTGATGGGATTTTCCGCCGGGAAGAATGGGTCCGTTTTCTTTTCACCCTTAACCACCACGTTCGGGATACGCCGAAGAGTTGGCTTTTCTTTTCCGTTTATGCGCCGCACGGACCCGGCGAACGGTTGAGAAGATGCTGATTCATCGGTTCTTCTGCGGACAAAGATTCGAAAGCCGACGCCGCGCCCGGTCGGTTTGTTCCGGTTCCACCGGAATGGGCGCCCAAATCAACTACATGAATATCACGATCAAAGACCTGCTCGACGCAGGCGTTCACTTCGGCCACCAGGTCCGTCGTTTTAACCCGAAGTCAAAGAAGTTCGTCTTCGACAACCGCAACGGCATCAGCGTCATCGACCTGGAAAAGACCTACGCGCAACTCGAAACAGCCGCCGCCGCCATTGAGGAAGTTGTTGCCTCCGGCAAGGACGTGCTCTTCGTCGGCACGAAGAAGCAGGCCCGTGAGATTGTGCGCGAAGCCGCCACCTCCAGCGGGATGCCCTTCTGCGCGGAACGTTGGCTCGGGGGCACCCTCACCAACTGGACCACGATCAAGCGCTCCATCGACAAGTATCGCAAATACATGAAGATGGAAAACGAAGGCGAGTTCGACAAAATGCACAACAAGGAGGTTGCCGCGATCCGTCGCGAAATGCTCCGCATGCGCCGCAACTTCGAGGGCATTGTCGACCTTAAGGGAATGCCCGGGGCGATCTTCATTGTCGACACCAAGCATGAGGAAATTGCCGTGGCCGAGGCCCGCCGCCTCAAGGTGCCGGTTTTCGCCCTCGTCGATACCAACAGCGATCCCTCACTCCTCGACTACCCGATCCCGGGTAACGACGACTCCATGAAGTCGATCCGCATCATCGTGGAAACGATCCTCGACGCCGTGCAGGCCGGCCTCGCCCGCCGCTCCGTCAAGGAGACGGTGCCCACCCGCACCATCACCCCCACGGTGAGTGTGCCTTCGACCGAAGAACAAGTTCCCGTCACTTTCCCGGCCCGCCGCGGCGGTGGCGAAGATGTCGTTCCCGAGAGCTACAGCAGCGATAGCGACGACAACAAGTAACCCGATACCGCCGCCATGATTGGCGGCCCAGCCCTTTATTTTATGAGTCAAATTACAGCCCAAATGGTTCAGCAACTCCGCGCCAAGACCGGTGCCGGGTTGATGGATTGCAAAAAAGCCCTTACCGAAGCCAACGGTAGTGAGGACGAAGCCATCACGATCCTTCGCAAGAAGGGCATCGCCAGCGCCTCCAAGAAAGCCGATCGCGAAGCCGGCGACGGCCTTGTGGAAGCTTACATCCACATGGGCGGCAAAGTCGGCGTGCTCGTGGAAGTGAACTGCGAGACGGACTTTGTTGCCAAGACCGATGACTTCAAGGCCATGGTCCGCGACATCGCCATGCACATCGCCGCGACCAACCCGGTGTGTGTCACCCGCGAGGAAGTGCCTGCCGACCTCATCGCCAGCGAGCGCGAAATCGCCGCCGCCCAAGCTGGTAACAAGCCTGCCAACATCATTGAGAAGATCGTCGATGGGAAGATCGAAAAGATCTACCAGGAGCGCGTTCTCCTGGAGCAGCCCTTCGTGAAGAATCCCGATCAGACCATTCAGGACATGATCAAGGAGCGGATCTCCAAACTCGGCGAAAACATTGTTGTGAAGCGCTTTGCCCGCTTCCAGATCGGTGCCTGATTAAGAGCGCTTTCGCGACCTTCATTTTAAAGCTTCAGAGAGCATCCCGGTGATTTCATCGGGATGCTCTTTTCCTATAGAGAGGCGGATCAAATCGTGGGGAATGCCCGCGCGGGCCAGGCGGGTGCGGCCTGCCGCCGTGGTCACGAGGTCGTAGTGCGCGAGATAGAGAAACGGACAGGCCATCGAGAAAACTGTCCCGAAACTCGGGGATTTGGCAAGCCGCAGGCGGTCGTAGACAGCCTCCAGCGGCCTGCTCGCTGCAAACGAGAGGACGCAACCGATCCCGCCCGCTTTGTGGCTGATGCGGTCAAAGCGTTCCGCGTGTCCCGGTTGGCGCGCCCACCACACCTGCCGCACCGCCGGATGGCTTTCGAGGAAGTCGACCACGCGCAGGCTGATTTTGTTCACCGTTTCCACAAAGTCGCTGTATCCGCCAATCTGGTGCGCAAGCCGGGCCAGATCCGCCGTTGACGGGGCTTCCAACTCACCTTCCAGCTGGCCCTTCAGCTCCGCGTAAAAGGGCGAAGCGGCATTGAGTGCGGCCGCCCCCACCATCACATCGCCCTCATGGCAGGCGTATTTCGTGAGGCTGTTAATGTGGAGGTCCGCATAGGGCAGGACGTTTACATTGTGCGGACTCACAATCGTGGGGTCGAGGATCAAGGCGCACCCGCAATCATCGGCAAGGTCCCGCAGGACGGCCAGATCCGCCGTGTGGAGAAGTGGATTGGTCGGGACCTCGGTCACGATCCCGGCGACCCGCTGACCCTGTTCCCGCAAGAGGGAACGCAAGCCATCAAGGTCGTCCACGCGATCGAGGACCAAGGGAGCCGTGCCCGTCATCTTTTCGAGCACCCGGATGGTATCCACATAGAGCCAGCCGAGTTGAATCCACAGATTTCGCCCGCGCGCCGCCTGTATTTTTTGCAGTGCGCGAAAACCTCCGAAAAACGCATTCATTCCGCCGCGGGCAAGGTAAATATCCTCCGTGGACCGGGTTCCATAGCAGGCGTGCAGGTGTGCCCGCACGACCTCTCCCGCCGACTCGGGTGCCGCCCGTTTTTCCGCAAACGCTTTGGGGCGCTTGCCCAGCCGAACGAGGACACCCTCCGCTTCCCGAGACGACAGCCCGACCCCCGTGTGCTGCAAAAACGCCCGCGCCCTTTCCGCAGTCTCCATCTCATTCGCCTTCACCACCACGAAGTCGACCCCCAGGGACCGGCGAACCCCACCCCCGCCTGCGTAGGCGAGCAAAGCCGCGCCTGCCTTCGGCGACGCCACGGGGAAGACCCGCTCGTCCGTGCCCAGTCCGTCCGCCGCCCGGAGGCACGCCACCAGATCACGAATCAGCGGATGTGTGATAAACCGCGGATATCCCGCCAGCAAAGCGCCCCTCACTCGTTCATCGTGTTCTTCATAGCCCACCACATCCCGCATCGTCGGCAGGCTTACGCAGACGCTATGGGGGCTGCCATTGATGGAATGGCCCAGTGGAAAATCGATCAACATGGCCACGCATCAAGATACTTCATTTCTCCCTCCGCAATCTTCAAACCGTCTCCCAAATATCAACTAGGAAGGTGTTGATGGGGGGCTTGCGGTTATCGTTTTCGAAGGGTGAAACGGCGCTTTTTCCGCAATCGACCCGAGGCGGAAGTGCGCTGTCCGTCCTTCCTGCGCCTATCTCGTCGCAGGGGACGCTCGTTGATCGATAGTCGTTTCTCCGCACCGGTCAGGCGATGACTCCGCCGGACTGACTCCTTTTTTGCCATCCAGAGACGGGATAATCCCGTGCTTTTCAGCGCCAATGATCGGCAATCCAGCGGGTGGGGCGGAGGAAGCGGAAGATGCCGCGGATGCGCCCGTTGAGGGCGTCTTCGGGGGTGGGGCTGCCGTGGAAGACGAGGATCTTGGCTTTTTCCGGGGGTTCGGGGACTTTCCAGATACTGAGGGGAAAGGGGAGGAGGCAGTGCCGTTTGAAACTCACACACCAATCCGCCGGCCAATAGGTGAGCTTACCCATGCGGTGGACGGCGCTGGAGAGATACGATTGTTCGTGCCGGTGCTCCGCTTTCACTTTGTCGATGTCGGCGATAAACTCCGCGTAGATTTCCGGGAAGCGGTTGGCCTCGAAGCGGTAGACCGAGGAGTTGCCTTCGATGCGATTGGGACGGAGCCAATCGTGGATGATACAGAACTCGCCGGGATGCTCGAAAAAGGCGTCGAGATCGCCGAGGATGACGATGTCCACGTCGAGGAAGAGGGTCGGCCCGGTGAGGTCGGCGAGGGGGGACTGGAAGGTACTGAGCTTGCGCCAGCCGCGCTCCTTGCCGGGAGGCAGATCCATCGGGGGCAGAGGGAGGGCCTCGATCGCCGAGTGCAGTCCGGTGGGATCATCCGTGAAGCAGACAAAGCGGTGCGGGCGCTTGAGGTGACGGCTGACCATGGAGTGCAGCCGGTTCACATAGAGGGCAGGGAACTTGGTTCCCCACTTCATGCAAATGACGTTTACCCTTTCGTTGGTGGCCATAACGGGTCGGGTTAGCGGATCTCCCACTTGTAGGGGTAGGTTGAGAGCATTTCGGGGGAGTCGTTGGTCACGCGGACGACATCTTCAATGCGGCACCCGCCAAGGCCGGTATAGTAGAGGCCGGGCTCGACGGTGATCACCTGGCCCGCGCGCAGGCCGCTGCCTTTGGCGTTCACGCGCGGCGGTTCGTGCACTTCGAGGCCGAGGCCGTGACCGAGGCCATGGAAGAAGCCCGTGCTGAGGCCGTTTTCCGTTTTCGTTTCATAGCCATGCTTCTTGAAAAGGGCCACGACGTCTTTGTAAATCTTCATTCCCGAGGTGCGGGCTTTGTGGGCCCTCAGGGCGGCCTGCTGGGCCTCGAAGACGGTGGCGACGAGGGCGCGCTGGGCCTCGGAGGCGCGGCCTTTAAGGAAGGTGCGTGTCATGTCGCCGTGGTAGCCGGTGGCGCGGTCGCGCGGGAAGATATCGACGATGATGAGCTCGTTGGCGCGGAGGGGGCCGCTGCCGCGGTGGTGCGGATCGCATGCCTGGTCGCCGCCGGCGGCAATGGGCTGCCCGGCAATGGCCCCTTTTTCGAGGCAGGCGATGGAGATAATTTCGTGCAGCTTCTCCGAAGTAAGGGCGTTTTTGCCCAGGAGGAGTTTGCCCCCCGGGCCGATTTTTGCTTCGCGGAGGGTCTTCATGACGGCGCGGAACCCGGCGGCGGCGGCCTCATTGGCCCGGCGGATATGCGCCGCTTCTTCGTCGGTTTTGAATTCTCGCTCGGGGAAGAGCAGCCCGTCGGCGATTTCGAGGCCCACGCGGGCCGAGCGGAGGGCAAAGGCCAGGCCGGCGGGAAAATCCGCTGCCACCCGAAAGGTGGTGATGCCCCGCTCTTTTGCCTGGTTGCGCACGATCGCGGCGAGGCGGTCGAGGGACGATTTGCCCTTGGGCGCGCGCTTCAGCTCCGTCTCCAGCGACAGCACTTCGTCAAAGGCCGAATGGTGGCGCACGCGGTTAAACTCGAGTGCGCTCACGATAGCGCAGCGCTTTTTGCCGTCGGAGAAGGCGATAAACGCGTCGGGCACGGAGACTTGGCCGAAATAGAGGGCATCGGCCGAGCGATCGGTGTCGGCGTAAAGGAGAACGCCCGTTTTCGGTTTCGGGGAGGAGGAAGACTTCTTGGTCGCCACGCTTTTACCATTGTCCCGCGCCGCTCCTTGTCTACACAAATTCAATCATGCGCCATCGCCTCGCCCTTCTTTGCCTCTTTCCGTTCTTCATTGTATTGGCCGCCTGCCGCCCGGAGGCGAACACGGAACCGGTCGCGCCGAAATCGATTGAGCACCGCTTCACCTTGCAGATAGGGGAGCAGCCCATTCAGGTGCAGGTGGCGGTGACGGCGGGCGAACAGCGGCGCGGGTTGATGTTCCGCGAGTCTCTCAATGAGCACGAGGGCATGATTTTCATATACCCCACGCCGCAGCCTCTGCGCTTCTGGATGCTGAATGTGCCCATCCATCTCGACATCGGGTTTTTCGATAGCGAGGGCGTGTTGCTGGAGGTGCACCGCATGGTCGCCCACGACACCACGGGGGTGGCCTCGCAGTCGCGCGAGGTGCGCTATGCCCTGGAGATGAAAGCGGGGTGGTTTGCCGCCAACGGCATTCGCCCGGGCGTGCGCCTCGATCTCGCTCTCCTGCGCACCGCCGTGCGCGAGCGGGGATTCAATCCCGACATCTACATCGATCGCTGAAAAAATGGTCCCGGTCACCATTAGCGGATTTTTCGGATTTTTTCTGGTCGCCGGCCTGATCGTGGTGACAGGCCTTTGGCTCTTCTATGATTTGCGCGACCGCCGCCTCCTCGACCGCAAGCGCCAGCTGCGCGCTTACCACTGCGTGAAATGCGGCTGCCTTTACGGGAGCCGATCCGTCGAAGAGGTTTCACCCTGTCCGGCGTGTCGCTTCCGCAACGCTTCCCTGCGTTTTTGATGTCTTTTTCAAAAGATTTGAAGAGGGTGTTTGCCGATTCAAGAGGTTCGGCTTGCGCTCGGAGCGATATGAGGACATTCCCCTCCTCTAGATAATGCGCGAAACCCTTCGAGTCATTCGGATCTTCTTCTTGTGCCTGTGTGTAGCGGGCGGGTTTCTTGTTTCTTATACGGTGCCGGAGTGGGAGGGATACCGGTGGGTGGGGATGCTGGTGGGCCTGCTCATCGGGGTGCTGGTGATTCTCGTTGATATTTTGCTCAAGGGCTTTTCTTTGCGGGGTCTTTCCGCGCTGACCTTCGGGCTGGCCATCGGGTGGCTGGTGGCGGCGATGATCGCCAACTCGCCTCTCTTTGAGTTTCCTTTTGATCCGGACGACGAGCTTTCCGTTATCCTCAACAGCAACCAATACCTCATACGGATGACGGTCTATGTCGTGCTCATGTATCTGGGAGCGGTGCTGGCCCTTCGCGGACGGGATGAGTTCAATCTGGTTATTCCCTATGTCCGCTTCGTTCCGCATGGAGTGGATGTGCCGCTGGCGGTCGTGGATGCAAGCGCGCTCATCGATGGAAGGATTGTCGCGATTGCCGAAGCAAAGTTTCTGGGGCACGCTTTGGTCATTCCCCGCTTTATCATCGAAGAGCTTCAGCGCATCGCGGATTCCCCCGATATGAACAAGCAGGCGGCGGGCCGCCGCGGGCTCGATGCGCTCAATCGTTTGCGGAACATCGAATACCTCGATCTGCGCATTAACGAAAGCACCGTGGACATCCGGCAAAACCTCGACGCGAAGATTGTTTTTCTCGCGCAATCGCTCAAGGCAAAGGTCCTGACAACCGATTTCAATTTGGCGCAAATCGCTGAGTTTCACAGCCTCGAATGGCTCAACATCAACGCCCTGGCAAAGGCACTGCACCCCGAGGTCATGATCGGAGAGACTTTCTTCGTGAAGCTGGTGCGCCCCGGCAAGGAGGCCGATCAGGCCGTGGGCTATCTCAACGATGGCTCCATGGTCGTGGTCATGGATGCTGCCGAACGCGTAGGGGAGGACGTCCAAGTACGGGTGGAAAGCGTCGTGCCATCTGCGGGGGGGAAGATTGTTTTCGCCCACCTTTGCGCCTGAACCCTGATTGATCACCCACGCGGTCGCAGACTTTCGGCGGCGCAGTACGTGGACTTCTGGTTGAAAATTCCGGTTTCGTTGAAGACTGCACCCCCTGCCTTGCGCCGCGCCGCAAAAGGGCGGAAGCACGCTTGACGGAAGGACCGCGCACGCTCCTTTTCAAGACCATGGACGGTTCACAGACCCATATACTCAGTCTTAAAGACAGGCGGGCGGATTCGTTGAGCCTCGTGGATCTCCTCTCGGAAATTCCAAACGCTTCTTTCACGGTCTCCCGCGCAAAGACGACAGCCGAAGCGCTCCGCTGCGTCGAAGAGGGTAGCGATCCGGTGGATTTGATTTTCTGCGATTTTCAACTGGAGGGCGAGACCGGGCTCGATTTGCTCACTGCTCTAAAAGATCATCCGCGGGCGGTTCCCGTCATCATGCTAACATCCAATCAAGATCGATCGGTCGATCTGGCGTGTATGGAGGCAGGCGCGCGGGATTTTCTGCGAGAGCGGGATATGACGCCGGAGATGTTGGATCGGATTATCCGTTACACCCTGGCGAACCAAGTGGCAGAGCGCGCGCTGATGGAGAGCCTCAAGGTGAGGGATCAAATCCTTTCGATCATCTCCCATGACATTGCGGGACCTTTGGCCACCCTCCGTTCGGCACTGAAGCTTCTGCAAAATCGCTTGGAAAAGGGCGACTTGGCAAAGACACAGACACTCCTTGAAAAGACGGAGGTGAGTGCGGGAAATCTTCTGGAACTCACCCAAACACTTCTGTCCTGGGCCAAAACGCAGACAAGTCACTATGTTTTTAATCCGTCTCCGGTTTCTTTGGCCGAAGTGGTGGCCGAGGAACTCCGCTTCGCCCAAGCGCCGATCGAGTCGAAATCGATTCGGGTGGTCAATGATGTTGGCCCTCGCCACTCCGTTCTGGCCGACCGCGACTCCGTTGCCGTTCTCGTCCGCAATCTGCTTTCCAACGCGATCAAATTCTCTTTTCCCGGGTCTGTGGTTAGCCTCTGCAGCGAGCGGGAGAGCAACAGCGTTAGCTTGAGTGTGAAAGATGAGGGCGTGGGGATGTCTGAGGAACTCCGTCTTAAACTCTTCAATCAGGAAAAGAAAGTCTCTCGGCCGGGGACGCTACAGGAGCGGGGGAATGGAATCGGTTTGATGCTTTGCAAGGCACTCGTTGAACGGAATGGCGGCTACATATCGGTCATTTCCGATCCGGATAAGGGGAGCCTGTTCCGCCTCTTCCTGCCGGCTGCGGATCAGTGACGAGCAAGATGGCGGGCTAAGTCGTTCGCCCGCGCTCATCAGGAAAGGCGGTCGCGGTAGTCGGCGTATGTGAAGCGGCGCACAACTTCCATGGAGCCGTCGGCGCTGTCGTGGAGCACGATGGAGGGCAGGCGAATGCCGTTAAAGGTGGTGGTTTTCACCATTGTGTAGTGGCCCATGTCGGTGAAGACCAGGCGGTCACCCGGCCGGAGAGGCGCATCGAAGCTCCAGTCGCCGATGACATCGCCCGCGAGGCAGGTTTGCCCGGCGAGCCGGTAGGTGTGGGCGCGCTCGCCCGGATCGTAGCCACCCACTATCTTCGGCCGGTAGGGCATTTCGAGCACGTCGGGCATGTGCGCCGTGGCCGACGTGTCGAGAATCGCGATATCGATCTCATTGTGGACAATGTCCACCACCTCGGCGACGAGGAAGCCCGTTTGCAGGGCCACAGCCTCTCCGGGTTCCAGATAGACGTCGAGGCCGTAACGTTGTTTCACCCGGTCAATGCAGGCACAGAGGCGGTCGATATCGTAGTCTCCGCGCGTGATGTGGTGTCCGCCGCCCATGTTGAGCCACTTCAGGCGCGGGAGGACGTCGGCCCACTTCCTTTCTACGACTTCCAGGGTGCGGTCGAGCGCGTCGCTGTTTTGCTCACAGAGGGTGTGGAAGTGGAGCCCTTCGAGGCCATCGAGATCCTCCCCGGCGAAGGCCGCTGCGGGGATGCCGAGTCGGCTGAAACGCGAACAGGGATCGTAGATTTCGGTGGTTCCTTCGGAATGTTCCGGGTTCACGCGCAAGCCGCAGGAGACTTTGCGTCCAGCCGCCTCCACCAAGGGCCGGAAGTGTCGCCATTGAGCGAAGGAGTTGAAGACCAGGTGATCGGTGATCTCCAAAAGCTCGCGCACTTCCTCTTCCTTGAAGGCGGGGGCGAAGGTGTGCACGGTGCCGCCGAACTCCTCGCGCCCAAGGCGGGCTTCATCGATGCCGCTGGCGCAGGTCCCGCTCAGATAACGGCGGATCAGAGGAAATGTGCGGAACATAGCGAAGCCCTTCAGGGCAAGCAGGATACGCGCACCTGTTCGCTTTTGAACGGAGTCGAGGACTTCCAGATTACGGCGCAACCGGGCGGCATCCACCACGAACGCCGGGCTGGGCACCGCCGCCACCGTGGCGGGATCAAGGCCCTCCGGAAAGGCGGGGGGAGCCTCGCTCACAAAAATTTCTCCTCCCAGGGCAGGCCGTGCTGATTGAGCGCTTCCATGAATGGATCCGGATCGAGCTGCTCCATGTTGAACACGCCTTCACCGCGCCACTTGCCGGTGAGCATCATCTTCGCGCCGATCATCGCAGGCACGCCCGTGGTGTAGGAGATGGCCTGTGACTTCACTTCCCGGTAGCAAGCTTCGTGGTCGCAGATGTTATAAACGTAGTAGGTCCGCGCCTTGCCGTCCTTCACGCCCTTGACGAGGCAGCCGATACAGGTCTTTCCCTTCGTGCGGGGCCCGAGGCTGGCAGGGTCGGGAAGAAGGGCCTTGAGGAACTGGATGGGGACGATCTGCTTGCCCTCAAACTCCACCGGATCGATCCGTGTCATGCCGACATTTTGGAGAACTTCGAGGTGCTTGAGGTAATTGTCAGAAAACGTCATCCAGAATCGCGCGCGCTTGATGGTGGGGAAGAACCTGACGAGCGATTCGAGTTCCTCGTGGTAGAGCAGGTAGATCTTTTTCGGCCCGATGCCGGCGGGGAAATCGTAGGTCTGCGAGACAGAGAGCGGGTCGGTTGATTTCCATTCACCCTTCTCAAAGAAGCGCCCGCGCGCAGTCACCTCGCGGATGTTGATCTCGGGGTTGAAGTTGGTGGCGAAGGGGTGGCCATGATCGCCCGCGTTGCAATCGATGATGTCCAGCTCGTGGATTTCATCAAAGTGGTGCTTTGCCGCGTAGGCCGTGAAAACATTGGTCACGCCGGGATCAAAACCACTCCCGAGCAGCGCCATGCGCCCGGCATTCTTGAAGCGGTCGTGGTAGGCCCACTGCCACTTGTATTCGAACTTGGCTGTGTCGAGAGGCTCATAGTTGGCCGTGTCGAGATAGTCCACACCCGCCTCCAGGCAGGCATCCATGAGGGTGAGATCCTGGTAGGGCAGGGCCACGTTGATGAGAATGTCCGGGCGAACGCGTTTCAGGAGCGCCACTGTCTCGGGCACATTGTCCGCGTCCACCTGCGCCGTGGCGATGGGCCGGTCGATCTGCGCCGCGATGGCTTTGCACTTGGCCTCCGTGCGACTGGCCAGCGTGATATCGCCGAAAACTTCCGGAACCTGGGCGCACTTGTGGGCGACCACGCCGCCTACGCCGCCCGCACCAATAATGAGGACTTTTTTACTCATGGTGAAGGAACCAAACTCATTCCCTGCCCAAGGTAAAGGGTTGTTCGCGAGTTCACAAAAAATCCCCCAGCGGCCTGGAAATAAAAATACGCGGTTTAAACACTTGCCAGTTTGTGGACTTCGCAATCGGCGTTGAAACTGATTTTTTAATTTTTCACGGTAAAAAAATTTGCCATGTGGTCCTTGCGGCGACAGACAGGATGAGTGGGGCATTCACGGGTAAAGCCTTTCGGATGTAGAAGGTGGCTATTATGTGGTGAGTCCGCAAGGCGAGGGGCTGGCGGTCTGAACAAAGAGCGCTTTTGTTTTGCATTTCAGGCGAGGGGGGTGCGTCGTGGATGGGTTTGATCATCATGGAAACCGAATCGCCTACCCCTCTCCTCTCCAGCGGAGTCCTGCCGTCTCTTGTTCGTTTTTTTGAGAGACAGGGCCTTGATACCGCATCTGCGGAGATTGCCAGTGTGTTCCTCGCCGGGGTCGGCATCGCGATTCTGGCGTTTTTGGCGAACCTGGTTGCCAAGCGGATTATCGTGCGGCTGGTGACCAAACTCGTCCGGCGTACGCCTTGGTCGTGGGATGATAAATTGGCCGATAACCATGTCTTTACCCGGCTCTCTCACCTGGCTCCAGCCATGGTGATCAACATATTCGGGCGGGGGGTCTTTGGGGCCTATGAGACATTGGTGAACAATGCTGTTCTCATTTATATCATCGTGATCATGTTTCTCGTGATGAGCGCGGCGCTCAATGCTGTCCAAGCAATTATCGGGGAGACGAAACGCGGCGCGGACATTCCCATCAAGGGCTTTGTGCAGGCGATCAAACTGGTTGCCTTCCTTATCGGGGGCATCCTTGTGCTTTCGGTTTTGGTGGGTAAGACGCCGATCTTTTTCCTGAGCGGAATTGGTGCCCTTACCGCCGTGTTGCTTCTGATCTTTCGCGATGCTTTGCTCGGGCTGGTCGCGGGTGTCATGATCTCAGTGAACCAAATGGTGCGGGTGGGGGATTGGATTGAGATGCCGAGTAACGGGGCCGATGGGGATGTCATCGACGTCTCATTGACCACCGTGAAGGTGCGCAACTGGGACCGTACGATTACCACGGTTCCGTCCTACGATCTGATCTCAAAATCTTTCAAAAACTGGCGCGCGATGTTTGAGAATCAGGGTCGCCGGATCAAACGGTCGATCTACATCGACATGCAGACAATTGATTTCGTCGACGAAGCGCGAATGGAGCGTTTCAAGCGTATCCGGCTGATTCAGGAATACCTCGCGGCCAAGGTCCGTGAGGTGGAGGCCGCGAACAAGGAAACAGGGCTTGATTTGGAGATCCTTTGTAATGGGCGCCGCCTCACGAATATCGGCACCTTTCGGGCTTATTGCCTGGCGTATTTGAAGGCGCATCCCGGGATACTGCAGCGGGAGCTGATGATTGTGCGGCAACTCGCTCCAACCGAGCACGGTCTGCCGCTTGAAATCTACGCTTTCACAAACGACACCCGCTGGGTTTTCTACGAAGGCATCCAGTCTGACATCTTCGATCACTTGCTATCGATCATGCGCGAATTCGGGCTGCGCGTATTTCAGGGACCTTCGGGCTACGACGTTCGTGAGACGCTCCGTGGCCTCGAGCCCAAGGCACGCGAGGCCCTCGCTGCATCGGAAAATCTCCGACACTAACCCACCAGGAAGCTTGCCATAGGGAGCGGGGTGGGGCGGATTGGAGCGCGTGATTTTGGCGATAGAAAGTTCATGCGATGAATCGGCGATGGCCCTGTTTGCGGAGGATCGCGGCTTGTGCGGGGAGTGGATACACTCGCAGATCGAGCGGCATGCCTTCTATGGGGGGGTGGTGCCCGATGTCGCCAGCCGGGAACACCTCGCCGCTTTTCCACGCCTTCTCCGGGAGGTCGAAAAGGAGGCGCCCGGCGCGATTTCTGAGATCGCCGTGACCGTGGGTCCGGGGCTGGCCGGATGTCTCGCCCTTGGTGTCTCCCTGGCGCACGCGCTGAGCCAGGTTTATCGGGTGCCGCTCTACGGCATTCATCATTTGCGGGGACACCTTTTTTCCCCTTTTATCCGCTTGCACGCGGATGATCCGGCGGGTTTTCGAATGGCCCTGACCGGCCTCCTGCCACATCTCGGGTTGATTGTTTCGGGCGGCAATACCCTGCTCGTCTCCATCGAAACCGACGGGCACCTCCGTGTTTGGGCGAAGACGGTGGACGACGCCGCTGGCGAGGCCCTCGACAAGGGAGCGAAATTGCTCGGGATGGCTTATCCCGGCGGACCCCTCATCGAAAAGGCAGGCGCAGGCGGAAATCCCGGGGCCTTTGATTTTCCCCGCCCGTCGCGCAGTGGTGGTGACGACCGCTTTTCTTTCTCCGGATTGAAGACAAGCCTGCGATATCGATTGGAGAAGATGACGGATGCGGAACTGGTGCGCGATTTGCGGGATGTGTGTGCAAGCTATGAGAGCGCCGTGGTGGATGCCCTCGTCATCAAGACGGGCCAGGTCCTGCGCCGGAAGCGCTGGCGGAGCCTTGGTTTATCCGGCGGAGTGGCGAACAACGGACGGTTGCGCAAGGCCTTCGCGGGTTTGGCGGAAGAGCGTCGGCTGCCGCTCTACATCGCTGAGCGCGGCCACACGGGTGACAATGCTGCAATGATTGCTTTTGCGGCCTATGCCGACCGCGACGGGCGGTGGTCAGCCAAAGGCGGGCGCTTATCCTTCGATCCCGCGCTCCCCTTGCTGGAGCGCCGACTCACAGAGGCATAGGCAAAGGGGAGTATGGATACCCCCAAGTCAAATAAAATGACCAGGCATAATTTTCTTAAAACGACCGGGCATAAATCTTCTTGCAACGTCTTGATTTTTTTGCAGTATGCACCGTTACTATGATGCAATTGATCCCGCCCAAGTCACGACGAGCACCCCGGATTATCCAAAAGGGGGTCCGGGGATATTATCACGTGGTCAGCCGTGTGGTTGACCGGTCCTTCCGTCTTACCGACGTGGATAAGGAGGTCTTTCGCGGTTTGTTGCGGCGGGTAGCGGAATTTTGCGGAGTGCGGGTGCTCACGTATGCGATTCTCGACAACCACTTTCATCTCTTGGTGGAGGTGCCGGCTTCGCCGGGAGAACCGGATGATGAAGAGCTTCGTCGAAGGGCACGGCTGCTCTATGGAGAGGAGCGGAAGGGGCAGCCGCTTTCCTTCTTCCGTATCGACCGGGCCTTGGCTGCCGGGGGCGATATTCGCGAACGCATGCGGGCCTTGCTGATTGGGCGCATGGGCTCTTTGCCGATGTTTGTGAAAATCCTCAAACAGCGCTTTTCGATCATCTACAACCGCAAGCAGGATCGCCTGGGGACGCTTTGGGAGGATCGTTTCCACAGTGTCTTGGTGGAGGACTCGGCGGCAGCGCTGACGGCGGTGGCGGCCTATATTGATCTGAATGCGGTGCGGGCGGGAATCGTGCGGGATCCCAAGGATTATCAATTCAGCGGCTACGGCGAGGCGGCGGGGACGCGGCAGGGATTCAGCCGCTTTGCCTTGTTTTTGCGGCTTGCGGCGGAACATGCGGAGTCGATCGAGGAGATCGCCGCGATGTATCGACGCCGTCTGTTCATCTCCGGGAGTGACCCGGGGAAGGGGGGCACGGTCTCGAAGGAAGCGTTGGAGCAGACGCTTCGCCAAGGCGGGCTGCTGTCGCGGGGTGAATCGCTGTTTTGCCGGCTTCGCTATATGACGAGGGGGGCGATCATCGGTTCACGAGCTTTTGTTGAAGAGTGGGCCGCCCAGAATAAATCGATTTACTTCCCCAAGCGTCCAAAGAAGCCCAAGCGTCTCTTGCCTTTGGATGACGAACCGGCTCTTTATCGCCTTCGTTGAAAAACGAGACTGTGAGCAGCGCTTTCCGGCCTCAGCGGGCGCTTTCCGGCTCCATTGTTACACCTGCTGACCCGTTGGTTCGGGAGGGGGACCGGGGCTACGGAAGCTCAGATAGATGTAGAAGGCGCAACCGACAACGATTCCGCTGTCGGCTATATTGAAGGTGGGCCAGCGGTAGAAACCGAGGTGAACGTCGAGGAAGTCGATGACGTGCCCGTGGACCAGCCTATCGAGGGAATTACCGAGAATGCCGCCGATGATGAGACCGAAAGCGAGTTGCATGGGTGTGCGCGACAGTTCCAGTTCGCGGCGGAAAAAATAGATTGTGCCCAAGGCGATGACGGCGATGCCGAGGAGGATGCTGCCCCGCCCTTCGAGGATGCCCCAGGCAGCTCCGGCATTGGTGGTGTAAACGAGGGAAAAAAAGCCGGGGATGATTTCCATGCCGCCGAACGGAGGATAAAACCCGTGGGGAAAGCCGGAAAGGTGCACGATCCAGAGTTTGGTTGCCTGATCGAGGGCGAAGACAACCGCTGCGAGAATGAAGAGAAGCCGGTAGGAGGTGCGCCCGGGAGCAAGGGGGTCAGTCGTCGTTGTCATCGTCCCCAAATGTGACGCCCTCGGCGGAGCCTTCGTTGAGGAAGGCACCCGTTCGCTGCACACGGCGGCGCGCGGTGAGTTCGTGCTGACGCTGTCCCTCGAGGGAGAAGCGGGTGAAGGGGACGGCTTCCAGGCGTTCCTTTGAGATGGCCTGGCCCGTGATTTCACAGGTTCCGTAGGTGCCCTTGTAAATCCGGTCGATGGCGGCTTCGATTTCCTTGAGGGCTTCCTGCTCGGTGGAGAGCATGGAAAGGGCAAAGTCGCGATCAAAGGTGTCGGTGCCGGCGTCGGAGGAAGTGGCGAGGTCGCCCGCATCTTCTTTTTGTGATCGCTTGAGGGTGTCGCTTGAGTGCTGAGCAAGGCCGCTCTTCACGTGGTCGCGCAGTTCCGTGAGGAGATTGTGGTAGTGCTGCCACTTGGCCGGAACGGTCTTGGACTGGGTCGCGCCCCCGCCGGTGAGGCCGAGGATGTCTTCGAGGCTGGCAGCGGCGCGTTTGCCCGCTTGTACGGGAGCAGAGGCGACAGCGGGGGCGTCGACCTTAGCAGTTTCCACGGGTATTTGCGCGGCGGCTTCCTCGGCGGCTTTGGCGGCGGCATCGGCTTCAGCGGCCTTTTGCTCCTTCAGGCGCTTTTTGAGGTGCTCGCGCACGTCTTCGAGGGTGAAGACGATGGGTGCCTGGCGCCGGCTGGGCACCTTGAAGATGGGAGGTGTGTGGTGCGGGCGCCGCTTCAAGGCCTCGGAAGCGTCCGCAATTTTTTTCTCCTTCCCGTTTTTTGCCGCTTCGGGGGTGGGGGTGGTCGCTGCGGAAGGGTTTGCCGGCTTCCCGGCATCGCCGATGGGAGCCTTTTTCGGGGCCTTGCGGACAGCGGCTTTTTTGGTGGCAGGCTTCTTGGCGGCGCTCTTCTTGGGAGCGTCTTTTTTAGCGGCGGCGGACTTTTTTGCGGGCATGGAAAGCTTTTGATTTAGTTGAAGTTGGGGACACGTGAGCAAGGATCACGCCGTCGTGAGGGCGTCCGCGCAGCGGTCGCAAACGGCACCGTGGGCCGTCTCGACGAGGGCGGGCACCCAGCGCCAGCAGCGCGGGCAGCGCACCCCGGGGGCGTGTTCGGCATGAAGGGAAAGAGACTCGGCGGCCGGGTCGGCGTTCAAAGTTACCGTGGAGACGATGAACAACTCGGGCAGGATGCGCTCGTGGCGTGTCAGCGTGGCGAAGAGCTCATCCCCTGGATTTCCCGTGAAAGTGACGGCGGCATCGATGGATTTGCCGATGATTTTTTCCGTACGGATGGCTTCGAGGCGTTCGTTCACGCGCTCGCGCATCTCGAAGAGGCGCTCAACCTCAGCGGTGGTGGGCGAGTTCACCCATTCGGCGGGGATCTCCGGCCAATCGCTTTCGTGAACGGAGGCGGCGCGGGCGGGATCCGCTGGCAGATGCGCCCAAGCTTCATCGGCCGTGAAGGTGAGGAAGGGAGCGAGGAGGCGCAGCAGGATCTGCGCGTGGTGGTGGAGGACCGTCTGGGCGGAGCGGCGCTCCTGGCCATCCGCGCGCGTTGTGTAAAGGCGGTCCTTGATGAAGTCGTGGTAGCGCGCGGAGAGGGTGACTGTAAAGTAACGGTTGAGCAGATGGTAGACGCGGTGAAACTCGTAGGCTTCGAAGGCCTCCGTGACCTCCTTGGTGAGGGCGGCGAGTTGACCCAGAGCCCACTGATCGAGGGGGTTGAGGTCGGCGTGGGGAATGGCGTGCTCCGCCGGGTGGAAATCGTAGAGATTGCCGAGTTGGAAGCGGAGGGAGTTGCGCACGGTGCGGTAGGCATCGGCGGTGGTGCGCACGATCTCATCGGAGATACCGATGTCGTTGCGGTAGTCCGTACTCGCCACCCAGAGGCGGAGGATATCCGCGCCGTATTTGCCGATCAGGTCGAGGGGTGAAATGACGTTGCCGACGGATTTCGACATGGCCTTGCCTTCGCCGTCGAGGACGAAACCGTGCGTGAGGACGGTCTTGAAGGGGGCTTTGTCGCGTGCGCCGATGCCGAGGAGGAGGGCGCTCTGGAACCATCCGCGGTGCTGGTCGCTTCCTTCGAGGTAGAGATCGGCGGGGGAGTGGAGGCGCTCATCCTGTTCGAGCACGGCGACGTGACTGGCTCCGGAGTCAAACCACACATCGAGAATATCAAACTCCTTCTCGAAGGCGTCGGCTCCGGTTTCGCCGGTCTCGGGGTGAACGAAGTCGGGCGGGAGGAAGCTTTCGAGCGGCTCGTCATACCAGGCATTGGTGCCGCGTTCGCGCACGCGCCCGATGAAGCGTTCGATAATGCGGGCATCGAGGCAGGATTTGCCGGTGGCCTTGGAGCGGATGGCCGGGATGGGCACGCCCCAGTGCCGCTGGCGGCTGAGGCACCACTCAGGGCGACGCTCGACCATGCTGCGGATGCGCTCGCGGCCCCAGTGGGGAATCCATTGCACGGCCTCGTCGATGGCTTCGAGGGCGCGTTCGCGCACACCGCCATCGGCCAGTTCCATAAACCACTGTTCGGTGGCGCGGAAGATGATGGGGTGCTTGCTCCGCCAGCTGAAGGGGTATTCGTGGCGCACTTGCTTGTGGGCGAGGAGGAGGCCCTTTTCGCGCAGGCGCTCGACGATCTTCGGGTTGGCTTTGAAGACAAATTCGCCCGCCATTTCGGGGAACTCGTCCGTGTAACAACCTTTGGCATCGACCGGGCAGAAGACCGGGAGACCGTAGGCTTTGCCGATGATAAAGTCATCAGCGCCGTGCCCGGGGGCGGTGTGGACGCAGCCCGTGCCCTGTTCAAGAGTTACGTGGTCGCCGAGCATGACGAGGCTGCGCACATCGCTGAAGAAAGGATGGGCGGCCTCCGCACGTTCCAGGTCGGCGGCTTGGAGGTGGGCGGCCACGGGCAGCTCGCCGAGGTCGCAGGCCTGCTGGAAGCGCTCCGCGAGGCCTTCCGCGACGATGAAGTGGCGACCGTCCGGCGCGGCGAGGGCCACGTAGGGCAACTCCGGGTTGAGGCTGATGCCGAGATTTGCTGGCATCGTCCAGGGGGTGGTTGTCCAGATGACAAAAGCGGGGTTGCTCAACCCGGCGAGGCAGGCGTGCTTTTGAGCATCGAGGACGGGCATGGCCACGTAGATCGAGGGCGACGCGTGCTCGTGATATTCGATCTCCGCCTCGGCGAGGGCGGTTCGGAAGACGGGGTCCCAGTGCACCGTTTTGAAGCCCTTGCGAATGAGCCCTTTGCTCGTGAGCGCGGCGAGCACATTGAGAATGCCCGCTTCGTAGGTGGGCTGCAGGGTAGTGTAGGGACGGTTCCAGTCGCCGAGGATGCCGAGGCGCTTGAACTGGTCGCGCTGGATGCCGATCCACGCCTGGGCATAGTCCTGACAGAGGTTGCGCAGCTCGCCGGGGGCCATGTCGTGGATTTTATCGCCCACTTTTTTGAGAACCTGTTGTTCGATGGGCAGGCCGTGGCAGTCCCAACCGGGCACGTAGGGGGCGCGGTGGCCGCGCATGGACTTGTAGCGCACGACAATGTCCTTCAGCACCTTATTCAAGGTGTGGCCCATATGGATGTTGCCGTTGGCGTAGGGCGGGCCGTCGTGGAGGATGAAGGCGGGGGCGCTCGCGCGGCGCTCAATAATGCGTTCGTAGAGGCCGGTCTGGTCCCACTGGGCGAACAGCTCGGGTTCGCGCGCGGGGAGATTGCCCCGCATCGGAAAATCCGTTTGGGGGAGGTGCAGGGTGTCCTTGAATCCTTCGGCCATAATAAAAAGGGCGGGGTTTGCGCCCGGAAGCGAAATGCGGGCAAAATGCGGCTTGCCGCCGGCAAGTCAAGCAACGTTGCCGATCAAATTGGGGGAAGTGGGTGGATTTCAGATAGCGGGCACGGCAATACGTTGACCGGCACGGGCACTTTCGACGGCTGCAAGGACCATCGCGAGGCTGCCAAAATTTCGGGCGGCGGCGGTTTCCGGCGTGCCGCCCGTGCGGAGCGCGCGGAAGAAATCGCCCATGATGCCGGCGTGCCCGGAGCCTTTCTGACCGAGGTCGAGGGGCGGGATCGTGGTGGTCTCGAAGGGCCGGAGGAAGCCTTCTTCGGCAGACGGGAGGGAGAGCTGAATGGAGGATGCGCCGTCCCACTGTAAGGTGCCCTTGTCACCGATGAGCCGCCAACCGCACTCCCACGAAGTCCGCTCGCCTTCGGCGCACCAACTGCCGCGGTAGTTGAAGACCGCCCCGCCCTCCATTTCGAAAATCGCCATGGCGCTGGCCCCGTGGCGAAACCACGAGCCGGGCGGGTTGTATTCGTGGCAGTAGACGTGTGTGGCATTCTTTGCGGCGAGGCAGCGCGCCTGGTCGAAGCTGTGGATGGCCATATCGAGGAGAAGCACGTGCGCCATCTCCTCGCGGAAGCCGCCGAAGTGGGGGCCCATGTAAAAATCGGCGTTGATCGTGTGGAGCCGCCCGATGGCCCCCGAGGCCACCGCTGCCGCGACGGCGCGCAGGCTGCCGTGCGCGCGGCGGGTTTGCGTGATGGCATAGTGGCGCTTGGCGGCGGCGGCGATCATGCGGCGCGCTTCATCGATCGATGAAGCCATGGGTTTTTCCCCGAGCACATGCGCACCGGCGGCAAGGGCGGCACAGGTGACGGCTTCATGGGCAGCCGGGACGGTGCAGTCGAAGACTACCTCGGGGCGGGTCTCCGCGAGAGCCTTGGCCACATCCGTGCCGGTAAACGGAGCTGTCGTGCCGGACTCCGCCGCCCGCTTTTGCGCGGCCTCCAGCGAGAGATCGACGAAGCCGACAAAGCTGATATCGTCAGGAAAAAGCGCGGCAGCTTTGAGCCAAGCCGAGCTAATCGAACCGCAACCAACCTGAAGCACGCGAAATGGAGAGGCCATGCGGGAGAGTGTCGGGATGGCTTCGCGGGAATGTCGAATCAATTGCGAGTAATTGAATGCGATCCGGCAAAGCCTGATGATCCGATTCGAGCATAAAAGTGAAAAAAACACTTGCGCTGGGGTGCGGTCTCTGCCTTCTTTCTCGGCTTTGTGATGTGCGGGGCTAGCTCAATTGGATAGAGCACCTGACTACGGATCAGGAGGTTAGGGGTTCGACTCCCTTGCCCCGTGCCATCTTTATCCTCTTTCGAGGATTCCCCCGGGAGATATTCATCGGGAGTAAATCAAGGTTTTCTGTGTGCCGCCGAATTTCACGCAGGCCCCGGCATAGCTGCGGGCGCAACGCGCCGATCCCAAGGTGAGATCGCGCCACTGCCCGTTTTTCGCGGTTTTTCTTCCGTGAACTTGCCCTGCGGGATTTCCGCCGCTCGTTGGGGTGAGATGCCTGAACTAGCGGAAGTTAAGTTTTATGCGAACCAGTGGGTCCCGTGCCTGGGTCAGCGAGTGGAGCGCGTGCGGTGCCAAGAGGGTAAGCGGGTCTTCCGCCGCTGTGATTTTCCAGCATTGTCCGGACTCGACAGTGAGATTCTGCAATCTATGCAAACCCATGGGAAGCAAATGCTTTTCGGGTTCAGCGGGGGGCTTTGGTTACACCTTCATCTGGGTATGGCCGGGCGTTTGCAGCGGGGTCCGCGGGAAACCACCCCGTCGAAACACGATCATCTGATCCTCTACACGAATGAGGCCGCGCTGGTTTACAACGACTCCCGGATGTTTGGCGAAATTCGTTGTTACCGGTCTGTTGATGGCGAGCCCCCGTTTTGGAAGAGGTTGCCACCGGAGGTGACGACACCGGCCTTTACACGGGAGTTTTTGGGCAACGTTTTGCGGCGACATGCGCGGGCTCCGCTGAAAGCAATTTTGTTGCGCCAGGAATTCTTTCCGGGAGTGGGCAACTGGATGGCTGATGAGATCTTGTGGCGGTCCGGCATCCATCCGGCCTGTCCCGGGGGGCGGGTGCGTGGAGTCAAGCTGAGCGAGCTACATCGGCGCGTTCGGGAGGTGGCCGAAGACGCTTTGCGGGTGATTGCGACGGATTGGGGCGATCCTCCGGATGACTGGCTCTTCCCGCACCGTTGGCGGGATGGCGGGGTCTGCCCGCGAACCGGACGGCCGCTTTGCCGCGAGGTGATCGGGGGCCGGACCACGTGCTACTCACCGGCCCGCCAGCGGTGGCCGGAAGAGTTGGCAGGCACGCCCCCGCTCCCTTCGGTCTGATCTTCCGCTCAGCGATCGAAGGCGTAGAAACGGGGATCGGGGTAACCTTTGCGCGGCGCTTTCGGTGGGCGGTGTGCCTTGCGCTCCGAAGGGTCGGTGGGTTGCCCATAGTAGGCTTCGGGGCCGTGCTTGCGCTTGTAGTGTTTTTCCAAAAGATAGGCCGGAATTGATTCGGCCCGCGGATTGAGAAGGAGCGTTTGCCAAGCGATGTCGGCAACGACTTCGAGAACGTGGGCGTTTTCCACCGCTTTTATGCCGTTGGCACCCCAGGCAAAGGGGCCGTGGCGTCGGACGATTACAGCCGGAATAGGCATCGGATCGATCTCTGCGAAGACCTCCGCGATGATTTTGCCGGTCTCCCATTCGTAATTGCCCTTGACCTCCGCTTTGGTGAGGTCGCGGGTGATGGGGACTTCTCCGGCAAAATAGTCCGCGTGGGTCGTGCCCAGGCATGGAATGGCAAACCCCGCTTGCGCAAAGGCCACCGCCCGGCGGCTGTGCGTGTGGACGATGGCGTGTACCCCCCGCTCACCGAGTGTTCGATAAAGGTAGCGGTGGGTGGGGGTGTCACTGGAGGGCTTGGACTCGCCGTAGAGCACTTTACCGTCGAGATCGAGAAGGACGATGTCCTCTTTGCGCAAGTCATCGTAGGGAATCCCGCTTGGCTTGATGGCAAAGATGCCGCGGCTCAAATCGAGCACGCTGACATTGCCGAAGGTGAAATCGACCAAACCGGTCTCAGGCAGGGCTTTGTTAGCCTCGAGACATTCGTCACGAATTTTGCGCAAAATTGAATCCATGGTCTTATGTATGTCCGAGCCCGTGGGCCAGGTGATGGTAAAGGTCGTTCCACCGAAGGCGATCCTTGAGGTCGGGGAGACGACACGTTTCGTCGATGAGGAGAAATTCGATGCCGGCCATTTCCGCAAAGTCTCCCAAGGTCTCCGCGCGGAGGGCGCGGGTGAAACCGGTGTGGTGTGCACCCCCGGCAAGGATCCATGCGGCGGCGGCTGTGGGCAGGTCGGGGAGGGGCCGCCAAAGCGTGCGGGCGACTGGCAGTCGCGGTAGCGGTGACTCCGGCTTGAGTGCCTCGACCGTATTGACGACAAGGCGAAAGCGGTTGCCCAGATCGATCAGGGAAGCGTTGAGTGCGGCTCCCGCAGGGCAATCGAAGACCAGCCGAACGGGATCCTCTTTGCCGCCAATACCGAGCGGGTGAATCTCCAGCTTTGGTTGACCCTCGGAGATGCTCGGGCAGATCTCGAGCATGTGCGAACCCAGAACCTGCCCGCCCGATTCGTCGAAATGGTATGTGTAATCCTCCATGAACGACACCCCTTCGGGCGCATCGGCTGCCATGACCTTCATTGCCCGCAGGAGCGCGGCTGTTTTCCAGTCGCCCTCGGCAGCAAATCCATAGCCCGCAGCCATGAGGCGCTGCACGGCTAAACCGGGGAGCTGGCGCAGCCCGTGGAGGTCCTCAAACGTGGTGGTGAAGGCGGCGCAACCGCGCTCTTTGAGGAAGGTCAGCAAGGCAAGCTCGATACGGGCTGCCTCCCGCAGGTCCCGGTGGCGCGGACCATCCGGCTGCAGAGTCGGGGCGACCGCATAGGTGTCCAGATATTCCCCGACGAGCGCATCAACGGCTTCATCGGTCAGGTCTTTTTGGATACAGGCCAGATCGCCTACCCCGTATCCATCGACGGAGAAACCAAAGCGGTTTTCCGCCGCCACCTTGTCGCCCTCCGTCACGGCCACGGCGCGCATGTTGTCTCCCAGGCGGGCGACGCGCATGCCCTGCCAGTCGTGCCATGCGCGGGCTGCGCGCATCCAATTGCGCATGGGCGGGAGGATGGCCGGATCGGCCCAGTGACCCACCACGACCTTTCGATTCAGCCGGAGGCGCGTGCAGGCAAATCCAAACTCACGGTCGCCGTGCGCGGACTGGTTGAGGTTCATGAAATCCATGTCGATGGATTCCCATGGAATGAGCCGGTTGAATTGCGTGTGAAAGTGGAGGAGGGGGCGTCGAAGCGAATTGAGGCCGCTGATCCACATTTTCGCCGGTGAAAATGTATGCATCCAGACAATGACCCCGGCACAGGAAGAATCCGTGCCGGCTTCGCGCAGGGTGCGGGTGATCGCATCAGGCGTGGTCAGGATGGCCCGGCCCCGGATGGGGAGAGGGAGTTCGCCCGAAGCATTGAGGCCCCGCACGATTTCATCCGCATGAGCCTGCACTTGGCGGAGGGTATCGTCACCATAAAGATGCTGGCTTCCGGTTAGGAACCAAACTTCCGACACTTGTAAACTGAGGGGAGACATGGGGGATTTCGACGGGTAGTCAGGGGAACTGACGCGAAGAATCATATCATCAGAATCCTTCCGTCAACAAAGTATGACCAAGGATTTTGCGATTCCCTGTGAGGTCGGTGCCGCACTCTATCCGGCTTGGCTCACTTGGAAGCAAAGAGATTTTGAAAGCGCTGGGCCGCCTCCGCCGGTCGGGGATCGGCGACGACGGCGCTGATGGCGCAGACCATTTGGGCTCCGGCCGCGATCACCGCAGGGGCGTTTTCCAATGTGATTCCGCCTATGGCCGTTATGGGCAGACGGATTGCTCGCCGGATTTCGCGGAGTAACTCCAGGCCGACCGGTGGTCCCGCATCTTCCTTGGTGCTCGTGCCAAAGATCGCGCCGACGCCCACATAATCGGCACCGGCGGCTTCGGCGAGTCGGGCCTCTTCCACAGATCGCACGGTCACACCGAGGATAGAACCCGGCCCGAGGAGCTTGCGGGCAACCGCAGTGGGCAGGTCCGACTGGCCGATATGGACGCCGTCTGCGCCACAGGCCATGGCAATATCCACCCGGTCATTCACCAGGAAACAGGCCCCGTGGGTGAGCGCCCGCAGTTCACGGGCTTCCTGATAGAGCAGCCGCGACGGGCCTTCTTTTCGACGATACTGCACCACCGTGACCCCGCTTCGCAAGGCATCGATCGTATCCCGTTCGATGCCCTGTCGCGTGAGCCGGTGATCCGTGATGAAGTAATAGCCTCTGAGCAGGCGGCGGGCCGCAGACGTGTCGCAAGGCGAGGATTCCATGACCGCAGATGTCTCGAAGGGAATACGTTGCTGTCAACCCTGCCAAAACAAAACCGTCCCCATGGTTCCGTGAGAGCACCACCCGTTGCCCGGAAACTCGGGCTGTTTTCGAGCTTGGGAAACCTTCTTTGATTCTCCGGTTGGGCCGAATGTTTTTGTTTTTGCGGGCGGGTTGGTCAAGGCTTGGCCTCTCGCTATAGTGCGCGGAAGTACTTTCCCTTTTTAACCACACTTTTTTTTGTGATATGATCATGCCGTCTCTCCGCATCCTTGGTCTTCTCCTTCTGGTTTATGGGCTCTTTGTTCTGCTCGTCGCCGGGTGTCAGCGCCGTCTCATTTACCACCCGAGCCGCGCGGCTGAAGGCTTCCTCATGCGTATGGCTGAAGAGGGGGGCTTGTTGCCCTGGGTCGATGCAAACGGTCAGTTTCATGGCTGGCGGCGGCCCTTCGCCGAAGAGCGTCCGCCAAATCAGGTTTTGATTTTTCACGGGAATGCGGGGTTTGCTCTCCACCGGACCTATCTCATCGATCTTTTTCCGCCGGGCGATTGGGACGTGCGTGTACTGGAGTACCCCGGCTATGGAGCCCGCTCCGGAAGTCCTTCCGAAGCGGCTTTTCACCGGGCCGCAGAGGCGGCGATCGCGGCTCTGCGGAGCGAGGCCGGGGAAGGGCCGCTCCTTCTTGTTGGCGAGTCCATCGGCTCGGGGGTTGCCGTGCGGGCGGCGGCCGGGCAGCCGGATCGGGTAGGGGGGCTTCTCCTGCTCACTCCCTTCACGAGCCTCACCGACGTTGCCCGGTCGCACTACCCCTTCCTTCCGGTGAATCTTCTTCTGCGAGACCGGTTTGAAAACGATACTGCATTACCGTTATTTAGCGGGCCGGTGGCCTTTGTCCTTGCGGAAAATGATAGGGTGGTGCCCACGCGGCTGGGAAGGGCGCTTTACGAGAGCCATACCGGCCCGAAGTGGCTATGGGTGGAACCGGGTAGCGACCACAACACGCTTACTTTTTTTCCCGGAGCCGAGTGGTGGCAGGGAACTCTCGCCTTCTTTCGCGGGCACGGGTTTTCTTCAGAGCACGGCGGCGATGGCCGCGCAAACCCCTGAAACATTGGCGGGCGTTAGACCGGCCACGTTGATGCGCCCGTTACCAACGATGTAAACCGCGTGTGCCTCCCGCAGGATCTTCACTTGTTCCGGAGTGAGACCGGAAAAAGAGAACATGCCCTTTTGCTCAAGAAGGAAGGAGAAGTCCTGCGTCGCCCCGGCGGCCCGCAGACCGTCCACCAAAGCGAACCGCATCCCGGCGATGCGCGCGCGCATTTCGTCCAGTTCAACGATCCACCGGGCCCTCAGCTCATCGCTCAGGAGAATTGTCGACACAATCGCGCCCCCATGGGCGGGTGGGTTGGAGAAATTGGTACGGATGAGCGCCTTCGCCTGACCCATGACCCGAGCCGCATCGTCCGCATTTTGGGCAAGCAGGCTAAGGACCCCCACACGTTCCCGATAGAGGCCAAAGTTCTTCGAGAAGGAACTGCAGACAATCACTTCCAGCCCGGCTTCGGTGAGCACCCGCACCCCTTGGGCATCCGTCTCCAAACCATCCCCGAAACCCTGGTAAGCAAAGTCGACAATCGGGAGCAGCCGCCGCTCGCCAAGAATCCCGGCCAACGCAGACCACTGATCCGTGTCCAAGTCGGCTCCGGACGGGTTGTGACAACACGCGTGCAAGAGGACCGCATCACCCGGCGAAGCGCCTTCCAGGGCCGCGCGCATCCCTGCAAAGTTCACGTTTTTCGCTGTCGCGTCGTAGTAGGGATACCCTTTTGCTTCCAAGCCGACGGCACCAAAGATCCCCTGATGATTGGGCCAAGTCGGTTGACTGAGCCAAACTTGCTTCACGCCCAGGACATGACGGGCGAACTCGCCAGCCAGGCGCAGGGCACCCGTTCCACCGGGGGTGTGCACACTGGCGATGCGCCCGCTCTCGGTGAGGGCGTCGCCAAAGACAAGCCGGGCCGCTTCGCGGGTGTAGGCGCCATCACCGGAGATCGGCAAATATGCCTTCGTTGACTCACCGCTCAGAATCAGGCGTTCGGCCGCCTTCACCGTCGCCAACACGGGGCTGGCTCCCTCCGCGTCCTGATAGACGCCGACACTCAGGTTCACCTTACCCGTGCGGGCATCGGCGCGAAACGCATCCGTCAAGCCCAGGATCGGATCGGCGGCTGCCGCCGGCACATCCGAAAAAAACGCGCACCCCGCTCTGGAATTAGAAAGTTCACTCACAAACGACGGGTCTAGGCAAACGCCCTTCTCTGTCAATCGCCCATAATGAGACGGCGGTATGCGGGTTCGCGATACCCGGTTTGGTCACGGGCACCCATTGCCGGATGGCTGCATCAGCGTTGTTTGGCTGCCGTCGCAATCTCCGTGTATGCCGAGTCGCCCTCCTCAACAACCGGTTTGGCCTTCCTTCCTTTCCGGAAGCCCAGCCAGCCATTTGCCGAGCAAAAGCTTTCCACCCACGCAACCGAACCAACCACCCACCCCTCGCTGAAAGCGCGGATCTTCGAGAGAAGCCGTGATCCCTCGGGCACGGCGGCTTCTCGGCGATCTTCTCCCTCCGCTTCCCCCGAAGCAATCCGGACGTCTCCTCGGCGAGGCCGCATTCCCGGACCCATTCGGCTGCATAACCGCGCACGGTAGCGCTCGTGCCATTTCGTCGCCCAAGTCAGCTTACCCTCGATCCGGGCGATCCCCCGCCGAGCAGCCGAGCCACCCGCGCAAGCCTCTCCGAAACCACTGAAACCATAGGCACCCGCGTCCTCCACCAGACCCGCCCTCACCGGGTTCAAGTCGATGTAAGCCGCCACCATCCTCTGCGCCTTCGTATCCGCCTCCACGATTACACTGCGGAACCGCTCAGCCCAGAAAGTGCCCACCGTCCCGCGCTTCCGATTATACCACAAAGTAAAGCGCGTCTTCACCTCCCTCATAAAGACCGACACATCCCCCATCCGCGCCTTCAAGCGTCGCCGGATGCCCTCAGCGGGGTCCCCATTCTTCGCCAGAATCGCCTCCAGATCATCCGCATCCAACCCCAGCGAAGCGCAACGCGTCCCACCATAGAGCGCCCGAAACCGCCCCACCAGACCCGCATCGTCCAGCCTTTCCGTCTCCTTCGGATCCAGCCGCACAAAGATATGAAAGTGATTGGCCATAAAGCAATAAGTCAGCACCTCCATCCCCGCAAACGCCGCCTGCGAACGCATAATATGGCGCATCGCCTCCATCGCCTCCTCATCCATCAGCCGCCTTTTCTGCACCACCCTCGAAATAAGGTGGTGGCAAGCCAGCCGCGGATACTTCAACCTACGACAAAATTTTCTACTCATGCTCTTTCTCCCATCTCAACAAAGTTTTCCAATACATGTCAACCTACAATGTTCAGAACATTAAAATATGGCCTGGCCGCCACGCGGGGTGCGGGCGTGGAGAGGGATTTGCCAGATGCGCAGGAGGAAGGCCGGTCACTGTTGGCTTGAAGATATCTTGCGCGGCACCGCGCACAGTGGGCGCAATTTTAACTGAAATCTCCAAATGACCGAAAATGGTCGGGGTGACAGGATTTGAACCTGCGACTTCTACGTCCCGAACGTAGCGCTCTACCAGGCTGAGCCACACCCCGCCGTAAAAGGGAGAGAAGCGTCTCTCTCGACGCACAAGGGTCAAGAGAAAAAGAACGCAATGCGCGCCTCGCCAGCCATCTGCGCATAATCTTGCCCGTATTTCCTCAATCTTTGGCTGCGGCGGACCTTTTGGGATTGAACGCAGGCCAGTTGTTCGACGCCAATAGATACCAACCCCCATTGCTCCATTTTTTTTATGAAAGCCGCGACCATTGCCGTCCGCATTGTGGACTTCCTGAAACAGCACCCGCCCTATGCCTATCTGGAAGAGAAGGATCTGCTCGCCCTCGCCCAAAACGGTCGGGTTCGCTTGCACGAGGGGGGCGAGATTGTCTTCACAAAAGGCCAACCCCGGGACCGCTACATTCTGGTGATTCAGCAGGGCAAGGTGCGTATCGTCGACGAGCGGCCGGAGGGCGACAGGCTCATTGATTTGCGGGGGGAGGGGGACATGCTCGGGCTCCAGGGAGTGATCCACGATGAGCCCTATCGCGCCACCGCAAAAACCGAGAGCGATACCATCGTCTACGCCCTCGACAGGGAGCAGTTTATCGCCGTCATGGAGCGCAGTCCCAAGGCCAAGCGCTACCTCGCGGCCTATTTCACTCTCAATCCCGCTTACGATGGGCGGGATCCCGCAGTCACCCTCGATTCACAGGGAGGCGGTCTCGGTCTCACCACCTTGCGCAAGGGAGGCCTGGGCGAAGTGGCTGAGCCCCAACGGATTGCCCGCGAAGCGCTCGTTACCGTGCCTTTCCACGAGCCCCTTCGCGAAGTGGCCCGGCGGCTGCATAAAAAGATGGTTCAGTGCGTACTCGTTGTCGACGCGGCGGGGCGGCCACTCGGCAAAATCACCGACGGCGATTTGCGGGACCGTGTCTTTGATGGCTCGCTGCGCCTCGACGCCCAAGCGGGAGAAATGATGTTCACCGATCTGGTGGCCGCTCCCTCCGCAGACAGCACAGGGACGCTCCTCATCAAATTGACCCGCTCCGGCAAACGCTTCATCGTCATCACCGAAGACGGGACGCTGTCGACGCGGGCCGTGGGGATTGTTGCCGAGCGCTCGATGTTTTTGCAATACGGGCGCTTTCCCACGGTCATTGGAGAAGCCATTTCGGAGGCCACCGATGTAGAAGCCCTCCGTGCCCTGCGGGATCGCATGGAAACCCTCATTCTTGAGTTTCTGGAGAACCGGGAGGCCCTTCCCTGGATGATGGAAATGACTGGCGTGCTGAACAGGAAAATGGTCCAGCGCATCATCGAACTCGAACGCGCCGCAATGGAGCGCGAAGGATGGGTGCACCCCGGACTGCAGCACTCTTGGTTGATGATGGGCAGCGGCGGTCGCGACGAACTCCTCATTCGCTCAGCCGTCTACGATGCCCTTATCTATGAAGATCCCCCGCCGGGCGATGAGGATGCGGCTGAGTTAGCCGCCCGTTATTTCCGGTCCCTTGCCTCCCGTGTTGGCGAATCGATCCGGCAATGCGGGTTTGGTGAAAGCGAGCAGGGCGTACTGGCCCAGATGCCCGGGTGGTGCCTTCCCCTCAGTGCCATGAAGGCACGCTTCCAGAGCCTCATCGAGTCGCCTCTAGACAACCTTGTTTATGATTCCCGCGATGCCTTCGATTTTCGGCCGGTGGTGTATGGCTGCCCCCTCGCCCGCGAGCTGCGGCATTTCATTGAGAGCACGATCAGCCAATACCCGGCTTTTATTGGCCACATGGCGGGGGATTCGCTTCTCAATCAGCCGCCCCGGACGATTTTCCGGGGATATGTCGTCGATGAGCGCGGAATCGAGCGCGAAGAGTTGGAAATCAAGTCGCACGCGCTCTTACCCCTGGTCGATGCCGCCCGGGTTTTGGCTATGGAAGGCGGGCGCCTCTACCCCACGAACACGCGGGAGCGCCTCCTCGAAGTCGCCGCCCGTCTGCGACCTGACCAACCCGAAATCGCCAGTCTCCTCGAAGAAGCGGCCGCTGCATTTCTCGTGGCCTATTTCGCCCGCGTCAGCCGGGGCCTCATCGCAGGCACGGATGGTGCCGTCATTCGCCCCGCGTATCTCGATTCGGAGACCCGCACCCAGTTGAAGACCGCCTTTCGCACGATTCTCGAAGTCCTCGAAATGCTCGCCGCCCGCTATGGCCGCGCTCTGCGGAGCTGATCACCCGCCATGGACCCACATCCCCTCGCCCTTGCCCACCGAACCTTCTTCGAACCCACCTGGGATCTTCATCTGGGATGGGAAAACGCCCGCTTTGTCGTCCTCGACACCGAAGCCACCGGATTGGATGTCAAGCGGGACCACATTGTTTCCTATGGAGCCGTGGGCGTGTCTCATTTCCAGATCTACCTCGACGACTCCTTTGAGGCGCTGGTTCCCTTCGTTCACAACACATCCTCTGTGGCCGTTCACGGGATCACCCGGGAGCAGGCGGAAGCGGGTATGCCGGAGGATGAGGCTTTGGAGCAGTTTCTGAATTACCTCCGCGACGGCGTCATCGTGGGCCACCACATCAACCACGACATCGAGATGATCAACGCCGCCTGCCGCCGGAACTTTGGCTTCACCATGCGCAACCTCAGCGTGGACACCATGGGATTGGCCCTTCGCCTCGCGGACGCCGGTGCCCTCAACGAAGATCAATTGCGCAGAGACTTCAGTCTCGACGGGCTCAGCCGGTTTTTCCGTGTCCGTCCGGCGGACCGCCACACCGCTGCGGGCGATGCCTTCATCACCGCCCAAATCTTCCTCCGCCTCCTCAAAATCGCCAAGCGTCTCTCCTGGCTGCGCCTCGGCCAGCTCACGCAAGTCTACCAACCCCCTGAGAGTTCGGGATAAAGGGAAAGGCCGCGCCCCCCCGCCAACGCCCTCCGCAGAGGAAACGAGGCTCATGCCTCATCCCGGGGCACCGCCAGCCCACGTCTCGATTGCGCTTGTCACCGAAAATTTTCATGGGTTAACGTATTTGTGACAATCGCAACGAAGCTTCCTGCTCGAAAACGGCCCTCCGCCCTCCGCCCTCCGCCATCCTATGAAATACCACCCTCTCACCTTCGCCCTGCGCCTTCCGGTCCTGTTCGGCCTGCTCCTCGCCTACAGCCTACAGCCTACAGCCTATAGCCTCACCCCCACCGTGCGCATCAACGAGGTTATGGCCTCCAACGGCACGACGATCGCCGATGAAGACGGCGACTTCGAGGACTGGATCGAACTTTACAACTACGGCACCGATCCCGTCGACCTGAGTGGCTGGGGGCTCTCGGACAGCTACAACAACCCCTTCAAGTGGACTTTTCCCGGGGGCACGAGCATCGGGGCGGGGGAGTACCTGCTCGTCTGGGCCTCGGGGAAGAATCGGGTGATTGCCTATGATCGATCCTGGTTTCAGCCGTTTATTGATGAGGCACAAGGGGCCTGGCTGTTTCAGGGGGATCAGACACCTCCTCACGTCTTGGATCGTTCGGTTTCAGAAAATCACGGTACGATTAACGGAGAAGTAACTTTCGTCGCAGAGAATGGCTTCGAGCAAGTTCTTCATTTTCTCCCAACAGGGTTTGTGACTTTGGACCATCCGTTCGAGACGGCAGGAGACTTTACGGTCTCCTATTGGGTCAAGTCTCTGAGAGCAACTGATTGGCGGGCGGTCAACCTGTCGAATGGTTTTGGCATTGGTCACTGGAGATCTAATCGAATTGTTTTGATGAATCCTTACGTTGTTGTAGACCTTTCAACTCACTTGGAAGTCGGCTCATGGGAGCATGTTGTCTTCCGTAGAAGCGAGAATAGAGTAGCTGTTTTCCTGAATGGAAAAGCTGTTGGCGAAGGTGATTGGAATGGAGTTTTGCGATTGGATAGAATAGGCGGTAAAAGCGGGGCGAGCGGCTGGGCAGGGATGGAGGGCAGCTTGGCTGATGTTTTGTTCTTTGACTACGCCCTATCGGCTGAGGCGCTATCCGATATCTTCGAAGGGCGCCGTGCTGCCTTTGGGCATTGGCACACCAACTATGCCCTCTCCGCTTCCGGCGAGGAGGTTTTATTGACCATGCCCGACGGCACGCTCGTGGACGAACTCGCGCCGACCGCGCTGCCGCGCGACATCTCCATCGGTCGGGTCGAGGGTGAAGGGGATGCCTGGTTCTTCTTTGACGAGCCCACCCCGGGTGGAACGAACGTCACGACTGCCTACCTCGGGATTCTCGATCCACCGACGTTTTCGCATGTGGGCGGATTTTATGAAGAGGGCTTTGATCTGGTCCTTTCCCATCCCGAACCGGAGGTGGCAATTGTCTACTCCCTGGATGGGTCGGAGCCAGCGATCGACAATCTTTTGGGGACGACGTTTCTCTACAAAAATGAATATCCTGAAAAGCCCACCGATCCGTTCGGTCCTTTCCTGACAAGTTCCTACATAAGCCATCTTTACACTGAGCCTTTGACGATTCAGGATCGCAGCGGCGAACCGGATCTTTTGACGCAAATCTCCAGTACGACGGATGCTTTTCCGCATTACGCTCCTGAAACTCCGGTCCGTAAGGGATTCTCTGTTCAGGCCCGAGCCTATAAGGAAGGGTGGCTTTCTTCAAGGTCGGCAGCGAACAGTTACTTTGTTTTTGAGGAAGGAAATCCCTATACGCTCCCAGTGATTTCGAAGCAGATTCAGAAAGACGACCTGTTTGATTATTACACGGGTATCTATACTGCAGGCTTGCGGATGGACGAGTGGCGTTTGGCGAATCCTGAAGCAGACGTTGCCTGGTGGTTCAAAAACGGTAACTTTCGTGGCCGTGGAGATGAGTGGGAAAGGACCGCTTTTGTTGAAGTGTTTGAAGACGGCGTCCCTCATGCTCTTTTAAACCAACGAGTCGGAGTTCGCATCCATGGAAATACGAGTCGAAATCTCCGTGCCAAGAGCCTTCGGTTGTATGCTCGTGGCGAATACGATAATGCCAGTGTGATGGACTACCGTTTTCTGGGTGATCAGTACCTTCATGGCTTGGTTTCTGCAAGTGAGAGCTTCAAGCGAATCCTCCTGCGCAGGCGGGGCGCGCAAAGGGATTACATTCAGGATCCTTTTGCCCATCGGCTCATGCAGCCGGTTTACGAGGGGATTTTGAGGAGTCGTCCTGCAATATCTTTCATAAATGGCGAATATTGGGGAATTACGAATATTCGTGATCGCTTTGACAGGCATCATTTGGCTTTGAATTACGGCTTGGATACCGACGACTTGGTCGTCACGTTTCGGGATCGCATTGAGGACGGTGGAGTGATTGGTGCGGCTTTGTTCTCCGAACTCGTTGAATTTATTCTTGAGAACGAAATGAAGGAAGATTCCATTTTTGAAGTGGTGAGGCAATCGCTGTGCTTGGATAGCTTTTCGAATTTTATTATTATGAATAGCTATCTCCAAAGCCCACATTTTGAGCATGGGTTTTGGAGAGTGAAAACGCCTGTAGATAAAAGCTTTGGTGATGGGCGGTGGCGTATATACACGCAGGACTTCGATCAAATTATGAGAAGCAGTGCAGGGTTTAACTGGATGGTAGATCGAAAATTAAGGCCTTCCGAAGAAATCTACGAAGCTTTGTTTCAAAATGCCGGTTTTCGAAGGCAATTTGTGAACCGTTTTCTAGACCATATAAATTCTACATTTACGCCTCATCGAATTGAGGAGATTGTTCGAGGTGTCTATGACGAAATCTCTCCATATGTGCATGAAGACGAGCACCGCTGGTCGCAGAATATTGCACCCTTTTCTTCGGTAAATCAGATCATTAACTTTGGTCGCAGTAGGCCGGCTTCGCAACGAGAAGAACTGAGAGGCCGTTTTTCTTTGGGTATGGATGTTGAGATCACTCTTGCTGCCTCTATGGAATCTGGGAAAATTCGGCTGAACACGCTGGTCATTGATTCAGATTTGCTGGGTGTGCAGGGCTACCCCTACCCCTGGACCGGCACCTATTTCCAGGGTGTGCCCATCGAACTGGAAGCCCTGCCCGAACCCGGCCACCGCTTTGTCGGGTGGGTGGTTTCGCCGACGAATGGGTTGGCTTCGCTGTCGGAAGGCGAGCCGGACTTCTATTCGACCGAGCCGCTGATCTCGCTGGACCTGTCGGGAGACACGACGGTGGAGGCGGTTTTTGAGCCGATTCCCCTGGCGGATCTGCCGGTGG
>JAFIGE010000216.1 GCA_020831585.1 Opitutales bacterium | reverse complement strand
TCATCCATCAATCGTCTTTTCTGCACCACCCGCGAAATAAGGTGGTGGCAAGCCAACCGCGGATAACGTAGACGCCTGCAATACTTCCTGCTCATGACGCGACTCAAACACCTGCCTATCTTCTGTCAATGTTGCAATGTTCAGAACATTAAAAAAAGTTCCCCGTGCCAAATCGGTTGTGGATTCTGTTTCTGCTCAAGGGGCCGCAGCGCCTAAAAAACTTCGTGATTACATCCCCGGAGCAACCCTTTGCGGTTTTTTTATACCAAGAAAAGACGGCAGGAGCGGGCAGCCGTCATTAAAATTCATAGATGTGCATACAGTCGCTTCAGGAAGCGATCCGGGAAGCCGCAAAAAATGCCGCCCGGTTGCCATGCAGCCGGGCGGCTTGAGAAGAGACCTTTGCGAGAGGGAGATATCTAGCGGCGGAAGCGACGCCAGCCCGCCAACCCGAGGAAGAGCGTGCCGAAGAGGAGGGCGTAGGTCGAAGGCTCCGGAATCGCTGTTGCCGAGAAGCTATCGATTGTCACATTTGCCCGCTGGTGCAGGAACTGAATGCTCGGCCCCGCCGTCCAGTCCATCGTGCCGAGGCTTGTGAGCGTGACCAGTTCCGTCCCGTTGAGTGAGAAGGTTCCAGCCGTCCCCGATGCATTGAGAACAAAGTCCAGCGTATGCATCTGGTTGAAGGCAATGGTGAAACCATCGTCGACCACGGGGGAGACATCACCCGACACCCGCGCTTCCAGCGAGACGGTGCCAGCGACGTCCGAACGCTCATCCCACTTCATGGCGATGAAGTTGTTCCAGCCGTTGAACTGCACGAAAAATTCCACCGGACCAAATGTGTTGGCCGTCGGATGAACATCGATCGAGAAGTCCATGCTGAAGGACTGGGGAACACCGAATCCGGCCGGCATGGTGTAAACCGCCCCGGTGCCGAAGCCGGCTGCGCCCATGGTGAGGAATTGGTTGCCGAAGGGGTCCATCGGATCGCTGATCACCTGGCCGCCTCCGCTGGTGAAGGAACCTTGGCCGCTGATCGGGCCTGTAACGAAGTCGCCGGGATTGAAGTCAACCGAGAGCGACTGGGCACCGGCAAAGGCTGTTAGCAAGCCGGGTAGACACAAGAGAGCTAATTTTTTCATAGATGATTTTTTGTGAGGGTTTGTATTTGAAACAGTTCCCGACCACGCGGAACGGAAGGCTCCGCCCGCCAGTCTGAAGAACGCCCAACTTCAACCCGCAAGCCGCATCAGGGTCAACAATTTACACAATGTACGCATGAAAACAGCGCAAAACAAGATTGCTCGTGCGCAAAACCGGCAATGACCATCGTCGCGAAAGCAAAGGGTAGCCGAGGGGGACGACGCCGAATCGGGCACTGTTGAGGACAAGCATATAAGCATGGAAATGTATTTCTATTTTTCAGGGAGATTGACGATTTATGGGTGGGGGGCAGGCTGGCGGGATGATTCCACCGGAACAGCCGGATTTGTTTGGGGAGGCGGGGGAGGTGCCGAGGCCCGGGGGAGGGGGTGCGGGAGCTGAAGGGGACTCCGGGCGGGGCGGGTATCGTCCGTTGGCGGAGCGGATGCGCCCGCGAACGCTCGCGGAGGTGGTGGGCCAGGCGCATGTGGTGGGGCCGGAGGGGCTTTTGCCGCGCTTGCTGGCGAGCGATGCTTTCGGGAGTCTGCTTTTCTACGGGCCACCGGGTTGCGGGAAGACGACGCTGGCACATGTGGTGGCGGAGAGCACGGGGGCGCGCTTTGTGCGTATCAATGCCGTGCTTTCAAATGTGGCGGAGCTGCGCGAGCATCTGCGTTGGGCGCGGAGCCGTCCGGAGAGCCGGACGGTTTTGTTCATCGACGAGATCCACCGCTTCAATCGCGCGCAGCAGGATTTGCTTCTTCCCGATGTGGAGGCGGGGGTGGTGCGGTTGATCGGGGCGACGACGCACAATCCGGGCTTTTATGTGATTCCGCCACTCCTCAGCCGGAGCCATCTCTTCCGCCTGGAGCCGGTTTCGCCGAAGGATGTGCGGGCTTTGCTGACCCGCGCACTGGAGGATGCGGATCGGGGGTTGGGGGCGCGGCGATTGAGTGTGGAAGATGGTTTTTTGGAGGGTCTGGCGCGCTTGTGCGAAGGCGATGTGCGCCGGGCGCTCAATGCATTGGAGACGATTGTCCTGAGCCAGCCGCTCGGGGCGTGCCTGGGGCTGGAGGCCTTGCGGGCCTTCGCACGGGAGCGTCAGATCCGCTATGATGCGGGGGAGGATGAGCACTACGATACGGCTTCGGCCTTCATCAAGAGCATCCGCGGGGGCGATCCGGATGCCGCCCTCTACTGGCTGGTGAAGATGCTGGAGGGCGGGGAGGAACCCCGTTTCATCGCGCGGCGACTGGTGATTTTTGCTTCGGAGGACATCGGTCTGGCGGATCCGCGCGCTCTGCCGCTGGCCGTGGCGGCGTTCCAGGCCTGCGAGCAAGTGGGGTTGCCGGAGTGCCGGCTTACCCTGGCGCACGCGGTGGTTTTTCTGGCCACCTCGCCGAAGAGCAATTCCACGACCGAGGCGCTTGCCCGCGCCACAAAGCATATCCGCGAGAAGGGTTTGGAAGCGGTTCCTCTCTGGCTGCGCGATGGCCACACCGCCTTTAATAAAAGCCTCGGGCAAGGGGTGGGGTATCTGTATTCACACGCGTTTCCCGAGGCCATCAGCGGACAGGAGTATGTGCTCAACCCGGCGACCTTTTATGAGCCCGGTTCGGCAGGAGCGGAGGCACGGATCGCGGAGCGCTTGCAACACTGGAAGGTGCTCAAGGCGGAGCGAAAGAAGGCGGCGGCCATGGACACAAAACCTGAAAAAGCGCCCTGATTTTACGGGATGGGCGACCGGGTCAGATTGGCCCGCCAACCGGGCGCGGTGGGTCGAATCGTCGCAGAGGAGGGGATCGTTCGGGATGCAAAGTTTTTCCTTAATCGGTTAATTACGAGCGACTTAAGCCGGTTGTTTGGACTGCCTTTTCGAGGAGGAAAATGCGGAACACTTTATGCCCTTGGAGAAGTATGAATATCGACTTCAACAAGTTCACGGAGATGTCCGGCCGGGCGGTGCAGGAGGCGCAACAGGAAGCGCGCCGCCGGCATCACCAGCAGATCGATGTATGGCACCTCCTGAGCGCGTTGCTGCGCCAGGAGAAGGGGATTGTGCCCGCCCTGATCGAGAAGGCGGGCCTGCAAACGAGTGCGGTCCTTCTGTCTGCCGAGCGTGAGCTGGATCGGCTGCCCGCCGTGACCGGCAGCACCTCGGCGAGCCAGACGTATGTGACGGCGGAGTTCAACGAAGCCCTCACCCGCGCGGAATCCCTCGCCACCCAGCTGAAGGACGAATTTGTGAGCGTGGAGCACATTTTCCTCGCGCTCACGCAACTGCCCCGACCGGAGGCCCTCCGGAAGCTGATGGCGAGCTTCAACCTCGATGAGAAGCGGGTGCTGGAAGCGTTGCGGGCGGTGCGGGGGAACCAGCGGGTGACATCCCAACATCCCGAAGATACCTTTCAGGCGCTGGAGAAATACGGCGTCGACCTCGTGGCAATGGCGCGCAAGGGCAAGATGGACCCGGTTATCGGGCGCGACGCTGAAATCCGCCGGGTCATCCGGATTCTCTCCCGCAAGACAAAAAACAACCCCGTGCTCATCGGCGATCCTGGCGTGGGAAAGACGGCCATTGTCGAAGGCCTGGCGCAGCGGATTGTGCGCGGCGATGTGCCCGAGGGGCTGAAGGAGAAGACGATTTTTGCTCTCGACATGGGCTCGCTCCTCGCGGGCGCGAAATACCGGGGCGAATTCGAAGAGCGCCTGAAGGCCGTCCTCACAGAGGTGAAAAACAGCGACGGGCGCATCATCCTCTTTATCGATGAACTGCACACCATTGTCGGTGCGGGCAAAGCCGAGGGCGCGATGGACGCGGGCAACATGCTGAAGCCGATGCTGGCCCGCGGCGAGTTGCGCTGTATCGGCGCGACCACTCTCGACGAGCATCGCAAGCACATTGAGAAGGACGCCGCGCTGGAGCGCCGCTTCCAGACGGTTCTGGTGGATCAGCCCACGGTCGAGGACACCATTTCGATCCTGCGCGGTCTCCGGGAGCGGTTCGAGGTGCACCACGGTGTGCGCATTCAGGACAATGCGCTCGTGACGGCCTCCACGCTCTCGCACCGCTACATCAGCGAGCGCTTTCTTCCCGATAAAGCCATCGACCTCGTGGATGAGGCCTGCGCCATGATCCGCACGGAGATGGACAGCTTGCCCCAGGAGTTGGACGACTTGAACCGGCGGCTCCTGCAGTTGGAAATTGAAGAAGCGGCTCTCAAAAAGGAGAAGGATGAGGCCAGCCAGCAGCGGCTCGTGGTCTTGCGCAAGGAACTCGGCAGCTTGCGCGAAAAGGTGAATGGTCTCCGCGCCCAGTGGGAGCGGGAAAAAGCCGCCATCACGGAAATCCAAAAAGTCCGCGCCGAAGTCGAAGTCACGGGCCGCGAGATCGAGCAGGCGGAACGCGCCTACGACCTCAACAAAGTGGCGGAGCTGCGCCACGGGAAACTCCCCGGGCTGCGTGCGCGCCTCCAGGAAATGGAGCGCACCGCCGCGGCCGCCTCGTTGCTCAAAGAAGAGGTCACGGCCGAGGAGATCGCGGAAATCGTCGCCAAATGGACAGGTGTGCCGGTGACGCGTCTGGTGGAGGGCGAGCGGGACAAGCTTTTGCGCCTGCCGGAAATTCTGCACAAGCGCGTGGTCGGGCAGGATGAGGCCGTGGAGCTGGTTTCCGATGCGGTCCTGCGCGCCCGCGCGGGGATTCGCGATCCGGGCCGGCCCATCGGCGTTTTCCTCTTCCTCGGACCCACCGGGGTGGGGAAAACAGAGTTGGCCAAAACCCTGGCCGAGGCACTCTTTGATTCCGAGCAGAACATCGTTCGCCTCGATATGTCGGAGTATATGGAGAAGCACTCTGTGGCCCGCCTGATCGGCGCACCCCCCGGCTACATCGGCTACGATGAGGGCGGGCAACTCACCGAGGCCGTGCGCCGCCGCCCCTACAGCGTGGTTCTCTTCGACGAGATCGAGAAGGCCCATCCGGATGTCTTCAACGCGCTCTTGCAGGTCATGGACGACGGGCGCATCACGGACGCGCAGGGCCATGTGGTGGATTTCAAAAACACTGTCATCATCATGACCTCCAACGTCGGCAGCCGCTATCTGCAGGAAGGCGTGGTGGGATCGACCATTCCCGAAAGCGTGCGCGAGTCGGTCATGGCGGAGCTGCGGAGCGGTTTCCGCCCGGAGTTCATCAACCGTATCGACGACATCATTCTCTTCAAACCGCTCACGCTGGAGGAAATCGGCGAGATCGTGGGCCTCCTGCTCAAGAGCTTAAACAAACGCCTCGCCGACCGGCGGATTGCCGTGGATGTCGACGACGAGGCGCGCCTCTGGATGGCGGAGCGCGGATACGACCCGGTCTACGGTGCGCGCCCGCTGAAACGCTTCCTGCAGCGCGAGGTGGAAAACCCGCTCGCCCGCGCGATCATCGGGGGTAGCGTGGGCGACAACACCGAAGTCCGTTTCCGCATGAAGGACAGCCGCCTCTCCATGGAGGTGCTGCCTGCTGCCGTGGAGGCCGAGGTGGTGGAGGACGCGTAAGCTACCCCCCCCGCAGCCGCCGCGATTGCGCTTGGAGCGCGCCCGCTTTGTGGAAGGTGCATTCCTCGGCTCCGCTGCCGGAGGCGACGGTTCCCGCGTCGGCGAGCCGCCACCCCTTGAGCAGGACTTTCTTTCTTTTTTTAATGTTCTGAACATAGCAATCTTGACAGAGGTTTGGCAGGTGTTTGAGTCGCGTCATGAGCAGGAAGTATTGCAGGCGGCTGAAGTATCCACGACTGGCTTGCCACCACCTTATTTCGCGGGTGGTGCAGAAAAGACGATTGATGGATGAGGAGGCGATGGAGGCGATGCGGCATATCATGCGCTCGCAGGCGGCGTTCGCGGGGATGGAGGTGCTGACGTATTGCTTCTTGGCTAATCACTTTCACATCTTCGTACGGCTGGATCCGAAGGAGACGGAAAACCTCGACGATGCGGGTCTGGTGGGGCGGTTTCGGGCGCTCTATGGTGTGACGCGGTGTGCTTCGCTGGGGTTGGAAGCGGATGATCTGGAAGTCATTCTGAAGAAAAACAGGGAATCGGCTGAGGGCATTC
>JAFIGE010000215.1 GCA_020831585.1 Opitutales bacterium | reverse complement strand
CCACCGGCAGATCCGCCAGGGGAATCGGCTCAAAAACCGCCTCCACCGTCGTGTCGCCCGACAGGTCCAGCGAGATCAACGGCTCCGTCGAGTAGAAGTCCGGCTCGCCCTCCGACAACGAAGCCATCCCACCCGCCGGCGAAACCACCCACCCGACAAAGCGGTGCCCGGGCTCGGGCAGGGCTTCCAGTTCGATGGGCACCCCTTGGAAATAGGTGCCGGTCCAGGGGTAGGGAGTAGCGGAGACACCAGGGGTATTTTCATTGATAATTACCGTATTAACTCTCACATCACCCTGACCTTCTTGAGTTCGGACAATGGAAATTTTCGCATCCTCGCCAACTCCAAGATTTTGTCGTAAAAACTCTCGTTGCCTTTCTGGTTGTTCACGAGCGTATTGAATGTATGAATCAACTTGACCTCTCGTCATAAAAACCGAGTTCCATCGATCAAAATCCTCTCCGATGTAGGGTAACAATTCTGCATAACCTTCCTCGGCAACCAATTCCATCCGGGCTACTGCAAAGGTTGTATTTATGTGGTCGCAAAACCGATTTACAAAATACCGCAAGAACGAAGCGTTTTCCAAGAGGTTCCCCAAAAGGGCCGACCGTCTGCGAACAGACAAGCGATCCTCTGTTCTCAAAATTTGGTCAAAGTCCTGCGTATACACGCGTAGGCGTCCGTCATCAAAACCCACACCCGAAGGGTTTCGCGTCCTCCAAAATCCATATTCATGATGCGTATTACTGAAATATATATTCGCAACTAAATGATCTATATAACTTCGCACACAAAGGTGATCTTGAATCGCTGAAAACGCATTCGGATTTTCCATATCAAGATTTTCTAGATAAGTTAAACTCTGATTAACAATAAATAAATCTAAATCATCACCGACATCAATCGCATTCCGCCATGTTATTATTATCTCATCAGGATCAAGATTAAATGCGTTTGCAAGATGGTACTGATCAAAACGATCCCGAATTGCTGAGATCCCCCAATACTCACCATTAATAAAGTGAACAACGGCCTTGACTCGGGATATCCCCTCATAAACCGGCTGTAATATTTTGCTCGTAAACCAATCATTGATGAAAGGACCGCCATTGCCGCGTCCCCGCAAGAGGAGTCTACGGGGGAAAAAGTCGCTTCGGTAGGAAAAAGGAATTTCGCTATCAAAAAATCGGTGTTGAAATAGCGAACCTCCCATGGTATCACGGGCATAAAATCGAAGATTCTTCTTACTGTGGAGTCTACTAGCATTTCCGTGAACGCGTATACCTGCTTCGCTGTTCAACAAAGAGAGGGCGTTAATGTTTCTGTCAAGAAATTCAATATTTGCATTGCGTTCTGACAAACGTCCGCTACGCCAAAAATTAAACGATTCCAGCAGGTGAAAGTGATGGGGAGGCTGAGTTCCGGGATGATCAATCCACCATTGGTCATAATCTATTCCCGCGACATAAATACCTTCATCGTAATCGAATAAATCTACTGGTGAGACAGCTAAGCTTATAATCGGCAAGGAATACATCTTACTATCTTCAAAAACAAAATATGAATTCGTAAGTAATTGTGACTGCAAAAAACCCTCACGAAAAACAGCGGCGCGGATAACTGTGCCCTTCCTGACAGGATTAGTCGGGAAATAGTTTGGATTCTTTTCGGCAGTAGAGGAGATCATGGAAATGGTATTCGGCTTCAATGAGCGGTCTGATATCTCAATAGGATCGTTATAAATCTCACTGACAAATGAACTTTCAATGAATTCACCAAACGGATCACCCAAAACCCGGGGATAACTGTTTTTGTAAAAATATATTGTTCCACCAATGTTATTGATATCAGGCACCGATCCATCCAGCGTGTAAACAATCGTCACCTCTGGGTCCGGATGGGAGAGCACCAAGTCGAACCCCTCCTCATAAAATCCGCCCGCATGCGAAAAATTCGGTGGATCGAGAATGCCGAGGTAAGCAGTCGTGTCATTGATGCCTCCCGGTGTCGGCTGATCGAAGAAGAACCATGCGTCACCTTCGCCGTTCACGCGCCCTATGGACACATCACGCGGTAAAGCGGTGGGGGACAGTTCATCCACGCGCGTGCCATCGGGCATCGTTAGGATGACCTCCTCCCCGGAAGCGGAAAGCGAATAGTTCGTGTGCCATTGGCCACGGTCTCCGAGGTTTCCATCAAACAGCAGCCCCACTTCTTCGTTGGAGAGCGCGCTTGAAAGGGCAAACACCTCGGCAAGTTTCCCATCAAAGGCAGGCCAGGCGCTTGAGCCGCTGGTGCCGCCAATTCGATCAAACACCACGGTCCCATTCCAAGAAACTTCGGCAACTGGCGCGGCGTTGCGAAAGACGGTCAATACCCCATCAGCTCGACGCAAGGTGATGTGTTCCCACTGGCTAACAACAAAAGACTCAGATAAATTAATCACAAGATATGGACTCATCAAAACAATTCGGTTCGAGCGCTGATGCCCGGGGCCAAAACCGTTGCGCACATTCAGTGCCCGCCAATCATTGGCTCGCCTCGTTTTAAACCAATACGCTACGGTGAAATCCTCCTCCAGACTTACAAACAGCTCCAGATCCACCCGCCCTTCCACCCCTAAATCAATTGCCCCATCGAAGAACTCATCAGACTGAAGTTGCCCGTCCCCCACAATCACACCGTCATTGTTCACCGGAGAATAATCGGTGACAACGCTGCCGCCTCCTTCATTAAACAACCACCTGCCAGACCCAAAGCTGCTCGGATCGCGATCCTTCCCCGAAGCCCAGACCAGCAGGTAATCCCCTGCACCGATGGTCGTACCCACAGGGAAGGTCCACTTGAAAGGGTTGTTGTAGCTGTCGGAGAGGCCCCAGCCGCTCAGATCGACGGGTTCGGTGCCGTAGTTGTAGAGTTCGATCCAGTCCTCGAAGTCGCCATCGTCGTCGGCGAGGGTCGTGCCGTTGGAGGCCATGACCTCGTTGATGCGCACGGTGGGGGTGAGGCTATAGGCTGTAGGCTGTAGGCTGTAGACGAGGAGCAGGGCGAACAGGACCGGAAGGCGCAGGGCAAAGGTGAGAGGGTGGTATTTCATAGGATGGCGAATGGGCGGAGGGCCGTTTTGGTAGGGGAACACCCCGTTACGATTGTCACAAATACGTTAAGCCACGGAAAGATTCGGTGACAAGCGCAATTGATTCTTCGGATGACGGTGCCCTCTACCAGAAGTTCCGTTTCCCCAAAGGAGTCACAGACCCAGCGAAATCCAGTCTTCCAGACTCGCCGGGCTGCACACGCGGTGAGGCGCGATGTCGGATGCCCCGTAGCCAGCTTCGCTATTTTTTGATGGCGGATAGCTGATAGCGGATGGGTGATGACGGATTCCGACCCCTCGGTATGGCCGCCCCCGATCCGGAGAAAACGGGGCATTCCAAGTTTTTCCGCGCTTTGGCAAGCGCAGCTACGATCCTTCCTCGTTTATCCCCTGCCCTGAGTCTGTCGAAGGGTCACTCATCCCTCTTCACTCTTAACCGCAGGAAGCGCGGGCTGCCGGGCGACGGCGCGGTGGAATCGCTCACCACCATGTGCGCGCCGTCGTTGTTCGGGATCAGATCGATGCCGGAGTCGTAAAGCGTTTCGGTCCAGTCGAGCAGGTCAGCCGAGGCCTCAACCACGTAGACGATGTCCGCCTTCGCCGGGTCGCGCCGGAAGCGCAGGAAGAGATGCCCGCCCACATCCAGCCCCGACGACAGCGCCTCCGTATCGACCCGCTCCAGCGCCCCCACGCCAAGGGCGTATTTGAGGAGATTGGGCACACTATCGCCGAGCGGTTCGCCCAGCGGACCCGATATCGCCGGATCCGCCAGGGCGGACCCGCCAAAGTTTTCCAGCGTCCAGAGATCAAAGGGCGTGGCCGCCAGCAGGAGCACCAGACCCTCGCCCGCCCGCTCCAGGCGGCTCAGGGGAAAGGCTTCCGCTCCGCTTAGAACCCAGTTACCCACTTCCGCGCCCGGAGCGGTCGCGAAAGCACCTGCATCGATCAACGTCACGCGCTGCGGACCGGTCACACCGGCGGGCAGTGCCACTTCCACGGCAATCGCTCCGCCCGCAGACCATTCGCCCAAGATGAGCGGGGCGGACGCGGGCAAGCCCGCGGCAAAATCAAAGCTCAGGGCCGAGCCGCCTGCCAGCACGACCGCCCCGCCCCACTGGCCGGTGCCCCCCAGGGCCGCCTCCGCGACCACGCTCAACGTCGAGGCATTCCCGGAAAGGTTGGTTCCGCCGAGGCGCAGTTCCCCGCGCTCAACCTCGATCGCGCCGGTGAAGGTCGAGGGCGCGTTACCAAGAACGAGGCTCCCCCCGCCGCTCTTGACGAGGTCACCGCTCCCGCCGAGCGACCCGGTCAGGGCCAGGGTGTTCTCGCCCGAAACGTGGATGCCGGCATCCGCCGCCACAACCACCGCCGAGCTGACCTCAGCAAAATTCCCAAAACTCCCCGGCTCATAGCGCAGGGCCCCGAGGATGCCCATGCCCTCCCCTTCCTCCACTCCACTGCGGCCGAAGCCGGAGAGGCTCAGGGTTCCGCCAAAAGTATAAATGCGCACAGGGTTGCTTTCGCTGCTGGCCGAGACGAGGCGCAGTTGGCCACCGTCGAGCACCGTCACGCCCGACGCGTTCGCCGGCACCGACGGCTCAGTCAGGGCGAGCACGCCTTGCTCGATCCAGACTGCACCGGCAAAGTTTTTATCCCCACCCGTCAGGCTGGCCATCCCCGGACCTTCTTTGATCAGACCGCCCGGACCGCTCCAGCCATCGCGCAGGCGCAGAGCACCGTATTCGGCATCGCCCACTGCATTCTCCACCGCGAGGCGCAGATCGGTCGCCAGGACCGTGCCCGCCTCGTTCTGCAGCTCAACAAAACCTTCGCCCGTGCCCGTGATGCGCAGGAGGGCGGGCACACCGCCCCCGTTGAAGGTCAGCGTGTTGCCCGTGGAGCGGTCGCGCAGGCGGTTGCGGAAAGCCGTCTCACCCGTGTCCATGATGAGGCTTCCGATGCTCACGGGCGCACGCAGGTTCACATTGCGGTCGCCCAGGGCCGGAGCCGGCACAAATGCCCCGAGGCCGGTGCCATTCGGGAAAAGGACGCTCGTCCAGTTCGCTCCCACCGTCCAGTCCCCGTCCCCGCCGGGCAGGAAGACCGGGAACGTGCTCAGGAGGAGGGCGTCCGAGACCGCCGGGGTCAGCCCGGGGGCCGTTGCCAAAAGTTCAAACACGCCGTCGGGACCCGTCACGACCCAGTCGTCAAAGGTCGCCACGCCGTCCACTGCCGCCGCTGTGAGCGTGCCGCTGAGGACGCCGTCGCCCAGGAGCGAAAGCGTCACCGCTCCCGCAAAGTCCGGATCAAGGGCACCGTCCTCATCGACCGCGCGCACTTCCAGAAGTCCGGGGGCGACCCCGCTTTGCACCCACTGCTGCAGGCCGGGGGCAAAGGCCAGGGCCGTCGCCGCTCCCGGCTCGCCCGCCGTCACAACGATGTCGTCCAGGCGCAGCATGGAGCGCGCTCCGCTTGTGCCGGAGATGTGAAAATACTTCCAGCGCAGTTGCACGAGGGGCGCATCCGATACCTCCGCAGGCAAGGCGATGGCCTCAAAAGCCTCGGCGTCGCCATCGGTCGCGCGCAAATACTCCACAACCGATTCGCCATCGAAGACATCCGTCCACGCGCTTTCAAGGCCCACGCGATATTGCAGCCGCAGACCATAAACACGGGCATTCGCCATCACCGTGCCGCCCGTAAAGGAGACCCGCACATTGGCTTTGCCGGTTGTGTCGAGGCTCACGACCGCTCCCCCGAGATCGCGACCGCGACCCGTATTGATGAAGCTGATACCGTCGTCACCCAGTCCGTTCAGGCGCGTGCGCGACGTCGCCCGGTAGGGGAAGTTCGCGTCGTCGTCGGCATGCGCATCCCCCGCAATCGAGTAGGCAAAGAGGAGCGGCGCGGCCAGGCCGGGATCGTTCACATTGCTTTGCACGAAGAGCATATTCGGCGGAAAACTCCCCGCCGGTTCATCGGGTGACCAGGCCGTAAAGGAAAAATCGCCCGCCGAGAGCTCATGCGGCGCTCCATAAAGGAGCACGCGCACACTGTGCGTCACCGCCGGGTTGCTTCCGTCGTTTGCGCTCACCGTAAAGGACGTTTCCCCGGCGGCCAGACCGGTCAGCGTCAGTTCCGACCCCGACACCTCCGTGCCGAGCAGACCCCCGTCCGCCGCAAACGCCGCAAACGCCAGCGCATCTCCATCCGGATCGGCAAACCAGTCTCCCAGATCAACGACCAAGGGCCGACCCGCCGACAGCTCCAGAAAAGCCGGGGCTGCTTCGGTCACCACCGGCGGCAGGTTCACTCCCGGCAGGGCCACGCCCGAAAGAATGACAT
>JAFIGE010000029.1 GCA_020831585.1 Opitutales bacterium | reverse complement strand
GGACGATGCGGAGTTGATTCGGCGAGCGGGGTATTTGTATGGGGGAAAGGTGCGTCCGGGTCAGCCACTGACGCTCTCGATGGTGGAGGGGGCGCTGGCGGAGGGCGGGGCGACGCGGGCCTACATGCGGGATCTGCTGCTGGGACGGATGGGGAGCTTGTCGATGTTTGTGAAGGTGTTGAAACAGCGTTTTTCGATCGGGTATAATCGCTTGAATGAACGGAAGGGGACGTTGTGGGAGGGGCCTTTCCGGAGTGTGCTGGTGGAGCCGTCGCGGGAGGCCCTGGCAATGGTGGGCGCCTATATCGACTTGAATGCGGTGCGGGCAGGGATTGTGGAGGATCCGAAGGATTACCGGTTTTGTGGATACGGGGAGGCTCTGGGAAAGGGAAAACTGGCCGGGTATGCGCTGTTACAGCGGTTGGCGGGGATGGGGTTTGGAGCGGAGGCTAGATCTGGAGGGATGGCGGAGTGGAAGGGTGGAGAGTCGACGAGGAAAAGGGCTCCGGCTGGGCCGGGACTTCGCTTGGCTCAGGACGAGGCGGAGATGAAAATCTTTGGGGAGAAAGTCGAGGCGGCGGGGCGGATGTATCGGTTGCTCATGTTTGAGACCGCGACGGACGGGAGTGTTTCGGAGAGGGGGCGGGTATTACCGAAAGAAGCCTTCCGGCGGGTGGACGCGGAGAGTGGCGGATTGACTCGCGCCCAGTTGCTGCGGTGTCGGCTTCGCTACATGACCGAGGGCGCGGTGATTGGCAGCCGGGCGTTTGTCGAAGATTGGTTTGCGGGGGTGAGGGATTCGTTTGGGAAGCGCCGGACGGGGGCTCGTTCAATGAGGGGCGGTGACTTTGCCGACCTCTGTTGCCTGAGAGATTTAAGGGAGCCCTTGGCGTAGGGTCTGCACGCAGGCAGATCCTAAGGGTTCCCGATAACGCGCAATCCCTCCCTTTCCCATCGCAGGTGGAGTTCGTGAAGGTGGCCGTCGGCTCCGGTGAACCGGATGACCGTTTCCCGCGCACTGGGAAAGGCCACTTCCATGTCCGGAGCAGGGACACCGGCTGGAGTGATGAGCCATGCGAGAGTAACCGGGCTGTTTTGCGTCCAGCGCACATGCCTCTGCAGGCTGGGCTCAATTTCATTGTAATCCCGACTGAACCACCCCCGAAAAGGTTTCGTAGAGCCCCGATAGCGCACCTCATCGATGGCCAATTCCGTTGATGTAGCGAACAAGCGCACCACTTCCCCGGCCTCGGCATCCGTGACCTCCGGAGCGAAATTCCAGACAGCTTCCGCACGGTGGGGACCCAAAGCCAACACATGATCGAGGACCAGGAGGTAATCCTTTCTGGTGAAGAGGACTGCGCGGTGGTGTCGGCTCAGGCCGCGTCCGCGCACGAGATCGGGCGGATACCGTGCTGAAGCGGCGAAGAGCTCCCATCCATCGGAAAGGTAAACGTTTGCCGGAAGCGGGCGATGGACGACGCGGGGCGGGGGGAGCGTGGACTGCCCGTTGAGGAGGATAACGTTGTGGGCCCAGGGTCCGGTGAAATAGTTCCTCTCCGGTCCGGGCATGTAGAGATAACGACCGCTGTCCGCAATCCACTCCCGGCCTTGGGCAAAAAACGATACGTGGAGACGGTCCGCGTGCTGGTGCCCCGCCCCGTGTGGGCCGAAGTCAAAAAAGGCCCAGCTGTCTTCAGCGGTCCATCCACTGCGCAGGATCGCTTGTCCGGCCCACGGAAAAAAGCGGGAGGGGGGATCCATCGGGCGCTCACCCTCCTGCCCGTTGGAGAGGATATAGAGCCAGTCCGGTCGGTCAAAGAACGGCAAGGCTTCGTCTGCAAAGGCGAAGATGTGCTCTTGGTCGGACGCATTGTTCATCGGCCCGATCCCATCGGGGCGGGCAAGGAGAATGAAATAATCCCACATGGCTTCGAGGCGCTTCCACAGCGAGGCGGCCTCCGGAGAGGTGTCTTCACGAAGGAGGGGAAGGATCGGTTGCAAAGACATGAGGACGACGCGCTGGTAGTGGGTGGATAGCTCCTTGAAGGCACCTTCGGGGTAAGTCTGCCGGGTCAGCTCACGGTCAAGTCGTTCAAGGGCGTGTCTTCGCCACGCCGCAGCCTCACGAAACTCCGGCCACATTGCACCGAGAAGGAAGAGCGCGGCTGTCTCCGTGATGAGATGGTTGCCTCCCCAAAAAGAAGGAAAGCGTTTCAGCTTTTCCGCATGATCGGGTAAGGACATCAACATGTGCAGCAAGGCTTCGCGATAAAGCTCCGGTTCCTCCAGGAGTGAGGAGAAAGCCGGTATCCATGAGTTCATGACCCTCCTTGCAGCTTCAAGCGCACGCCAGGCTGGAGAGAAAGAAAAGCGCCCTGGAAAAGGCTGGTTCTCCACCCAGTCGGACACGATGGCCGCCACGGCTGCGCGGTATCGTTCGTCCCCCGTCTCCTCATGAGCGAGGAGGAGATCGTTGAAGTAAAAATGCCGGTTGAAAAACCAAGCCCACTCCTTATCGCCCCGCGGCCCCCGGTATAGCCAATCAAAGCCTCCGCCCGGCAGACGCGGTTGGCGGTCGACGAAGCCTTGCAAGGTGAACTCATCTCTCAGGGCGGCATCGGCAAGTTCACGAAAATTCGCGTGTGCGCGCTGCGGCGAGGTATCGACACCCGGAGGGAAGGGGCGGTTTTGGTAATAAGCCAGCAGCGCGCGCGCCGCTTCCTCCCACGCCTCCGCATCCACCGCGCGCGCAACCGGCTCCAACCCGGAACGGTCCAAGTCCAGAGAATTGAAGAACGACCGGGCTTCCGGGCTTCCGGAAAAGGCCACCGGCGTGCAGGCAAGGCAGAGGCAAAGGAGGGCTCCCTTGATTAACGCCCCACGCGCCGCCGCGCTCCATCGATTCGAGCCTGCCATGGATACATGCAAGCGCACCGGCCTTTCTCCGCAAAGTCAAAAGAACAGAGATCCGGGTTGTCACCAAGCGGTGAATATGCAGCATTCTTCGAGCATGTTTCGCATCCCCATTTGCCTCGCCCTGTCCATTGTCTCAATAGGCGCTTCTCTCCGGGCGGAAATCTTCGCCGACTTCGCCCTCTCCCGCGATGGAGAACCGCTGGGTTCCTTCCGCGTAAAGTTGTTCCACGAGAAGGCCCCGCGCCCCGTGGCCAATTTTGTTGGCCTGGCCACGGGCGATCTGCCCTGGCTCGATCCGCGCACATCCCGCGTGCGCAACGCAACGCCTTTTTACGACGGCACGATCTTCCACCGGCTCATCCATGACTTCATGATTCAGGGCGGCGATCCGCTCGGCACAGGCAGCGGAGGGCCGGGCTATGTCTTCCAGGACCAATTTCACCCCGATCTCCGGCACGACGGCCGCTACATGCTCTCGATGGCTCACGCCGGACCCCACACCAATGGTTCACAGTTTTTCATTACCCTGGAGGATGCCTCCCATCTGGATGACTATCACTCGGTCTTTGGGGAAGTGATCGATGGCCGTGAGGTCATTGACGCCTTCACCGACACGGAGACCTTCCCCGCCAATCAACAGAACCGGCCTCTTGAGCCCATCGTTCTGGAGTCGGTAACGCTATCGGGATCCGCGCTTGCCGACTTTCGCGCCGACTTGCACCAACACGGCCTTCCACGAATCGGCGGGGTGAATCCGACTATCACATCCAAGGAAACTGCCGAATCCGGTAATGGCAGACGACTGCATCTGGCATGGCCCAGGGAAGCCTTTACCGACTACCTCCTTCTCGGGAGCAGGGATTTGGACGAGTGGCAAACGCTCGGATTTGGAATGAGTGTGGACGCCGAGGAAGATTTTGGCACCGATGTTTCCAACATTTTCAGCGACAGCCCGACGGTGTTTTTCCGGCTCTTCGGCGTCGATTACAACCACCTGCCGGTAATACCGGTCGCTGTGCTCGCATCCGGAACCCGGATTGAGCTCTCTGTCATGGACGGTCTCCTCACCATCGAGATAGGCTCCGGGGTTTCCGGGACGTGGACCTTCGTTGACAGCGAAGGGACATCAACCAACGGAACCGTGGTGAATTTTTGGGAAGATCAGAATGATAGCGAGCGCTTCCTCGAAAGCAGCGGATTCTATGTGGACCAGCGTACGCTCGCCCGCCTCCTTCCGGTGCGCCGGGTGACCTTCATCTTTGGTGAAGGAGAGGAAGCCGGTTCCTTGAGGCTGACGGCCATCCAACCCGTGCTGTCGTTCCATGAAGCAACGAACGGCTGGTTCAATGGGCTTGTGAATTCGAACAGCCCGGGAAACTTACCCCCCTTCCGCGGCTCCTTTGCGATCGAGTTTGCGCCGGAGGATTAACGACCCGCCTTGGCGGTTGCGGCGAAAGAAAATCCGTCCATCCTCTTAGCGATGGAGTTCAAGCTGCAATCGCCCTACGAGCCGCGCGGGGATCAACCCGCCGCGATCAAGCGCCTCGTTGAATCCATCGGCAAGGGCAACCGGGTGCAGACCCTCCTTGGGGTCACGGGCTCGGGGAAGACCTTCACGGTGGCGAATGTGATTCAGGCGATTCAGCGCCCCACCCTCGTGCTCTCGCACAACAAGACCCTGGCGGCGCAGCTTTACAGTGAGTTCAAGGCCTTTTTCCCGCACAACGCGGTGGAGTATTTCGTGAGCTACTACGACTACTACCAACCCGAGGCCTACATTCCCGCCACCGACACCTTCATCGAAAAGGATTCTTCGATCAACGACGAGATCGAGCGCCTCCGCATCGCTGCCACCAGCTCCCTCATCAGTCGGCGGGATGTGATTGTGGTGGCGAGTGTCTCCTGCATCTACGGCCTGGGTTCACCGGATGACTTCAAGGAGATGATGATTCCTTTGAAAGTCGGAGAGGAGGTCGGGCGCGATGCCCTCCTCGAACGCCTCGTGGAGAATCTTTACGAGCGCAATGACGTGAGCTTCACGCGGGGCAAGTTCCGTGTGCGCGGCGAGACCGTGGATGTGTTCCCGGCCTACATGGAGAGCGCGATCCGCGTGGAATTCTGGGGTGATGAAATTGAAATGATCGCGGAACTCGATCCCCTCACCGGGCGGACGGGTGCGCGCTTCGACCAATTCCACCTGTATCCGGCCAATCAGTTTATCACGCCGAAGGACAAAGTGGAGCGCGCCATTGCCGCCATCCGCGGGGAACTTGAACAGCGCGTGGCGGAATTTGAGTCCAGCGGACGCCTCATTGAAGCTCAACGCATCCGCATGCGCACGGAATACGATATCGAGATGCTGCAGGAAATGGGCTTTTGCCAGGGTATCGAAAACTACTCCCTGCACTTGAGCGGGCGCACCGCCGGCCAACGCCCTTTCTGTCTGCTCGACTTCTTTCCCAAGGATTTTCTTTTCGTGATCGACGAAAGCCACGTCACGGTGCCGCAAATTGGGGGCATGTACAATGGGGACCGCGCGCGCAAGGAGCGCCTCGTGGAGTTTGGTTTCCGCCTTCCCAGTGCCCTCGACAACCGGCCTCTGCGCATCGAAGAAGTGCGCAATATGGTTGGGCAAACGCTCCTCGTCTCCGCCACTCCCAGCGCGGACGATATCACCCGCAGCGCGGTGGTGGCCGAGCAGGTCATTCGCCCGACGGGGCTCCTCGATCCCGTCATGGAAGTGCGTCCCGCCACCGGGCAGGTGGAAGACTTCATCGGCGAAGTGCAAAAGGCGGTGGTGGCGGAAGAGCGGGTGCTCGTTACCACGCTGACCAAGCGCATGTCCGAGGACCTCTCCAGTTACCTGCGCGAGCGCGACATCCGCGTGGAGTATCTCCACAGCGATATCGATGCCATTGAACGCGTGGAGATCCTGCGCAATCTCCGGCGGGGCGACTTCGATGTGCTCGTGGGCGTTAACCTCTTGCGGGAGGGGCTCGATCTACCCGAGGTGGCCCTCGTGGGCATCCTCGATGCGGACAAAGAAGGCTTTCTGCGGAGCACCACCAGCCTCATCCAAACGGCCGGACGGGCCGCCCGGCACGAGCGCGGTCGCGTCATCCTCTATGCGGACCAGATGAACGACTCCCTCCGCGAAACCCTCCGTGTCACCCAGGAACGCCGCGACAAGCAAACTGCTTTCAACACCGCGCACGGCATCACACCAAAGGGAGTGCAGCGTGGCATCCAAGCCAGCCTCCACCAGGGAAAGAAGAAGGAAACCGCCGACCCCGTTTCCGTGATGGAAGCACGGGGCGACGAGGATGTGGCGGCCGTTATCGCCGAACTGGAAGAGGCCATGCTCGAAGCCGCGCGCAGCCTGGAATTTGAGCGCGCTGCCGTCCTCCGCGATCAGATCGATGCCCTCCGCGAAGGCAAAACCATTACCAAACGCCCGCCTCCGAAAAAACGATACCGCCCATCCCGCCGAACCTGACTGAGGTGAAGCGATCTAGACACTTTTTGAATCCGCAACGCGTTTTATCATTTCGCTGCGTGGAGGGCATCTTCCGTAGCAGGGAGGCCATTTTGGCCCCCTGCTCTGCGGCGTGGGAAAGGCGGAGGTCGCGGAACTTTCACCGCCCCCGAAGAGCCGCAGACCGAACGCGCTGACCCCAAGATGGGATCGCGCTACACGACCGCTTCCTCCTGCCAAATTCTGCCAATGATGTCAGTCTGCCTTCACCTGAGTAAGGTGTCCGGGGCCGCGGAGACCTTGGCAAAAAAACAAACCATCCCCGAGGGGAGGCGTCCTCCCATCAGAGATGGCTGAAACTCAAGAACCCGGCGCGATTTAAAGCAAAGCCGGGGTAAAAGACCTTGGCGGAAACGGCTGGCCGATTACTTTTTGGCCTTCTTCACCGCAGCTTTCTTGACGGCTTTTTTCGCCACCGTCTTCGCCGCAGCCTTCTTGACCGCTTTTTTAGCTACCACTTTCTTAACCACCGCTTTTTTCGCGGCGACTTTTTTTGCCGCGACCTTCTTTACCGCCTTTTTAGCGGCAATCTTTTTCACGGCGACTTTCTTCACGGCCTTCTTCGCGGCGACCTTTTTGACGGCTTTCTTTGCCGCCACTTTCTTCACTGCTTTCTTTGCCGCTACCTTCTTCACAGCCTTTTTGGCGGCTGCCTTTTTCGTTGCTGATTTCTTTTTTGCCATAGCTGGTTGACCTGGTGTGAGTGAACCCCCGTCGGGGGGATTCGTGACAAACGCATTCAAAGCAGCACGGATCAGATATGCCACGCTCACCTTGTTTGCACGAGAGTGTTTCAGCAGTTCCTTGCGGAGTTCGTCCGTCACACGAACGGACATTTGCCGATTATCGGAAGAAGCCGCCTGCACCTTTGAAAAATCATACTGACTGAGTGCATGAGCGACTACAGCCGAGAGTGATTTGAGCCCGAGACGGGACTCCAAACTCACTAAATCCGCGTAGATGGCACCATCGACTTCGAAGGCAAGGGGCGAACCTGATGAGGAAGTTTTCTTCATGGTGTTCTCAGAGTTGGTTGGGATAGCAAGTCGGCGTGATGAAAAGACAAATACCGCTTTTCCGATAATCGCTAACGCAAAAGTCCGTGAATGCAAGCACTTTTCACAACCTTCAACCCCTCCGTGACGGAAGAAGTTGCGAACAGTGAAGCCGCCCTTACTTTTCCGATACATCCGATGAAGATACCTCTGGAAGACGACTACGAAGACATCCTGCAAAAGGCCCTGAGCGGATGGCAACTGGACGTGGAAACACTCCACTCACGAAGTGGCCTTTCGCGCGCGGCTGTGACGAATGCCCTCGACGGCTGCGTGGAGGAAGTCACCGCGCGGGCCCTGGCTCCTCTGCTCCAACTCGACGCCGATGCGCTCCTCGCAATCGGCAAACGCTCATGGGAGCCGGCTCGTGAGCGATTCACCGGCCTAAAGCAAATTTCCACCGCCTTCAGGAACATGCGCGTGAACGCCTGGATTCTCCATGACGCAAATTCCGGCGACGCCGCCATCTTCGATACCGGCACAGACGAGAAGCTTCTGCTCGATTACCTCCGAGGGAACAAGCTCACGCCGCGCGGCCTTTTCCTCACGCACGCGCACGCCGACCATATCCTCGCCCTGCCCGCGCTCCGCCGGGAGCTTCCGCATCTTTCCGTCTACGCTCCGTCCGGAGAACCCGTCTCCTCCGCCATCCCGCTCTCTGCGGGCCACTGTATTCGGGCAGGCACGCTCACTGTTGAGGTGCGCTCCACACCGGGACATTCACCGGATGGGCTCACCTACCTTGTGCCCCTGGGTGATCGAAACATCGCGTTTGTCGGAGATGCGCTCTTCGCCGGCTCGATGGGGGGCGCGGCCAATGCCTGGCAGGAGGCACTCACCGCGGTCCGCAGACAGATCCTTTCGCTCCCGGGAGACACGGTTCTTTGCCCCGGACATGGCCCTGCCACGACAGTTAAGGAAGAGCGCCGGCACAACCCCTTTCACGCTCTCCATTTTAAGGATTGAACCAAAAAACAAGGGGACCGGGAGGGGATCCCTTGCGCCAAAGAGCCCCTATCTCGGGTCTTTACAACTGTTTCCCCGTGACGGCATAATGGGGGTTAAAAATTGTGGAGGGCCCCTGCTTGCGGTCCGCCCGCTTTCATCACTCAAATTTCGAAATTCGTAATGCAAACGCCCTGTATGTTCGCCCGGTCGGGCCTCTTGTTTTCCCAATTCGCATGAAGCAACGTTCTATTTTGCGCGAGGTGACCACCCACGGGAAGGCCCTCCACACCGGTCAGGAAGTTACCCTCACACTCAAGCCAGCTCCGGCCGACCACGGCATTGTTTTCCGTCGCGTAGATCTTTACGGACGGCCGGAAGTCCGCCCTCAGATCGAGTTGGTGAACGACGATCTGGTGCGCAGCACCGACATCACGTCGGGGCACACCCGCCTGCACACCATTGAGCACGTCCTCGCTGCCCTCGTGGGAAGCGGGATCGATAATGTGGTCGTCGAACTCAACGCCTCCGAACCGCCCATCCTCGACGGCTCCGCGAAGCACTTCGTGAACCTCATTCAAATGGCCGAACCGGTCGAGCAGGAGGCTGACCGCACCTACTACACCCTCTCCGAACCGGTTTCGGTGACGGATGGCAACCGCTCCATCATCGCCCTCCCCTACGACGGGCTCAAGATCACCTGCACAAGCACGGATGATCGCGGCATCCACACACAGCACCTCTCTGTCGACATCGATCCGGAGACCTTCATCGCGCAAATCGCCCCGGCGCGCACCTTCACGATCTACGAAGACATCGAGCCGCTCCTCAAGATGGGCAAGATCCAGGGCGGGAGCCTCGACTCGGCCATCGTCATCAAGGGCAACCAAATCCTCTCCAAGGAACCCCTGCGCTTCGAGGATGAGTTTGTCCGCCACAAGATCCTCGACATCGTGGGCGACCTTGCGCTCCTCGGGCAGCGCCTCAAGGCTCACATCGTGGCCGTGCGCACGGGTCACAAACTCAACGCCGAACTGACCAAGCGCCTCCACGCGCGCCTCCATGCGAAACCGGAACCGGCCGCCCTGGAGCCCATCCGCAAGCCCGCGCGCTCCACCGGTCCCCGCATTATCGGCCCGGACGAAAAGCAAGTGATGATCCGGCGTATCCTCGACATGCTGCCGCACGCCTATCCCTTCGTGATGATCGACCGTGTCACGGAAATCGTGAGCAACGAGGAACTCTACGCGATCAAGAATGTCACCATCAACGAGCCGTATTTCGTGGGTCACTACCCCGGCAATCCGGTCATGCCGGGAGTGCTCCAGATCGAAGCGATTGCCCAGGCGGCGGGCGTGCTGATGCTCCGGCAAGTCTCCTCGGAGGGCAAAGTGGCCCTCTTCATGAGCGCGGAGCGGGTGAAATTCCGGCGTGCCGTGGTGCCGGGTGACCGCCTCGATATCCACGTAAAACTCACCAAAGTGCGCAACAAGCGGATCGCCGTGTGCGAGGGCGTTTGCACGGTGGAAGGCAAGCTCGCCTGCTCGGCCGAACTCATGTTCACGATCATCGACGTTCCCGAGGAGGGCATGTGAACCATGAGCGCGCCCCGCACCATCACGGTCGCCGCCATCCAGGCGGCTTTCTCCAAAGACCTTCAGGCAAACCTTGAACTTGTCGCCGGGCACGTGCGCGCGGCGGCCGCCGATGGAGCCCAGGTGATCCTCCCCCCGGAACTGTTCCAGGGGCCCTACTTTTGCCGCGAGGAAAAGGAAGATTGGTTCCGCGCCGCCTATCCCGCCGATGAACATCCGGCGGTGGCGCGCATGTCCGCGCTGGCCAAAGAACTCGGGGTCGTCATCCCCACCTCGATCTTCGAGCGGGAGGGCAATCATTACTACAACAGCCTCGTCCTCATCGATGCGGACGGCTCGGCCCTCGGCACCTACCGCAAGAGCCACATCCCCGATGGCCCCGGTTACGAGGAGAAATTCTATTTCCGGCCCGGCAACACCGGCTTCCGCGTCTGGAATACGCGCTTTGGCCGGCTCGGCGTGGGCATCTGCTGGGACCAATGGTTCCCCGAGTGTGCCCGTGCCATGACCCTCATGGGAGCCGAAATCCTCTTCTATCCCACGGCCATCGGCTCCGAGCCGGAAGAGCCCGATCTCGAAACCTCCGCCATGTGGCAACGCGCCATGGTCGGCCACGCCGTGCACAACGTCATCCCCGTCGTCGCGGCCAACCGCATCGGCAACGAAGACGGGCAAACCTTCTACGGGCACTCCTTCATCGCCGATCATCGCGGGGAGCTCGTTGCTGAAGTGGGCGATACCGAAACCGGCCATATTCTCGCCACCTTCGATCTCGATGCCATCCACCTCGCCCGCGCCTCCTTCGGTTTCTTCCGCGACCGCCGACCGGAGCTCTACGGCGAACTCACGAAATCGGTGTGAGGTGTTTTGTGCAAATTTGGTGGCTTCCGTTTTTCGCTTCTCACACCAGGAAACGGCGCGACTTCAGCAGTCGGCCAGCTTCAGCGGTCGACCGGCGGCGGAGGTATTCTCTCCGCCCTTCGAACGCCGACTTCGTCGCCTGCCGCCCTCGAAAATTTGCAGCCGTCTTCCCGTCGCGGTCCGGCGATGAATCAGCCGGACTACTCTTTCGCCCAAGGTGCCTGGCACGCCTCTGTTGCTCTCGTGTTGGGTCCAGCCAGATCCGCACCGCCGTTGAACCCTCCCCATGCCCCCGCTGACTTCCACCGGCTCCGTCCCCTCCCCTTTTGCTGATCGCTTCAGCTCCCGTTTGCGCTGGGAAGCGATCGATCCGGCGGCCATCAATGCGTTACTCGAACGCGCCCGCGCGGAGGATCTGGAGGGCTTCGGGCTCGCCGCTGCGCCCCGCCATTCCGGTGATGTTTCCAGCGCGCTCCTTCCGGCGGATGTGGCGATTGTGGCGGAACTGCGCGCGCGCGAGGATCTGGTGGTCTGCGGTCTGCCCCTGGTCACCCCCATCCTCGGTCTCTACGGGGGCGGTCACTTTGTCCCGCTGGCGAGCGATGGTCAACTCTTGGCGCGGGGTCAATGCCTCGGCACCCTTCATGGGCCCGCCCGCCATCTCCTCTCCGCTGAGCGGGTCATTCTCAATTTCCTCCAGCACCTCTCCGGCATCGCCTCCCTCACCGCACGCTACGTCGAAGCCCTCGGGGACACACGTATCCGGCTGCTCGATACACGGAAAACGATTCCCGGCTACCGCGTCCTGCACAAGTATGCCGTTGCCACGGGCGGAGGCTGGAATCACCGCATGGGCCTCTTTGACCGGGTGATGCTGAAAGACAACCACCTCGCCGCCGGAGGAAGCACCGAAGGCACACCGCTCGCCGAGGCCGCCCGCCGCGCCCGCGCGGCCTGGCCCGATCTCGCCATCGAAGCGGAGGTCGATGGGATCCGGCAAATCCCTCCCCTCCTCGAGGCCGGGGTGGATATTCTCCTCCTCGATAACTTCGACGACACCGCCCTCCGCGAGGCTCTCGCCCTCATCGACGGGCGCGCTGCCACCGAGGCCAGCGGCGGCATCACGCTTGAACGCCTCCCCCGTTTGCGCGGCCTCCCGCTCGACTTTATCTCCACCGGAGCCACGGTTCACCAAAGCGTTTGGAAAGATATCGGTATGGATATACCCGATACATCAGCATGAACCCCACCGACATCCACTTACTCCGCGCCTTCCTCGCCGCCGGGGATGCCTTTGTCTCCGGGAGCGTTTTGGCCGAGGAGGTGGGCCTCACCCGCGTCGCCATTTGGGCGCGCCTCGAAAAACTGCGCGAGAACGGCTTTGTCTTTGAAGCGGTGCGCAACCGGGGTTACCGCCTGCTCAAAACACCGTCCCACCTCGACGGTCGGCTTGTGGCCGCGCACCTTGCCCTCACCGGCGCAGAGCGAACGCTCCACTTCCACCCCTCCATCGACAGCACCAACAGCGAGGCGGAGCGCCTCCTCGCGACCAGCGGGACGGCTCCCTTCGTTGTTGCCGCCGCCGGGCAAACGAAGGGTCGCGGGCGCCTGGGGCGTGTTTGGCACAGCCCCGCCGAGGGCAACCTCTACGCGAGTTTCGCCTTCCGCCCGCGCATCGCGCACCGCCGCATTGCCACCATCACGCTCTGGATGGGCGCGGGCCTGTGCGATTACCTCGAGCGGGCCTGGGGCGTACCGGTGCAGGTCAAGTGGCCCAACGATCTCCTCATTCAGGGACGCAAGGTGGCCGGCATCCTCACCGAGGCCCGCATCGACGCCGACCTCACACGGGAACTCGTTATCGGCATCGGTCTCAACATCCAGGGAAACACCGCCGCCTGGCCGGCGGAGGCAAGCCGGGTCGCCACAACCCTCACCGAGCATGCATCCGCTCCTCTCCCCGTGAACGCCGTTGCCGCAGGGTTTATCGAAACGGTCTTTCAGCTCTACGAGGCCTTCATCGCCGAGACCCACCGGGAAGCCTTCCCGATGCTCTGGAAAAAGTATGATGCCCTCGCAGGAAAGACCATCCGCGCGAGCATGAACGGGCGCGAGCTCAGCGGTGAGGCCGCCGGCATTGATGGCGATGGCGCGCTCCTACTGCAGGCGACCGATGGGCAAACCCACCGCCTGCACTCCGGTGAAGTGACAATCGGCTCGGGGCGATAAGAGGCGGCGCTGGCTGCGAGAGAGCAAAACTCTCGGGCGGATATCACGCCCCGGAAGGCCCCGAATCAGAGATTCGAGGTTACGGACTCCTTCCCCCGGCTGAGACAGACATCCGCCCATTCGCCGTCGGTGCGGCTGTCAGTGGGGGTTTGAACGCCCCAGACAATCGCCGCCCGCTCCGCAAAACACGCGCGCACCGTCTCCGCCTCCTTCGCGAGAATACCGCTGAGAATGAGCCAGCCACCGGGCTTCACCGCTGCGAGCAGGCGGTCGGCGTGGTCCATGAGGATGTTCGCGAGAATATTGGCCATGAGGATATCGCTTTGCCGCCCATCCAATCCCCCCACGAGGTCGTCCCTCCGCCACTCGATGGCTCCCGTGAGATCGCAGAGCGCGGCGTTTTCCTCGCTGATTTGCACCGCGTCGGGATCGATATCGAACCCATAGACCTCGCCGAAGCCCAGCTTGCGCGCGGAGAGCGCGAGGATGCCCGATCCGCAACCGGCATCGATGACTGCCTTCCCGCCAAGCGCCCCCGCACCCCAGGCATCGCGCACGTCGAGGAGACGCCGCACGCAGAGACGCGTGGTTTCGTGGTTACCCGTGCCAAAGGCCATGCCGGGATCGAGCGGGATGAGCACATCGCCGACGGGCAAATCGTATGTGGCCTGCTCCCAGACCGGCACCCAGTGCAGGCCCCGATCCGTCCACGGGCGGAAATGGAGCTTGTAGGCCTCCTTCCAATCGGCGTCGGCCACCGGCCGCTCCTCGACCAGGCCCGCTCCCGCAGGCAGATCGGGGAAAACGTCCCGCAGCTCTCCGAGAGCGGCTTCCGCCGCCGCCCGGTCTTCAAAAAAGCCCCGCAGCTCATGGACCGCCTTCGCCGCATCTTCGTAGAGCAACCAGTTTTCCTGGTAGTCCTCACAAAAGTGAGCTTCAAGACCATTCGCCAAGTCGGCGGTGACGGGTAAGCGGATTTCAATCATGGGAAAATAGATCGAGGGATCAGACAATGTCCCCGTAGGCCCCCTCCGCGATCGCGCGCACAACGGTGGGCAGAAGGCGGTGCTCGGCGGCGTGCACGGCCGTTTCCAGATCCTCCAGGGGCAGGCCCGGCTCCACCCGGACCACCGCCTGGTCGAGAATGGGTCCGCCGTCGAGATCTTCGGTGACGAGGTGAACCGTGCATCCGGTCACACGCACCCCATACTCGTGGGCCTGGCGAATAGCGTGGAGGCCCTTGAAGCTGGGAAGCAGGCTCGGGTGCAGGTTGATGATGCGGCGGGGAAAGGCATTCAAAAAGCCGCTTTTGAGGACGCGCATAAAGCCCGCGAGGACAACCCATTCCGCCCCCGTTGCCCGAATGGCGGCGATCCAGCGAGCCTCCGCTTCCGGATCGAAGACCGTTCGCTTCGATCCGCTCTCGACGTAGTCCGCCGGGATCCCAAACCGCGGCCCCAACTGGAGGATGCGGGCGTCCGCTTTATCGGAGAGGATACCCACGGGCGTGGCCCGGCCCAGGCTGCCATCCTTCCAGGCCTTGAGGAGCGCCTCGGCATTGGAACCATAACCCGATCCGAGAATGAGAAATCGCATGTGCTAAAAGGTGCGAAGGGGGCCACTTTGGCTATTCGAAAATGCGCTTGGCCTTTTCCCAAAAGCCGCCCTCCGTGGGGCGTTCGGCATCGCCGCAGGCTTCGGCAAAGGCTTCGAGGTGCTTGCGCTGCTCGGAGGTGAGCTTGCGCGGCACTTCGATGTGCACCTTCACAAACTGGTTGCCGTTGCCCCCGCCCCGCAGGCGCGGCATCCCGCGGTCGCGCAACTTGAAGACGGTGCCGTCCTGCGTGCCCGCCGGGATCTTCAGAGTGACCAGGCCGGACTCGTTGGAAAGCGTGGGCACTTCAATTGTGCCCCCAAGCGCGGCAAGGGTGAACTTGATGGGCACGAGGCAGTGAAGATCGTCGCCGTCGCGCTCGAAAAGATCGTGCGGGCGCACGTGCACAACAATGAGGAGGTCGCCCGGAGGCCCCCCTTGCGGTCCCGCCGCGCCATTGCCCGCCGAGCGGAGCTTTTGACCGGTATCGATGCCCGGCGGGATGCGCACCTTGATCTCGCGATCGGCGATCACGCGCCCCTCGCCGTTACACTTCGAGCAGGGTTTCTCCGGGATGCGGCCCGCGCCCCCGCAGGTCGGGCAGGTCTGCTGCACCTGGAAAAACCCGCGCGAGGAGATCACCCGCCCGGCCCCACCGCAGGTGCGGCACGTCACCACCTTGGAGCCCGGTTCCGCCCCCGAGCCCGCGCAGTGGTCACAGGTCACCGGAGCGCGGTAGCGAATCGTTTTCTCCGTGCCCCGGAACGCCTCGACAAGGGAGACTTCGAGATCATAGCGCAGGTCATCCCCCTGCTGGGGACCTCCGCGGGCAGACCGGCCGCCAAAAAATTCTTCGAAGCCGCCGCCTCCCCCGCCACCGCCGAAGACTTCGCGGAAGATATCGAACGGGTCGTGGAAGCCGCCGCCCCGCGCACCCCCGCCGCCACCGTTGCTGAAAGCGGCATGGCCGTAGCGGTCGTAAGCGGCCCGTTTGTCGGCATCTTTGAGCACCTCGTAGGCCTCCGAGACCTCCTTGAAGCGCTCCTCCATCTGCTTGTCCCCCTTGTGTTTGTCGGGGTGCAGCTCCACGGCCTTGCGCCGGTAAGCCTTTTTGATTTCGTCGGCTCCGGCATCACGCGAGACGCCGAGGAGTTCGTAATAATCCGCTTTCGCCATGATGGATCAGGCCTCCGCCGAAGAACCGCCCTTCGAGACCACGACCGCCGCCGCCCGCAGGAGGCGTTCGCCCAGGCGGTAACCAATGCGTTCCACGGAAATGACGTGCCCCTCGGCCACCTCTTCGTGCGCGAGGTGCGCCACACTCTCCTGCCACTTCGGATCGAAGGGCTCACCCTTGGGGTTGATTTCCTCCACCCCCTGTTGTTGCAGGAAAGAGCGGAACTGCCCGAGGATCATCTCAAAGCCCTGGGCAAAGGCATCGCCGCCCTCGTGTTGCCGGGCGGCCTGAAGGCCGAGGGCGAAATTGTCGACCACCGGCAAAAGATCTTCCAAGAGCCCCGCCGTCGTGATCCTGCGGGTGTCTTCCTTGTCGCGCAGGTGGCGGCGGCGCATGTTGTCCATCTCGGCGATGAGGCGCAGTTGGCGCTCTTTCGCCTCTTCGAGAGCCGCCGTGGTCTCATCCAGCTTCTTCAGCAGATCGGAGGCTTCCCCGGCATCGCCTGCGGAGGTGTTTTCGGCAGCTGTATCGGCAGCGGGGCTTCCGTTTTCCACCGGCTCCACGCCATCAATGATCGGACGGGTTGGGTTCTCGCGATTCGTCGCGGTTTCTTCGGTTTGCATGGCGGATTGATTGCTTTCGGATTTCACGATTCAAAAAACCAAATAGAAAAATCCAACCCCGTCGCGAATGCAAGGTATTAGGCGAATCTGATCGCCGCCGGGGTGTGATCACAAAGGCTGTCCCCTTTTTCAGTGGCGTTTCACCACGGTCGCGACCGTCGCGAAGTCGTCACCGCCCTCCGGCCTAACCGGTCGGGCCTTTCTTCCCTTCTTATACCCCAGCCACCCATTGACCGAACAGAAGCTTTCCACCCACCCAACCGACCCCACCACCCAGCTCTCACTGAAAGCGCGGATCTTTGAGCGAAGCCCGGATCCTTCCGCAACAACGCCTCCAGGCATCCCTTTCTCCTTCGTTGCACCGGCTGCCTCAGTCCTCTGGTCTCCCCGGTGAGGCCGCATTCCCGGACCCATTCGGCTGCACAACCGCGCACGGTAGCGCTCGTTCCATTTCGTCGTCCAAGTCATCCTGCCCTCGATCCGGGCGATTCCCCGCCGAGCGGCCGAGCCACCCGCGCAAGCCTCTCCAAACCCGCTGAATCCATAGTCCTTCGCATCCTCCACCAAGCCCGCCCGCACCGGGTTCAAATCGATGTAAGCCGCCACCATCCTTTGCGCCTCGCTATCCGCCTCTACGATCACACTGCGGAAACGCTCCGCCCAGAAAGTCCCCACTGTTCCGTGCTCCCCGTTATACCACAAAGTAAAGCGCGTCTTCACTTCCCGCATGAAGACCGACACATCCCCCATCCGCGCCTTCAGGCGTCGCCGGATGCCCTCTGCGGAGTCCCCATTCTTCCTCAGAATCTCCTCCAGATCATCCGCATCGATCCCCAGCGAGGCACAGCGCGTCCCCCCATACAGCGCCCGAAAGCGCCCCACCAGCCCCGCATCGTCCAGATTCTCCGTCTCCTTCGGATCCAGCCGCACGAAGATGTGAAAGTGATTCGCCAAGAAGCAATACGTCAGCACCTCCATCCCCGCAAACGCCGCCTGCGACCGCATAATATGCCGCATCGCCTCCATCGCCTCCTCATCCATCAGCCGCCTTTTCTGCACCACCCGCGAAATAAGGTGGTGGCAAGCCAACCGTGGATACCGTAGTCTACGACAAAATTTTCGACCCATTCAGCCACCCAAACACTTGTTTCAGGTCTGTCAATGTTGCAATGTTCAGAACATTGTAAAAACTTATTCCCACACCATAAGGTGCTGAATAGAGGGGCCGCTATGGAGCCTTCCGGGGGGATCGCAAGACCCAAGCGAGCGCCAGAAGCCCGGCAAAGAGGGCCGCCACCCGCGGCTCGGGGATGTTTGCTTCGATCGTCAACACGGTTTCGGAATCTCTTCTGGCCGCCAAAACCAAATCCTGGAATCCAGCGCCGTTGTTGCCGCTGACACTCGTGAGGGCATAAAACTCGAACTCCTGGGATGTGTAGGATTCATCGATGCCTTCGAGACTGAGCTCGTCGAGCCACTCCTGGGCGAGGCCGATGGCGTTATCGCGAAGCAGATCGTTTTGCTGGCCGGAGAAGAAGATAGAGCCGCCCGATAAATCGAGACCCGTATCATGGGTAACTTCCCAAAGTGCCAGCTGGAAGGCATGAAGCCGCGGCTCCTGCACGCTCTGCGTCCACTCACTGAGCTGGTCTGAAATGTAGAAATTATCAAACAGCCAGGCAACCTGCGCCGCCCTCAAGGAACCGATTCCCCCAACCGGTATATTCGAACTGGGGGTTCCGCTTTGGCCGGCCGTGCCAGCAGCCAGGCCGGAGAGGGGAGCCAGTTGGAAAGTGAAATTTCCCTCTCGGATTTGCTCCGCAAGCTCGCTGCAAAAGGCCGCCAAGGGTCCGATGTTCACCGGATTGCCAGCGACACTCCGGAGCGTAACTTGAAAGCCGATCACAAAGCTGTCTATGGGTCCGGCTTCTGCCTGATTCAAGTTGGTGTAAGTCGCCCCGGGGTCGTCGACTGAACTCAAAGACAGGTCGAAATTGACCGTTACTTGAGCCATCGTCCACGGACCCGAGGCGACTAGCAGCGAAACAGCAAATAACCAACGACGGGAGATCTCTCGCAGTGGACAGAGGGAGACACGATGTGAATCAATCAGCTGAGACATTCCCAAGAACGATTCAAAATGAGCAGTGCCGTCAACCTGAAAATAAGTATTTTCCGCATTTTGCCGAAATGAAGTTATTACGCTCAGGTTGATTCAACACCTATAAATTCAGTCAAATGGCGGAATTCAGGGATGCCTCTGGCTGTTCGGGTGCAAACCGATGTGCGCCAGGAGAATCTCGTGCGAAAGCGGTATCCCTGCTGGCACGGTGGCTTCCGTCGAGCTCAGCCGTGACGAAGCGCGCCCCCCTTTGAATTCCAGCGCCAAGTCATCTCAGGCTTATGCCGTTACGCCTTCTCAACAAAGGATTTTCCCACAAACTTCTCTAAAAAACCGGGCAGCCTCGACTGCCGCCACTCTGACTGGCTTCGCCAAAAACAGAAAGCCATCCTGTGATCAGGTGATCACAGGATGGCTTGGAGAGGTTGACCGGTGAAGACGGCCGGAGCTCAGCGGCGGCGATAGCGCGCGCAGGCCAAGGCAAGAAGACCGAAAAGAGCCGCATAAGCCGAAGGCTCGGGAATGGGCGAATATGTCACCTCGAAAAAGTCAACGTCGACGAAGTTGGCCGTGTTCCGGTTGTAGTAGCCGAAGGTCACCGTGTTGAAGGTGTAGAAGGCTTCGGCCGGCACGTTCGTGTCGCTCGTTGTGATGGTGGTCGTACCATTGCTCAGCTCAATATCGAGACCGGCTCCCGTGCGCGTAAGCGTGAGGGTGTAGGTCTGAAAGCTGCCGGTGATGGCCAAGGCCGAGGAGAAATCGGTGATCTGGGTGTGGTCAATGCCCGGAAAACGCCCGAGCCAATTATCCGTGCCTGCATCGCGCTGGATCGAGCCAGTGCCGGTGCCGCTGCCCAAAGCGACGACATAGCCGAAATCATCGGCGAACACATTCTGCCCGTCTGCCGTCGGCACAGTGCCGTTGTTGTTACCGATGGTAAACATGATTTCGTTGTTCCGGTTGCCCTGGTTGCCCGTGAGCTTCACGCGGAAGGCGAATGCAAGGGCATCTCCCACGGCGAGGGAAGTGCCGCTCCAATTAGAAGCCAGATAGGTGTGGGAATTGGATTGCGTGCGCCCGAGGGACAGGACGCCGTCGGCCTGGTTGATGTCAACCGCCGCAGGCGCTCCGATGATAAACCAGGCGGGGTCGACCGTGCGGTCGTCGTCGGCAAACGTATCCAAAAAGACCGTCGCGCCGGAGGCGAAAGGCACTGTAGCCAGGCATAGGAGAGAAGTGATGTATTTCATAGGTGGGGGGTGTTTGGTGTTTATCTGTTAGTTCGCGGGGATTGATGTGGATAGCGGTGAGAACTCCGCACAAAGCGTTCTCAACGAACGGGCGCATTGTAGCGGGGGTGCCGTGCCGCGTCTTCCGGATTCCGGCAGAAATCCTTCCGGCATTCGGCGATCTCCCTCCCCGGAATTAATGCGCGGAGGGGGTTAACGAAAGTATCGGAAAACCCAATACATAATCACGATGTAACTCGCACCAAGCATCATCATGAGAGCTCGTGCGCCGGCTTCACCAAAGAGCGCATACGCCAGACGAAGCAAACTTCTGACAGCGCTTTTCAGAGACTGGGCACCCGAATCGAAGGCGGGACCTCCGCCAATATCCCAACACTCCCAGCGCCGCTGCCGGAAGAACTGGCGCTCAATGATTGCAGCAAAAATCAGACAGAGTCCGGGTAACGCAACAACTGAGAACACGATCCAATTAACGAGCGGTGTCATGTCAACGTGGCCAATAAATCAAAGGACCGGCAGGTTTCCGGATTTCACATTCCACCGGACGATGATTTTCCAGACTCTTCAAAACCAACGTTGCTGGCAAGCCTTCGTCCGCAGCCATACGCCCCCAACCGCCGGATTTCGCTCTCATCCGGCGGCGAGGGACCGCCTGAAAAACCGAATTTCAGAGCTTGCCGCCCGCGACCACCTCTTCAGGTATGGGAAAGACGGTGTTCGCCCCCGCCGATTCGCTCTCCCTATGTATAGCCCCCCCCTCAGAACCTTTCTTGATTCCCGGCTCCGGCTCGAACTTCGCTGCTGCGGAGACCCCGCTACCGCCCTCACCGCCGAACTTGCGAAAGCGGAGGGCAGAGGCAGCGCGGGGGATCCGGTGCGCTTTCACCTCCGCGTATGCAACGGCGGGGAGGCTCCGTGGAGCGGCCTGATCGAAGTCGGTCTGCACCGGGAGACGTCCTCGCCACGCTTCTTTCTGCCGGGAGTTCTCTACGGAACCAACCGGGGAGACCACCCTCTCGCGCGCAGCTTTCATCGCCACTTTCCGCGCCTGCGCCCCGGTCCGGTCGAGCCACCCCATGCCCCCCGCTGGTCGGCACGCAGTGATCAACTGACGCATCCGCTCGCCGCCCTCCACACGGCGGAAGGCTTTCTCGCCCTGTCGACCGCACCGCAACCCCCGCCCGGCCACCCGGCCATTGGATTCTGGTGTGCCCTGGAGGCAGGCCGGGCGGCGATCGGATGCACCTTTGGTCACCGCGACGACCCCGGTCTCTACCGCAGCCCCTTCGCCTTCGAGCCGCCCTCCGAAGACCCGGCGAGCGCCCTCCATCTCGCTCCGGGGGAGGTGTTCACGGGAGATGTCTTCGTTTACTGCTTCGGGGCGGAATGTATCGGCCTGGGCCGTCTTCTCGAAGACACCTACCGCCGGTTCCACGCCCCCCCACGGGCGGGCGAGCCCCCCAAGGAAGCCGTTGAAGCCATGGCTGCGGCGATCGTGGAAGACGCCTACGAACCGGAGCGTAAAACCTTTGCCTTGATTTGGATGAACCCGGTGGAGGCGCCTCCCGGCGAGCCCCCCCGCTACTCCCTCGCCCCGCCGGAGCAAACGACCTATCGTCGCTTCCATGAAGGCGGCATCGCCTGGACCAATGGCCTCGTCATCGCCGTCCCGCTGTTGCAAGCCGCCGCGCGTCTCGGACGGCCCGAATGGCGCATCCCCGCGCGGGCGGTGATTAACGACATCGTGGCGCATTCGCTCAATCCCCGCACGGGCCTTCCCTACGCGGCGAAGATCGACGGCATCTGGAGCAACCGCGGTTGGTGGGCGCGATGGATCGAGAGCGAAGGACAGCCCGTGGGCCACCCCGCCTACCTGGTCGGCCAGGCCCTGTGCTACCTCGCCAAGGCCTCCGAATGGGAGGAGCGCGCAGGCGAAACGGCCCCCGCGGCCTGGGACGCGTTCAGCGCACGCGTTCTTGAAACCATCCTCCCGAGCCCGACCCACGCGGGCGCGTTTCCCCGATTTTGGGATGAGGAGACGGGTAGCGGCTATGATGACGAAGGATTCGCCGGGTGCTGGGTGGCTGCCGCCCTCGCCGCCCACGGAGCACGCACGGGCCGCAAGGACTGGCTCATGGCCGCCGAGCGCGCCGAGCGGCACTATTTCACCTCCGGAGTAGCCCGAATGGAATGCGTGAAAACGCCCCTCGATGTTGCCGACGCTGCCGACGCCGAAGGCATCCTTGGCTACATCCGCCTAAACCGTCTGCTCGACGAACATGCGCCGGAGCCGGAGCGCCTGCAACGCCTCCGCCACGGCCTCGACTATGCGCTCAGCTTCGTCTTCTGCCACAACGTGCGCGTGCCCGGACCGCCCCTCGACGCCCATCCCTGGTCCTCCGCCGGCGGAAGTATCACCTCCGTGGGCAATGCCGTCGTCCACGCCATGACCAACCGTATCCTCGACGACATCGAGTATGCGCGCCGCCGCACAAACGATCCCTACCTCGGGGAACGCCTGCGCGACATCTACCGCTGGGGTCTGCAAACCTTTAATCGGCACGATCACGACTTCTTTTTCGGGAAACGCGGCTGGGCCACGGAGTATTTCTGCCAGGCCGGGCGCTATGTTCTCGATATCCGCCTGGCTGACGGACAACGCTCCAACGTGTGGTTCGCCTACCACCCGTGGGCCACGGCCTCCCTCATCGAAGGTATCTGCGGCGACCTGTGGGAAAGGCGCGCGGACCTTGCGGCGGACCACCGGGGCTCTGATTGACGAAGTGCGGTTTAATGAGGTGCCTGCTCCGGACCGTCGACGCATTTTTCATCACATCCGCCACCGAACAGATTGATTCCGCCGCGCACACCGCCATGATGCGGAGGTATGTCGGGTTACGTGCAGTTCATTTCTCCCCCCAGCCTCACCTTCGCCAATCTCGTCGAGCAAGCCTTCAAGACCCGCTGGCGCAAGATCAGCCCGCTCCCCGTGGTCCTCATCCGCAGCCACGAAAAACGGCTCACAGATGCCCCCGAATGCCTGGGAATCGTCCTTCCTGTGAGCAACGAACGCGTGCGGGAGATGGCGGCCAGCATCCACCGGCCTCTCATCAACGTCTCCGAGCGCCTCCCACCCTGCCCGTTTGCGATCAACATCCACTACGACAGCACGGAGATTGGTGAACTGGCCGCCGATCACCTCGCCGGCATCGGCTACACCCGCTTCTTCTTCGTGGGCGATCCGCCCGCCGCCTTTTCCCGTAGCCGGGCGGAAGCCTTCGAAAAGGCCCTGAAACGGCGCGGCCTTCCGCTCCTCGGAAACCTCAGCTTCAAAAAGCGGGACCGTATGGACCCCTTCACCATCGAGCAACGCGAGAACAACGAAATGAACGAATGGCTCCCCCTCCTGGGGCCGAGTGCGGCCGTTTTCGCAGCCAACGACCTCATTGCCGTACGCTTCCTCCGCGCCCTCCGCCGCTGCCAACCGGACACCGCCGAGACCATCGGCCTCGTCGGGGTGGATGACGACTGGAGCCGCCTCGACGACCCTTCCGAAGGCGAGCCCCTCACCTCCATCTTGCCGAACTTTGCCGGTGTCGGCGCCTACGCGGCAGACTACCTCGAACGCGCCGCCCATCACGGTGCCTACGCGCCCGGTAGCGTCATCCGCATCCGAGGGGCGCGCCTCGTCGAGCGCGAGACGACCGGCGGCTTTTCCTGCGAGGATCCCCTCCTCTCGCGCATCGCCCGCTGGCTCTGCAAAGAAGTCAACTGCGGCCATTCCCCTTCCGTGGCGGATGTGCTTGAGCGCTTTCCCATGTCAGAGCGCACCCTCAGTGAAAAGTTCCGCCGCCAACGGGGCGAGTCCATGCGGGAGTTTATCATGCGCAAACGCGTCCAGCGGGCCGGCCGCATGCTTCTCGATTCCGACCTCAGCATCGCGGAAATCGCCCAGCACTGCGGGTTCAACAAGCACGCCGACCTCTCCGAACGCTTCACCAAATACATGGGCTGCTCCCCCACCCGCTTTCGCCGCGAGCGGGCCCCCGCACAATGGGAAGACACCCCAGGCGCTGACGAAAGCCCTACGCCCCGCCGCGCCTGAGCGAGCAGGCATGTGCCGAAAAACCCGCGCCGAAGCTGATGAGCCGGAGGTCGTCCGCCCCGGCCTCCCCATCGAGATAGCGCCGCAGGGCGAAGAGCACGCTCGGGCTGCTCATATTGCCGGCTTCACGCAAAACCGCGCGCGCTTCCGGCAAGGCTTGGCCAACAACCGGCTCCAACGCGTCGAGCACATCCTTCCCACCACCGTGCGTGATATAGCGGGGGTTGCGTCCGGGGTTGCTCGCGCGAAAGCCAGCCTCCAGCGTCTTCACGGCTGCAGCCGCCGTCTGCGGCACTGAACGGTGGAGGCGGTTGCGAAGCTTGCCCCCCGAATTTTCAAAACGCAGGTCCTGTCGATTCTCCGGCAAGTGCAAGCTCCGGAATCCGGAGAATTGCCAAGCCGCCCCCTGTCCCGGGGTCCCCGAAACAATCACTGCCGCCGCCCCGTCGCCAAAAAGACACGCGCTGATGAGAACGCCCGGATCGTCGTCCATGTAGAAAGCCGCGCTGCACACCTCGAGGGCGATCACTCCGATGCGCGCTTCCGGATCCGCCGCCGCCAGCCCGGCGGCCAGGCGGAGCGAGGGAATGGCCGCCCCACAACCGAGGCCCGCGAGATCGAAAAGTCCGGCGTCCCCCCGCAGGCCCGCCTGCTCCGCGATAAAGCTGCTCAGCCCCGGACAGAGGTAGCCCGTGCAAGTGCAAACAATGAGGGCATCCACATCCCCCGCCGCCAACCCCGCCGAGTCCAGCGCGGCCGCCAAAGCGCGGGCACCCAGAGGGGGAGCCACCGCCTCAAAGCCCCGGTTGAGGCTTTCCGCGTCCCGCTCGAAAATGTCTTCGAGGGGAAGGAGGGCGAAGTGCCTCCCGTCGATCCCGTTGTTCCGGCGAAGCAGCTTCTCCACCAGGCTCACTGAACGGCCCCGGAGGCGCCGGGCCGTGGCCGATTCGCGAAAGGCCTCCCATGAGGCTTCCTGCGGAAAGAATTTTGGAGGCAAAGCGGTTTGGAGACTGAGAAGGTACATCGTCAATGGGCGGGGGCGGTTCCGTGCGTGAGTCGGTGAAGAGAGCGAAAGGGCAAACAACCCCCGCGCGCGGCCAAAAGCAACATCCGCTGACCGAAAGGATTGAGCAGGAGCGGGTGCAACCAGGCCGCCCGCCGGCAGCGCCCCGCCAAGCGCACCCGCAGCAAACGGTTGCTCCCGCCAACGCACGCCGCCCAATCCAACTTCCCCTCCGCGTAGGCAACCAGGGGCTCTTCGACAAGGAACGCGCTCTCCAGCGCGAGGCTCATGCCGTCTCCCGTAAAGGGAGGGATCACCGCAAGCGCATCGCCCAGGTGTATGCGGTCCGCTGGCAGGCCCCGCCAACCCAAGCGTAAACCGCTCACCGCCGAGAAGCTCGCCTCATCCAACCCGAGTCGGGCAACCCGCTCCGCGAGCGCCCCCAGCCCGGCCACTTCGAGGGCCCGCGGAAGCGCCGCTTCCTTTTTCACGCGACCCCATTCACGCTTTCGAAAGAGCCCGCACACATTCAGGCGATCCCCTTCCACCGCCGACACGCCGACATAGGCACCCTCACCGAAGTGAACTTCGAGACCCTCCGGATGATCGGCCCGCAGCGTATGCGCCTTCAACCCGACCCAGCGGCTGCGCGGATCCGGAGCCCGCCCCGCCGCCCAAACCACGCCGGGCCGCCCCCCCGCCTTCTCCGGCAGTCGCGAGCCCGCCCGCAAGTCGCCACCCAGCCTCTCAAAACGCGCCGCCAGATCGCGATCCAACCGATGACGGGAGAGCCCCAGCGCCCCCTGCGGTAGCTTCATGGAAACCGTTTTACCGCTCCCCCGTTGCCAATGGGAAACGCTGTGCCGGGGCAGTCCATCGGTCTCCGCGACCACCCCCAAACGCCGCAAATAAGCTTCCCCCTGTCCGGCAAAAAACTCGCCGCACACCCGGTGGCGCGGATAGCTCCCCGCTTCATGAAGAACCACCCCGACCCCGCGCTCGCGCAACCGCACCCCCAGCGCCAGCCCCGCCACACCCCCGCCCACAATCGTTACCGGGCGCTTCATGGCCCTCTTTCATCCTCCCGCCGCGCGCAAAAGCGCAGGGCGCTGAGCAGGGAAACATGCTCCTCCACGCGCCACCGACCCTCCGTCCAGCCAAGCAATTGCCGCAGTTCACCCGGGCGAAAACCCGCTCGCACGCTCACCACCGCATCGTGGCGGCTCACCGGCCCCATCCCCAAAAGATAGGAAGCCCGTGCCATAAAGCCGTGCCACCGACCCCGCACCGTTTCGTTGCCCAACACACACCGCGCCGACGCGCCCATGCGCAAACCCAAGCCGCGCAACGCGTCATCCTCGAACTGATGCAGAAGCAAATTGACCACGACGACAGAGTAATCCGCCCACCCCTCGAACTCCAGCAAGTCAGCTCGAATCCAGTTCACGCCGGCAGGCAACCCGATGGGTGAGGCGCACCGGTCGAGACCGCTCAGGGTGACTCCCCGCCCCCGCAGACGGGCGTCCAGTTTGCGCAGGAGCACCCCATCTCCCGCGCCCAGCTCAAGCACCCGGTCGCCCGGCCGCACCAACCGCTCCAACTGGCGGCAAAGCCATCGATGGTTGCCCATGACCGCATTCAGGCGGCGCAGATCCCGGCGGTTTCGCAAGGCTGCCGGATCCCCTTCTTCCAACGAGTCGAGCAATTCCGGAAAGACGCGGCGGGGGATCATTCCCAAAAGTCTCCCGCGATTCGCGCCTGCGTCAACCTGTCCCGCAAAGCTGTGAATCCATTTTGAAGCTAAAGCGCCTCGACTGAGCTCGCCGAAGTCCGGAACTTCAACAAAATCGCGCCTTCAATCACGCCCGACAGCGGGGGCGATTGCGGGCGGCGCTTGCCAAATAGCCAGTTGATCGACTGAATCCGTGGCATGTTTGATCCAGTTGAAGCGGTGCGGGAATTTATCCGCCATCCAAGTATTTCCACAGACTCCCGTGCAGAGGCGGGCATGCGGGGGGCGCGCGAGCATATTTCGGGCCTGCTTGCGGGCATGGGCCTCGCCGTGGAGACCGTGCCGACGGCCAAACACCCCATCGTGCTGGCGAGGCGCGAGGGTCCGGCGGAGTGGCCTCACGTCCTCATCTACGGCCACTACGATGTGCAACCGGCTGATCCGCTCGAACTCTGGAGCACGCCGCCGTTCGATCCCGTCGTTCAGGACGGGCGCCTCTTTGGGCGGGGCGCGGCGGACAACAAGGGTCCGATGATGGTGCATATCGCCGCAGCGGCGAGGCTGCTCGAAGCCCAACCGGATCTGCCCCTGCGGCTAACCTTTCTCATTGAGGGGGAGGAGGAGATCGGCAGCCCCAGTTTCGCAACGTTTCTCAGCAAACAGGCCCATCGCCTGAAGGGGGATTTTGTTCTGCTCTCCGACACGATGAGTCCGAGCACGGAGCAACTGGCCATCACCACGGGGTTGCGCGGAATCATCTGCCTCGACGTGGTGGTGGAGGGTCCCAGGTCGGATCTGCACTCCGGCATCTTCGGCGGAGCGGTGGCCAACCCGGCGACCGTTTTGGCGCGGTTGTGCGCCACCCTGCACAATGCCGACGGGCAGGTGAACGTGCCCGGCTTTTATGATGGCGTGACATCGCCGGAGGCATGGGAACGAGCCGAGCTGGCGCACCTGGATGAGAGCGAGGCGGCCATGGCGGCGCGCCTGGGCGTCCCCTCCCTCCCCTTGCATCCGGGTTACACGGCTCTTGAAGCGACGCGTTTCTGGCCCACTCTGGAAATCAATGGTATGGGCGGCGGCTATCAGGGCGAGGGCTCGAAAACCATTATCCCCTCGCGGGCTTTTGCGAAAATCTCCTGCCGTCTCGTTGCCGGGCAAGACCCGAAAGCAGTGGAAGCGGCGGTGATTGCGACGCTCAAGGACCGCTGCCCCCCAACCGTGCGCCTCCACATCGAACCGGGGCACAGTGGGCCGCCCTACCGCGTTGTGCCGCCCGACCGGTCGGATACCCCGGCGGACCAATCGCCGGTTTTGGCGCGCGCCTTTCGGGCGGCGGATGACGCTGTGCGCGCCGCCTTTGGCAACGCCCCGCTCTATCTGCGCGAGGGAGGCAGCGTGCCCATCATCGGCGACCTCCAGCGCGTGCTCGGGATGGACTCGATCATGCTCGGCATGTTCACCCCCGAAGACAATCTGCATGCGCCCAATGAGAGTTTTGACCTCGGTATGTTCGCCAAAGGGATCGATGTGAGCGAGGCGATCCTGCGCGCCGTGGCCAAGGCGTAGCGGGTGAAGGGTGCGCCAACCCGTCGCCGGAATAATCCGCGCGAAACTCGTTCAGGTATCCATGCTGCCGAGAACATCCAAAATTTCGGCGAGCTCCACGAGGATACGGGTCACCTCTTCAAATCGGCGTATGTCGCCGGGTCGGCTTAGGGAGCCTTGCTCGTAGTAGCGGATAGCCGCATCCCGCGCCTCGAAAGAGCCGCCCGCTTTGTGTGTGCGTTGCCAGGCCAAGAGCCGCTCACGAATCTCCGGAAAGAGGGCCAGGCGCACTTTTTCAGGATCATTGCCCCGCAGATAGAACCGCTCGTCGAAGAACGGATCCCCGGTGGGGATATCCCGCAGGCCAAGAGATTTGCCAATTCGGGTGAAGAGCGATTCCAGCGAAAGCGTGAAACGAAAAGGGAGCGGTGTTCGGAAGGAAACCACGCTCTCCGTGTAGGTGCTTTGGTTCTTTCCCGAACCCTGGGTGTATTTGCGAATGAGAACGCGAAAACCCGAAAGATCGCCCTCCACCTGAACCGGTCGGCGAAAAACACGCAGGAGCGGGGTATTCGGCAGATAGGGATCTCCGCCGCCCGTGCCCAAACCCAGCGATTTGGCAAGCGCCTCCATCGGTCCCGGTTTGGACGCGCCCCCACCCTTTTGCACCCGCTGGATGGCGTAGAGGACAAAAAGAAAGGCCGCCAAAGGGACCAAAATCATCCCCACAATGTAGAGAAAGAAGAGGTAGCCGCTCACACAGTCCACTTTTTGGCCGCCAGGACCGGCTCAAGTCAATACGCTTTTCGGGTTTGCGGTGGGGCGGGGCCTGTGCAGCTTTCTCCGACGTATGGCAAAAGATTGGTTGGAAGGTGTCGCGGAAGATTACGATGTGATCGTAATCGGAAGCGGCTTGGGCGGCCTCACAAGCGCAAACTGCCTCGCGAAGGCAGGGCACCGCGTCCTTGTGTTGGAGCACCATTATCAATTTGGCGGACTCGCCACATGGTTCAAGCGGCCCGGCGGGCACATCTTCGACATTTCCCTGCACGGGTTTCCTGTGGGGATGATCAAGTCTTGCCGGAAATACTGGTCGCGTGAGATCGCCGAGCGCATCCATCAATTGAGCGACGTGCGGTTCATCAATCCGCAGATGAACATCCAAACGACCTTCGACCGCAGCGACTTCACGGAAAAGCTCGTGAACGTTTTCGGACTGGAGCGGGAACGCGTGGAGGCTTTCTACGACCACTTGCGGAAGATGAACTTCTACGATGACGACCGCCAGACCACGGGCGAGATGTTCGAGGAGTTCTTTCCCGGGCGAAACGATGTGCACCGCCTCCTCATGGAGCCGATTTCCTACGCCAACGGATCCTCCATGGAGGATCCGGCGATCACCTACGGCATTGTTTTTTCCAACTTCATGAGCAAGGGCGTCTACATCTTCAAAGGTGGCACGGATACGCTCATCACGAAAATGGTGGAGGAGCTGCGCGGCAACGGGGCCGAAGTGCGCAAATGCGCGCTTGTGCGGGAAATCCTCACCGAACCGGTGCCCGACGGTCGCGAGCGCGTAACCGGTGTGGTGGCACAAAGCCAAAATACCGGGGAGACCCACCCGCCGCGCACCATCCGCTGCCGCGCGGTCGTCTCCAACGCCAACATCAAGAACACCATCCTTCGGCTTGCGGGGAAAGCGCGGTTTGCCCCGGCCTTTGTCGAGGAAGCGGAAAAAGTGCGGGTCAACACGAGTTCCTGCCAAGTCTACATGGGCCTGCGCAAGGGAGAATCCATCCCCTTTTGCGGCGATCTCGTCTTCACCTCGGAGGCGGAACACTTTTCCATGGAAGAACTGACCGGCATGCGCACCAGCAGCCGCACCTTTTCCTTTTATTACCCCGACACCCGTCCCCACCAAAAGCAACCGCGCTATGCCATTGTGGCCTCCATCAACGCGCGCTGGGAAGACTGGGCTCACCTCGACGACGCCACCTACGAGAAAGAGAAACAGGTCCTCATTGATGGGGCGGTGGCCGCTTTGGAGAAACTCATCCCCGGGGTGTCGGAAAAGATCGAACACCTCGAAGCAGCGACGCCCCTCACCGTCAACCGCTACACCCGGCACATAGGCGGGACTTCTTTCGGGACCAAATTCGAGGGCCTCAAAGTCTCCCAGGACCTGCCCGACCAATTGCCCGGCCTCTTCCACGCGGGCTCCGTGGGGATTATCATGTCCGGTTGGCTCGGCACGATCAACTACGGCGTTATCACCGCCAACCGCGTGGACAAGTTTCTCTTTGAAGAAGCCAAGGTGTCTTTGGCGTGAAGACCCGCTCCCTCCTTTCGCGCAATGGGGCGGGAATAATTCGATTGCCCGATAGTCCGGTAGGCAGGCTCTTTCGCAAACCCTCACGCGCCTCCTAATGTCTCCAAACAAAACTACAGCATTTCTTCAGCGGGAATGGATACCGCTGCTCATCTACGCGGCGACCTTTTTCACTTTCTTGCCCATTTTGCACTGGCTGACGGGGCGAACCCTCGCGGAGGAGCAACTGCGCCACGCCTTCGTTGTACTGGGGATGGCGGGGGTTTTTCTCGTCGTCGACCAGCGCATTTCCCTTCGTCTGAACTGGGACTTCGGCGCACCGGCGGTGGGTTTGCTGGCCGCCGCCTATGCCGGAGCCGTTCTTACGTGGATCACCGGGTGGGCCTTCGTCGCTTTTCCCAGCCTCATTCTTGCCCTCGCCTCCTTCCTTCTTTACCTTCTCGGGCGTTCCATGGCCCGGGTGGTCGGGGCATTTCTCGGAGCCTTCGGCGCCTACACGGCGCTGGCGATCTTTCTGCCTGCGCTCGACTGGCCCCTCCGGGGAGTCGCGGCGCAGGGATCGGGGTGGTTTCTCGGTCTCCTGGGCAAGGAAATTGATCTGCGCCTGCTCTCCAATGAAGACGGCCCCCAGCTCCTCCTTTTTGCGAACGACCAGCCCTTCCTGGTGGCGCCTGAGTGCAACGGTTTTGGTGTCCTCACGGCGAGTCTTCTCCTGAGTATGCTCCTCGTCCTTTACCGCCCTCTTCCCCTCGTCGACAAAGCCCTCCTGGTCTTTACGGCGGGAATCTGCGGGATCCTCTTTAACTTCATCCGCATCGTAATCATCGTGGTGCTCGCGCCCGTTGTCGGCCTCGACAACTATTATCTGATGCACGAAATCGTCGGCACGATCACGTATTACAGTTGCCTGGTTTTCATCTGGTGGCTCATCCAGGGGTTCCGCATACCGACCAGAGCCACAAAAGATCTCAAAGTGGCCTGAACAAGAATACCCCGCATCGGTTCACCGATTACCCTCCCGGCGACGGCAAGACGCTTGCGGAATCGCCGTAGCGAGATTTTGTGCGCCCCCCTTGTCGCCCTCAGCCTTCGAAAATTCGGGGCCGCCCCCTTCGCGGCCCGGCGATGAATCGACCGGACTCCTTTTGCGCGGCGCTCATTGAGCCCGCAGTCGCGCCCATAGTTGGGTGAAATCGGTCGGCTCGGGTGCTTCAAAACTCCATTCGCCCTCACGGGTGCGAAAGGTGAGTTTCCAAGCGTGCAGGGCCTGTCGAAAGTGCGCCAGCCGCGCGCCGTGTTCGGGCGTCCACCCGGACTCGATGAAGCGCAGGTAAAGGAGCGGATCCGGACCGTAGAGCTTATCCCCGACAATCGGATGCCCCGCGAATTGTGCGTGCACGCGGATCTGGTGTTTGCGTCCGGTGTGCGGAATCACCTCCACCAGCGTGTGCTTCGGACCCGCTTCCCTGGGCAGAAAACTCGTTTGCGCCTTCGTTCCCCCGCCCCCAACCGCGACGCGCTGCTTGACCACCACGGGCGTGTCGGGATCATCTTCGATGGCCTTGGAAAGCTCACTGCGCTTCTCCCAAACTCCCTCGACAACGGCGAGATACCGTTTCTCCACAGCGCGCTCCTGCAAAGCCATCTGCAGAAGGCGCGCCATGCCACGGTCTTTCGCCAGAACAATGAGGCCGCTTGTCTCCCGGTCGAGCCGGCTAACCAGGTGAACCGTCCCGCCGCCCAGATACTCCCGCGCCGCGCCCACCAAACTGGACCAGGGACCATTCTTTGAGGGATGGCAAACCACCCACCCGGGCTTGTTCAGGACAAGCAGGCGCTCATCTTCCAAAAGAATCCATGAAGGCAACTCCTCTGCTTCAATAAGCGGGGGTTCCGGGCCAAAGGAAGGCGGAATGGCGATTTCAGACATAGGGGAAACCCTTACATGCTTTTGGATATTTTTAACATGCGAAACCTCTTTATCGGGGAGACTTTCCGCTTGAAAACGGGGGATAACCGCAAGACCGCAAACAACGTCAAGAAGCTGTAAAAGGAAATCTTTAGTCCTGTTAAGGCTTTACCCTCAAAAAAACCTGTGCAGATTGCAGGGGTCATGTCGCAAAATTCAGTCAGCTCTGGGGTCGAAATCAAGGTGGCTCGGGATGAGTCGCAGGCTTTGGTTCTCCGGCTCACCGGGGCTCTTCAGGGAAATGCTTTGTCGGATGCTGAACTCAACCTGCGGGACCTCAGTCTGCGCTCCCAGCGTCCGGTTTTCTTCGACCTTTCGGAAACGATGTCGGTGGATGAGGACGGGGTTCGCTTGCTCATCCGCCTGGCTCGGGCGCTCCACACCAAGCACGCCAAGCTCCACATCGTATCGCCCAATCCGTCGGTGGAGCGATCGTTGCGAACGGCCAATCTCCACACGCTTATTCCGATGTTTGCGAATGTTCCCCAGGCGCTTGAATGCCTGGAGATTGCGTGATGCGGCCCGCCAATCTTTGCCTCTGCCCGGGCGATCACGGGTTGGGGATTGCGGCTGCATTCCCTAAGCGTAAAGATAGGGAGTGAGAAAGGAACGGAGGGTCCAAAAGGCGGGTGCCCGGCCCACCTGCGGGTGCATCGCTTCCAGGGTCAGCAGCCCCCCCTTCTTGAAGGCAATGGGCAGACCAAGTTCCCGCCCGGTGAGGAGACGCCCGGCCAGCAAGGTTAGGTGCGGGTTGTGCCCGACCACCAGACAGGGCTTTTCCCGATTGTAGAGCGTGGGCAAGAAGGAATCCACATCGTCGTCAGGCGTGATCCCGCCGACCTCCTGCAAAAGGCTTTCCGTGCCCAGCTCGGCAGCTACGATCTGAGCGGTTTCCCGCGCCCGCGCAAAGGGGCTGTGCAAAATCGCCTCCACTGGCAAACCTCCCCGGCTGGCGAGAAAGCGCCCGAGAGCCCGGGCGGTGTTTCGACCATGGGCGGTCAGCACCCGATCCGCGTCCGGAAAGGTGGGGGCGGCCTCGGCATGTCGAAGGAGGTAGAGTTTCATTTGGCCCCCGGCGAAAATTTCTCAGAAACGGGTCCCGAAAGCGAAGTTGAACTGATTGCCACGGCGGTTGCGGATGAACTGGTTGCTGTTCTCGTCGTATTGACCGCTGCGGAGGGGGATACCGAAATCGAGGCGGAGGGGATTACCGAGCACGAGCAGGCGGATACCGAAGCCCCAGTTGTCGTTGTAGTTGGCGGGGTTGAAGTCGAACTCACGGCTGTTCACAAATCCCCAGTCGTAGAAAACGGCGAGGCGCAGGGGCTCGGCCACTTTCACGGAATACTCGACGCTGGCGAAGGCGTAGCTACGGCCTCCCACGGGCTCAAAGAAGTTTCCGGAGGTATCGACCGGGCCAACCTCCCGGAACTCGAAGCCGCGAAGGCTGTTGGGGCCGCCGAGGAAGTAACGGTCGAAGAAAGGAATATCCTTGGAGGGGTCCGGCTGCGCGCGGTTGAAATTGTAGGCGTGCAGGCCCCCGGCGCGGGCAAGGAAGCTGATGACTTGATCACCGAATTCGAAGGTGGGGACAAAGAAGGCGTTGCGCGTTTCGAGGCCCACATACTGCGTGTCCCCACCGATACCGGCGAAGGTGCCCGTGACCTGCATACGGCTGCCGCGAGTCGTGAAGATGAGGTCGTTTCGCGTGTCGCGCAGTACAGTGGCGGCTATCTTGGAAACATAGCGCGGGCTGATATCGGCCTCCTGGCCGATGGAGAGCGGGGCGTTGTCGCGGGGAATGTTGAGATCAATGTTGATGCGCTCCAGCGTGTAGGAGAGCTGGCCGTCGATCAGACCAATGAGGCGTTTGCGCAAATAGACTTCGATACCGGCGCGCAGCTCGTCGTAAACCGTCGAGTTGAAATCGGTCTGACGGCGGTAGAGCTCAAAACCGAGAGCGAGGCGCTCTTCGAAGAGCCAGGGCTCCTCAAAGCCAAGGACAATTTCGTTCGAACGGGAGCCATAGGATGCGCGGAAACGGAACTTCTGGCCATCCCCCTGAAGGAGCGGTGAGCGCCACTTGAAGAGGTCGAAATTGGATTGCGTGACCTCAAAGAAGAAGACGGCACGCTCCAGTGAACTGAAGCCGGCCCCGAACTGGAAGTTGCCCGTGCGCCCTTCTTCAACGCGGATCTTGAGGTTCCGTCGTCCGGGGATATTGGTCGCTTCCGGCGTGAGGCGCACCTGTTCGAAGAAACGGGTGTTCCGCAGGCGCGCCTCGCTCGTCTTCATGTTGACGAGGTTGAAGGTACGGCCCGGGGCCATGGCGAGTTCACGAATGATGACGGTGCTCTTGGTCTTCGTGTTGCCCTCAATGATGATAGACTCCAGCTCAAAGCGTTCGCTCTCGCTGATGTGGAAGACGATGTCGATGTCGCCCGTCTGGATGTTGGCAACGCGCTCGGGGCGGATGAACGTATCGAGGTAGCCGAGAGCCCCGTAGATATTCGTGAGGCGTTCGACATCATCATCGAGCGTCTCGGGAGAAAACCAGTCGCCGGGAAGGAGGTTGAGGGCAAAGTAAAGATCGAGATCGGAAAAGAGCGTATTGCCCACAAAGTAAATGTCCCCCACCCGGTAACGGCGGCCCTCATCAATGCGAATGGTCACAAGGATCTCGCGTGGCGAGGGATTTTCAATGGTGACATTGGCTTCCGGGATGCTGACATCGAGGTAGCCCGCGTTGAGGTATCGCCGGCGCAGGCGGTCGAGGTCGTCCTGAAACTTGCCCTCGTCGAAGCGGCCGGAACCGGTGAGCCAGGAGAGCATCCAGCGGCGGCGGGTTTCCATCTCACGGCGCAACTGACGATCCGTGAAAGCGGTATTGCCGACAAACTCGACCCGCTTGATTTTGAGCCTCGGCCCCTCGTTGATACGGAAGGTGACGATGCCCAACCCTGTCGAGGCATCGCGCTCGATCTCGTAATCCACGGATACGTCGCTGTAGCCCCGGCGCTGATAGTATTCCTCAATGGCTACGGCGTCACGGCGGATCTGCCGCTCGTCGAGGGAGCGGGCCGGGCGGATCTGCATCTCCCGCTCGATCCGCCGGGTGCGCACATTCTCATTCCCCGTGATCCGCACCTCCTGCACCCGATAACGGGCTTGAAGGACAAAAATCACCCGCACCTGGTTTTCCGGCATCTGCTCCGTGCGCGCTTCGATGAAATCAAACAGCCGGGTGTCGTAGAGCGAACGAATTGAGCGGTCCACGAGGACTTGGCTGTAAGGGATGCCCCGCCGGATTTGCAGACGAGCCAGGACCGCTTCATCACTGACATTGCGAATATCGACAAACTCGATGCCGATATCACCGATGAGGGGAGCGGATGCATCCTCCTGGGCGTGGGCCGGGAGGGAGCCGCAAAACAGAGCCCATACCATCAGGAAAAGGGCGCGGGAAAAGGAAGTCTGCTTACTCACGGGCAGGTGTGTAGTTCTCAAAACGCGTGAAATCGGTGAGGAAGGTTAAGGGAGCCGATCCGGTGGGACCGTTTCTTTGTTTGGCCACAATCAACTCCCGCTCTTGGGAGGCTTGAGGAATGGAGGGGTTATCATCGCTCTTCATGCGCGAAGCAAGGAGGAAAACGACATCCGCATCCTGCTCGATCGATCCGGACTCCCGCAGATCGGAAATACGCGGGGCGCGGTTTTCCTTTTCCGAAGCGCGGTTGAGCTGGCTGAGGACGAGGACCGGCAAATTCAACTCCTTCGCCATGCCTTTGATGCCCCGGCTGATTTCGGAAATCTGCTGCTCGCGCGGCACGCGGCTGTCCGTGCCCGCGATGAGCTGCAGGTAGTCGATGACGATGAGCTTGAGGTTGTGTTTCTTGTGCGCCCGGCGAGCTTTCGCACGGAGTTCGAGGATGTTGAGGTTGCTCGAATCGTCGATCCAGAGAGGGGCTTTTTTGAGCTCGTGGGCCACGCGGGCCAGTTCCTTCTGCTCCTCTTTGCCGACAAATCGGTTGCGCACGCGGCTCATGTTCACGCGGGCGCGCCCGCACAGCATACGCATGGCGAGCTGGTCGGCGGGCATTTCGAGACTGAACACGAGTATGGGAGCCGCTTCGCCCCGCGTCGGGAGGGCGGCGTTTTCCACGATATTCATCCCGAAGGAGGTCTTCCCCATGGAAGGCCGGGCGGCGAGCACGATCATTTGGCCGGGGTGCAAGCCGAAGGTGAGGTTGTCGACATCGCTGAAGCCGGTGAGCACCCCGCTGTCGTTGCGTCCCTGAAGAATCTGGCTGATGAGGTGGGTGGCCGCATCGACGGCCTGCTCAAAATGCACCGCGCCCTGCACGTAGCGGGTCTCGTTGATTTTGAGAATCTGCTGCTCCACCTGGTCGATGAAGACTTCCACCTTTTCCTGCCCCGAATAAGCCCCCTCGGTGATGCGGGAGGCCGTCTGGATAAGGCGACGCAGGAGCCACTTCTCGCGCACAATCTCCATCCACTGGCGGGCATGGAGCGTCGGCGCGAGGTCCCGGTCCGTGATCTCCGCAATCACGCGCGCTCCCCCCATCATTTCGAGAAGCGGCGTCTCGGGTGCCAAGCGCCGGTGCTTTTCTCTCAGCCAGCGAACATTCTCCAGCGGCGTGCTCGCAAGGTGCTCCGCCACCACCACCTCGTCCACGGCGAGCCCCTTTTTATAGGCTTCAAGGATGCCGTAGAAAAGAATGCTGTGTGCGGGCGTGAAGAAGGACTCCGGCTCAAAGCCGGCCTCAATGCAGGCGGAAATGATCTCGTCACCGGGGTCGAGCAAACAGCCGGCCAACAAACCGGCTTCGGCCTCAGCATTGGCTGGGGCGGAGCGGCCGGGCTGGTCCCCTTCCGAGCCTGCGGAGCCGCTGGGCATTACTGGTCGTCCCCGTGCGGAGATGATCCTCAGGACTTGGCTCCGGTAGCCTCTTCGGCCGCCTCGGCATCCTCTTCAATCGGGTTCTCCGACACCACCTCGAACTCAAACTCCACCGTCACTTCGGGGTGCAGCTTGATCTTGGTGGTGTGCTTGCCGAGGCTCTTCACGGGCGTGTAGAGATTCACCTGCTTCTTATCGATCGCGATGCCTTCCTCGCCGATGCGGTTAATGAGATCCTGCGCCGTCACGGAGCCGAACATCTTGCCACCCGGACCGGTTTGCACGGCGAAGGCAATACTCAGCTTCCCGATCTTCTCGGCGAGGGCTTGGGCGACGGCCAGTTCGTCCTGCTTGCGCTTCTCAGCGCGCGCACGGAGGGCCTCCATCTGCTTGCGGTTGGCCCGCGTGAGGGGAACAGCAATGCCCCGTGGGAGGAGATAGTTGCGCGCGTAGCCGACGCGCACAGTTACCTGATCGCCCTCGCTGCCGAGGTTATCAACCGGTTTCAACAAAAGAAGTTCGGAATGGGCCATAATCGTAAAGTCGTTAAAAATGGGAAATGGATGGAAAAGAAAACAGAATCAAAACGGGACGTCTTCGTCGTCCGGAAAGTTACTTTCCGCCGAGCGTTTGGGAGCCGCGCTCGGAGGGGCGCTGCGGGACGGGGGCGAGGAAGACTCGTAACGGTTTTCACCGCCGGAACCACCCGAACCCCCACCGGAACCGGCGCTGTCGAGAAATTGGAAGTTCTCCAGAACCACGCCCAGCTTGCTGCGGTTTTCGCCAGTGGTCTTGTCTTGCCACGAATCGAGACGCAGCCGCCCTTCGATGAGCAGGCCCTTCCCCTTCTGGCAATACTGGGCGATGATATCAGCCGGTTTGCCAAACGCATCGATATCCACAAACGTCACCTCTTCCTTTTGCTCGCCGCTCTGCGTCTGGAAGCGGCGGTTCACCGCGAGACCCAGTTTAACGATCGTCAGACCCGAGGGCGTGACCCGCTTTTCAGGATCACGCGTCAGGTTTCCGGCGAGGATGACTTTGTTGAATGAGGCCATGGGGAGCGTCCTTTCGGTTCAATGGCGGGAGAAAACCCGCCAAAGCGGTTAGCAGCTCTCAATCAAGATGCGCTTGACCGTCTTGTCGAGACGCAGTTTCTCGTGGAGCGCGGAGGGCACGGTGGGATCGGCCGAAAACTCGATTTCGAGGTAAGTATCGCCCGTGTGGCCTTTCTCGGTCACGCGCACAAAATCGTGCCGTCCGAGATTCTTGGAAGCCTGCACTTCCGCGCCGAGCTCCTTGAGGAGGCCTTCCAGCTTTTCCACGAGGGTTTCCACAGGGGAATCGTATCCACGCGTGTCGAGGATGAAGGAAGCTTTGTATTTTTTGGTGAGGGTCAGACTCATGATGTTGTTGATTTACGGTTAAGGGTGTTCATGGCGAGGGCGGGTCCGGCCGATACGAGCAACCGAAGGCCGGTCACATAGTCGTCCAGACGCGCTGCAAAGGCGGCTTGCTCCGCCTCGTTAAAGCGCCCAAGGACGAAATCTGCCATGGGCTGGAGCGGTTTTTCGACCGGCGCGATGCCGATGCGAAAGCGAATGAATTGCGCGCCCAACCGCTCAATGATGTCCTGGAGGCCGTTGTGACCCCCGGCACCGCCCCCGATGCTCACCTTGAGGGAGCCGACCGGGATTTGGTATTCGTCAACCGCCACAACCAGCTCTTCCGGCCTCCATTTATGGAAACGAAACAGCTCGCCGAGCACCCCGCCGCTGCAATTCATAAAAGCCTGGGGCTTCACGAGGCGCACGGGAATTCCTTCGATGACGACATCCGCAGTATGGGCACGAAACCGCTCGCTCGCCGTCCACGAAACTCCGCACTGGCGCGCGAGTGCATCGAGGACGACAAAACCGACGTTGTGGCGTGTCCCGTCGTAACGCGCGCCCGGATTGCCCAAGCCCGCTAAGACACGCACTGCCATGAAATGAAAAAGAACAAGCCGCTGTGCCCCCGGAGAGGCAAACGGCGGATTGGAAAAAGTTACTTGGCCTTCGCTTCGGCGGGCTTGGCCGGGGCCTCGTCCTCGTCGCCCGCTTCATCAGCCGCTGCGGAGGCACCACCCGACGAGCCGACGCAGGCCACCACCACGAGATCGTCGTCCGAAAGGATCGTCACGCCCTCAGCGGTGGGGAGGTCGCGCACGTGCAAGGAATCGCCAATCTGCATGCCCGTCACGTCCACCGAAATGGCCTCCGGCAGATCCCGTGGGCGGCAGCGCACGGTGAGGGTCTCCGAGTGGAACTCCAAAATGCCCCCGTTCTTCACCCCCGGGCACACGCCCTTGGAAATGACCGGGATCTCCGCTTCCATATCCTTCCCTCGCACGACTTCCTTGAAATCAATGTGCTGGAAGGAATCGGTGCGCGGGTTGCGCTGGGTTTCCTGAATGATCGCAAACGTGCTCTCGTCCGCGCCGTCCACATGCAGTTCAATGAGAGCGGCCCGGCCGACAACCGAACGCCACGCCAGGGAAAATTCTTTTTGGCTAAGGGAAAGATCACGCACACCGGACTCCCCGTAAATGACGGCCGGAATGGACCCGGCGCCCCGCAGGCGCTTGGACGCATTGCGCCCCTTTTCGGTCCGGCTCTTCGCATTGAGACTAACTTGTTTCATTCACGCCAAATGGGTTGACAAAAAACGGCCACAGAACACCCCCGCCCTCCCCATGGCAATCTCTTTTTTCAGACCGCCCCCGAAAAAAAATCTCACCAAACTATTGACACCCCCGCCCCCACCCCGCTTTTCTCCTCGGCTTTATTCCGTGAGTCTTCTCTTCCCCCTGGGAATGAGCCCCTCACAACCGCTGGCCCACCAGCCGTTCTTTTCCAACTTTTTGCTCGGTAGCTCAGTGGTAGAGCAGGTGGCTGTTAACCACTTGGTCGTAGGTTCGAATCCTACCCGAGCAGCCACTTTTCGCCAAAAACAAACCATTGTTCAAAGCAGTTAACACAATTCCATAAGTCCCTCTATCCGAGGGACTTTTTTTGTATCCGAATTGTTAACCATTTGGAGTAAGGTTCGTATTTCCGACCACGATCAAACCGAAAAACGGTCATCGGACGTTTTTGCAGCCCGAAAGTGGTTAACACATTCCGGGGACTCAACGCTCCATCCTGAGGCGCTCTTTCAAGGCTTCCAAGTGCGCGCTCTTGGGCATTTTCAGGAGCGTTTCCCGAAACCGTCGACTGCATCGACGGATCATCCGGCCTTCGCCGAGCTTGAGCAGGAGGTGTTTTGCCTCGTCGCTGAGCTGATTCCACCGCAGGATCTGCGATATGCCGGCGCGGGACATCTTGTATCGGCGCGAGAGATCTGCGGCAGACCAACCGTCCCTGGCCATTTCCTTAGCAAGCCGTTGTGCCCGGTGAATTTCGTGTTTCCGCGATGGAACTTCGCGTTTTTTCTTCGTCTGAGGTCGCCCGACCTCTATTGATATAGGCCCTTCGGCTCTGGCCCACCAGGCTTTTGACCGGTGCAGTGTCAGTTCCAGGTTCACCTTGAGTGTCCTTCCGTTTTGGTCCCTCGTTTTGACAAGAGCTCCCATCCTTAAGCGCATATCGATCAAAACCTTGCGCGTAATATGCAACGCGTCCTGCGAGTCCGGGACATTCACGACTATGTCATTGATGATTAACTGAACCAACTCCTTCTGTTCGCTCTCAGGCAACGTGCGGACAAGACTCGCGAAGCGATGCAACCCATCCTGGACCCGTTTGCGCTGATCCTGCTCGTCTTTCAGGGCGGACTGTTCCCGCTTGAGAGAATGGGTCTCCGCGAGAATTCCATCCCGTCTTTTCGACGCCTCCGCGCATCTTTGCCGAAGATCCGCACTAAATCCATCAGCGCCGAGTCTCGCCGCCACGTCAGTGAGGTTGGTAATCTCTCTTTTCGTCTCCTCCAGGTCTTTCTCAAGTTTGCGGATCTGTGAACCCAGGCGCCTTATGCGAGCAGCCCTGCCCTTGTGAGAGGCGCCCACGACTGCTTCAATGACGTCAGGTTCGCAAGCCATCCTCCCGAGAAAGTCGTAAACGATGTTTTCCAAGAGCACAGCAGGCAGTTGCCTCGCGACACTCTCGCAACCCCTTCTCAACGCATTCGCACCGCAGCACCGGTAGTAGCGATAGGGCTTTTGATCCTAAAAAGATGAGTTGGGTTCTTTAAAGGGAGGGTGTTATCGGCCAAGTTGA
>JAFIGE010000214.1 GCA_020831585.1 Opitutales bacterium | reverse complement strand
ACCTGGCGGGCTTCTGGGCTTTTTGCGCCAGCGCACCCCGCAAGCGCTCGAAACCAGTTACGGCACCCCTGTCTACGTGGCCAAACGTTCGCATAACCGCTATTGAAGGCAGAGTGCAAAGGGCCATACCTTCTTGCACCGGAAGGCCGGATCCGTAGACTCTCTATAACTCTAACGACAACCCCAACGGGCTACCCTCTCTTCCGGTCGCCCCTCCCGAATATGGCCGACACCTTTCCGCTCTCTCCCGACTGTTCCCGATTTAAAAAGGAGATCGACTGCCTCATGGAGGCGGTGATCGAGCGCAACCCCGGCGAAACCGAGTTTCATCAAGCTGTGCACGAAGTGGCGGATACGCTTCTGCCGTTCATCGACGCTCACAAAAAATACAAGGACGCGCTCATCCTCGAACGCATGACCGAGCCCGATCGTATCATCATTTTCCGCGTGACCTGGTTGGATGACGACGGCAACTACCGCTTCAATCGCGCTTGGCGGGTTCAATTTAATAATGCCATTGGCCCCTACAAAGGCGGTATGCGCTTTCACCCGTCGGTCAATCAAAGCATTCTCAAGTTTCTTGGATTCGAGCAAGTCTTCAAAAACAGCCTCACCGGCCTGCCGATGGGTGGTGCGAAAGGAGGCGCAAATTTTGATCCGAAAGGAAAGAGCGAACACGAAGTCATGCGCTTCTGTCAGTCCCTCATGATCGAACTCCATCGCCACATCGGGGAAGATGTGGATGTGCCTGCGGGCGATATCGGTGTGGGCGAGCGCGAGATCAGCTTCCTCTTCGGCATGTACAAGCGGCTGCAAAATCACTTCACGGGCACGCTTACAGGAAAGGGCCTGTCCTTCGGCGGCAGCCTCGTGCGCAAAGAGGCCACCGGATACGGAGCCGCCTATTTTCTTGAAAACATGCTTCGTCACGCCGACGAAGGCTTGAAGGGAAAGACGGCCGTCGTCTCCGGTTCGGGAAATGTGTCCCTTTATTGTATCCAAAAGTTGATACAAGACGGGGCGAAGGTCGTCGCCGCCTCCGATTCCGGTGGCACTGTTTACGACAAAGACGGAATCGACGAAGAGAAGTTCGAGTTTCTCCGCGCACTAAAGGAGGTGCGGCGCGGTCGTATTCACGAGTATGCGGAGAGGTTTGGGTGTGAGTTCCGTGAAGGAGAATCTCCATGGTCCATTCCCTGCGATCTGGCTGTACCCTGCGCCACCCAAAACGAGCTCGACCTTGCCGCTGCGAAGGAGCTGGTGAAAAACGGTGTGATGGCGGTCGCCGAGGGAGCCAATATGCCGTGCACAACCGAGGCTGTGCACTTCCTCCAGAAAAAGGACGTTCTCTTCGGTCCCGGAAAGGCAGCCAATGCGGGCGGCGTGACGGTCTCCGGTCTCGAACAAAGTCAAAACTCGCTTCGCGTGAGCTGGAGCCGCGAAGAAGTCGACCGACGCCTGCAGGACATCATGCAAGACATCCATTGTCAGTGCGTGGAGTATGGTGAGCGCAAGGGCAAGCCTGTGGATTACCGGAAAGGTGCGAACATCGCCGGATTTGTGCGGGTGGCGGAAGCCATGCTCGCCTACGGAGCTGTTTAGGGGAAGGGCCTGCCTTCGTTTATTCGCAAACGAAAAATCATCATGAAAAGCCATCTTTGTCATCAGATGCCGGATCGGTTTTCTCCAGCCGGGCACCCCTCCTGGCTCCGGATTGCAACTATCGCTTTAGCTTTCGCCTTTCCCTTCTCATTGCCCGCCCACACCGAGGGGGCCGAGCTGGAGGGGGCCGCCCCGGAGCAGGTTCTCGCGAAGTGGGGTGAGCCCGCCGGCCGTTTGCAGGGTGGGGGTGGGGAAATCTGGGTTTACGCGGAGCACCGGATCATTTTCCGCGAAAACACGGTGCGGCGGGTCGAAGCGCGAACACCGGTCCAGACGGATAACCGTCTCACCGAAGAGGCCGAACGCCGCGCGCGCGAACGGGCAGCCAACCATCGGCTCCGGGGGGAAATGCTCCGGACCTCCGTATTGCAAGACGCCGCCTTCCTTGCCCTTCCGGGCGGTGAGCGCCGGGCCTTTTGGACAGCGTTCCAGAAACGGCACCCCGACATCGACGTCTCCGTGGAACTGGCGTCCGCCCGCGAGGACGCCCTCCGTGAAGCCCGCGCACGAACGCTGCGAGAGGAAGCCGATAAATCATCGCAAACGCCGCATCCACCGCTTTCCATGCGTGGAAGCGGATCCCATTTGGGTGAACTTGAGCGGCGAATGGGCTTTCCCGTCGTCTGGGCTCCGCTCCCCGCCCGCCGCATTTGGCGCGAGCCCGAACCAATTGAGCCGGCTCTTCCGCCCACACCCGATAAATCCTTGCGCGCCCGTACTTTTCGGGAAACCGAAGACGCCCGCCGCGAGGCTTTCCGGGAAATCAGCGGCCATTGAGGTGCCGCCTCTTCCTTTACGGCCTCATCGCATCTACTTGCGCGAGGCCCGGCGCAGCGGATCCACGAATGTTTTGCGAAAGGGTTGATGCCTGCGAGGAAGTCGCCCAAGGTTTTTCTCACAATGGCAGAAACCGGTGGATATCAGGTAATCGCGCGCCGATGGCGACCAAAGGGCTTCGACGATCTCGTCGGGCAGGAGCACATCGTCCGCACGCTTAAGAACGCCATCAAGATCGGCCGGATCGCGCACGCCTACCTCTTTGTGGGGCCGCGCGGAACCGGCAAAACCTCGACTGCCCGGGTGTTTGCCAAGGCCCTCAACGCCGAGGGCGGGCCGAATCCGGATCCAGAAGATAGCTCTGCCGTGAGCCAGGCCATCATGGCCGGAAACTGTATGGATGTGATCGAGATCGACGGGGCCTCCAACAACTCCGTCGATCAAATCCGATCCCTTCGGGAAGACTGCCAATACGCACCCAGCCAATGCACCTTTAAAATCTACATCATCGATGAGGTGCACATGCTCACGACACAGGCTTTCAACGCCTTGCTCAAGACCCTCGAAGAGCCGCCTTCGCACGTAAAGTTTATATTCGCGACGACAGAGGCGCAAAAGGTTTTGCCAACGATTGTTTCCCGCTGCCAGCGTTTCGAGTTCCGGCCCATACCGGAGCCGCTCATCGTCGAGCGCTTGGCGCAAATTGCCCAAGCGGAAGAGATCGACGCGGAGACGGCAGCCCTGGAGTCCATCGCCCGGCTGGCCAACGGCGGTATGCGCGACGCCCAGAGCATTCTCGATCAGATGATTTCGTTCTGTGGACGTACGGTGGTGGCGGGCGATGTCTTAGACGTTTACGGGCTCGCTTCCGAGGAAATCCTCGGAAGTTTGTGCGCCGGCTTGGCCAAGGCAGACTATGCCGCAATCATCGATGGATGCGATACCCTTGTCCGCGAGGGGCGTGATCTCTACCGGACCTTGTTGGATCTGGAAGCGCGCGTGCGCGCCGCCCTCCTGGATGCCGTGGCCTCAAAGGGGGAAAGCGCCCGACTGGGCGCACCCCTCTCGACGGAATCGCTCATGCGTATGCTCGATGCGCTTCACAGCAGTGAGGGTGCCGTTCTAAAAGGCCTCTCGGATAAGGTGAACTTCGAACTCGCTCTGCTTAAAGCAGTGGAGGCGAGCCGGGCGCGCGCGATCGACACCGTCATTCGCGACTTGTCGCGCATCGCCGCCGGGGGCGAAAAAAAAAAGTAGCTAGCCCGGTGGTCCCGCCTCCAGCCGGACCGGCATTGCCTCCAAAAGCAGCCAAGCCGTCCCCGCCGTCCCCGGCGAACCCGGCGGTAACGCCCGTCGAGCAAGCCGTAAAAACTGTCCGGCCGGAAGAGGACGCCGCTCCGATGACGGAGCCGGAGGCTCTCCATTCGCAATCTGCGGACCGATCAGGAGTGAACGTGGAGCCGTATCCAGTTTTTGATGACGACCGCCCAGACAGCGTCTTTGAGGAAGCTGCCGGAGAAATGCCCATGGACGCGGGGGCGGATCTCCTCAAGTTCGCCCGCATGGACGCGGAGATTCTCGGCCCGTCGCGCGTTCGGCGGGAGCTGATGGCATTTGAGCAAGCGGTGGAGAAAGTCCACCCGGCCGTGCGCGAGGTTCTGGAACAATCGCTCCGAGCGGAGTTCCGCGAGGTTCGCGAGTTCAAGGCGTAGTCAAATAAATCTCAGCTCGCTATGGAGAAACGATTCGGTTTCAGATTTCTGAAATCCCCCGCTGCGGTGCCTCAACGCTTTTCGATGGGAACGAAGTCGCGCTTTTCCGGGCCGGTGTAGATCTGCCGCGGGCGGTGAATGCGCTTCGTCGTTTCGGCAGTCTCCTTCCAATTGGCGATCCAGCCGGGCATCCGCCCGATGGCAAACATCACCGTAAACATATCCACCGGGATACCGATGGCCTTTAGAACGATGCCGCTGTAGAAATCGACATTCGGGTAGAGCTTGCGCTCAATAAAGTAGTCGTCGGCCAAAGCGGCCTGTTCGAGACGGCGGGCGATATCGAGGAGGGGATCTTCCCGGCCGAGAGCCTTCAAAACACGCTCGGCGGCTGCGCCGAAGATTTTCGCCCGCGGATCGAAATTCTTATACACGCGGTGCCCGAAACCCATGAGGCGGGCCTTGCCGGTCTTGGCATCTTCGATGAATCGGCTGCCGTCGTCCCCGCGCGCGTGGATTTCCTCGAGCATCTGAATGACCGCCGAATTGGCTCCCCCGTGAAGCGGACCCCAGAGGGCGCACACCCCGGCGGCAACCGACGCGAAAAGATTGGCCCCGCCGCTGGCCACCATTCGCACTGTGCTCGTGGAGCAATTTTGTTCGTGGTCCGCATGGAGGAGGAGAAAGAGATCGAGCGCGTCGGCCACTTCCGGCACCGGTTCGTATTCCTCGTAGGGTTCGCTGAACATCATGTGGAGGAAATTGTCCACGTAACGGAACGATCCGCGGCTGTAATTGAAAGGCCGCCCCATGCGCATGCGATAGGTTGCCGCCGCAATGGTGCGGACCTTTGAAAGAAGAAGGGTGGTGGTGTCGTCGAAGTGGGCGAGGTCGGTTTCGCGGTTATTCGTCGACATATTCGGGTAGTAGCACCCGAGGGCGTTCATCATCGAACTGAGCACCGCCATCGGGTGGGAGTTTGGAGGAAAGCCTTGGAAGTGGTGGCGGAAATCCTCGTGCAGGTGGGCGTTGCCCCGCACCCGCTCCCGGAACTGCGCGAGTTGCTCGGCGCTCGGCAGTTCGCCATAGATGACGAGATAGGCGACTTCAATGAAACTTGAGTGCCGCGCCAGCTGCTCGATTGGGTAGCCGCGGTGGCGCAGGATACCCTTTTCCCCGTCGATGTAGGAGATGTTGCTCAAGCAGGAACCGGTGTTTCCGTAGCCGTCGTCGTAGGCAATGTAGCCACTCTCGTTGCGGAGCTTCCGGGTATCGAGGGCGCGTTCACCCTCGGTCCCGATAATCACCGGGAGGGAATGGGACTTGCCGCCCACAGTAAGGCTGGCGGTAGTCGGATCAATATCGGAGCCGGAACCCTTTGCTGAGGTGGTTTCTTTGATCGCAGAACTCATTAAAACGCAATAAACGGAGGCTCGGGTGATTGGTCAATATCCCTAAACGTCTTTTCCCGAGCTTTATGCGGAGTTACCGCGCCGGGTTTAGAGCGCGTCAAGAAAGCGCCTGTAAAGGTCGAGTCCCGCCTGCTGTGACTTTTCCGGGTGAAACTGGGTGGCTACCAACCGTCCGCGCGCGATCGCGCTGCAGAAGGTGAGCCCGGCATAATCGGTTTCACCAAAGACAAGCTCCGGATGGGCGGGTTCGGCGAAGTAGCTGTGCACGAAGTAGAACTGTGCGGTGGGCGGCGGGTGCGCTCCGAGGGCATTGGTCGCCCGGGGAAAGCAAACCGGGTTCCAGCCCATGTGGGGGACTTTGACGCCCGCGAGAGGGTCGGGGCGAAATCGGCGCACATAGCCGGGAAATATATCCAACCCTGGCGTATCGCCCTCTTCGGAGTGCGTGAAAAGCGCCTGCAAGCCGAGGCAAATGCCGAAAAACGGACGGTCCGCCGCCACCCAATCGCGAATGAGGCGATCCAGCTTCGTTTCGCGCAGGCGTTCCATGGTGTCGACGATGGCTCCTTGGCCGGGGAAGACCAAGGCATCGGCACTTTGCGCGCCGTCGGGTCCATCGATGATCCGCACAGCGGCCCCCACATGCTCCCACGCCCGGGCCACGCTGCGCAGATTGCCCATTCCATAGTCGAGCAAGGCGAGGGTGGGCCGTGCGGCGCGTGTCGAAGCGGCGACGCTCTCCTCATGAGCGCCCGGTGGGGTTGGGGATGTCCTTTCCATCGATTTCCTGAATACCCACGTTCAGGGGACGATTGCGGTCGCCCGCAAGATAAAGCGTCTGCGTGGGGAAGGCGAAATCAATGCCCTCCTCCCCGAAGCGGCGGTAGAATGCTCTGTTAAACCTTTCACTGAAAGCCGAATACGCCCAAAAGTCGGCTGGAAAATACCAGCAAATCAGAGAACAATAATACAAGGAACAACGTCGTTTTATCTTGCGCTCGGGATTCGGATATGGTGGGGTGGCTCATGCTTCGAAACATCACACCCCGTTCGCGGAAGCGCCGGCCGCGGGCGATTTTGAGGGGGCGTGCGG
>JAFIGE010000213.1 GCA_020831585.1 Opitutales bacterium | reverse complement strand
AGCTGCCTCAAAAAACATGATATTTCCCTTGCCTGAGATACAGTTGCTCCAACCGGAGCCTCCGCTGTAAAGGTTGGAGTCCCGCGTTAACGCGGTCCCGCTGCCCGCCGCCCCCGCACACCCGCCGCGCCGGGACCGCCCAAAGCCGAAACTCCAACCGAAGGCTCCCCTGCACAGGCTGGGCTCCGCTGTACAGACTGGAGTTCCGCGTTCACGCGGTCCCGCTACCCGCCGCCTGCGTACAAACGCCGTGCTGAGACCGCCTAAAGGCGGAACTCCAACCGAAGGCTCCGCTGTACAGGCTGGGCTCCGCTGTAAAGGTTGGAGTCCCGCGTTTACGCGGTCCCGCTGCCCGCCGCCCCCGCCCGCCCGCCGCGCCGGGACCGCCCAAAACCGAAACTCCAACCGAAGGCTCCGGCCGTGTACAGCTCCCCCCTCACTCCCGCGCCGCGAGGAAGCCCCAGTAGTAGGCTGTGGGGCGGAAGGTTTGGTGGATGGTGTATTCGGACATGGCGGGCCAGCGGAAGAGATCGATGTGCCACTCGGCAGCGGGCCAGGTGCGGCTGCTGGGGAGCATATCGCCGAGATGCCACTCGTGCACCCAGTTGTTGAAGCCGAAGTTGCCGGCCGGATCGGAGATGCCGTAAATCGTGATGCCCTTGGGTGCGGGCTGACCCGTTACGCGGCTGTCGATGTGCAGCGGGTTGAGCGGATAGGCGTGCCCGACCCCCGTGGTGAAGGTTTTGTTGAGCGGATTGGCCCCGGCGGAGAAGTGGGCGGCTTTCACCGCCGCGCGCAGATAACGCGCATCGCCCGTGAGCACATACGCGCGCGGGAGAACCGGCCCCGTGACCATTTCCGGAACGGAGTAAAAACCCACGTAGCCCATGATCGGCAACCCCGGTGCCTGCGTGTGCAGACCAAAGGCGTTCCGCTGGCCAAACCCGATGGCGCGCTCCGCTCCCGCGAGGATGCGGGCGCGCGCGGTCTCCCGTGCCTGCGGATCGGTCCTGTCAGCGGGGAGGCGGGCGTAGCGAAAATACGCGCCCATTTCATCGTGGTCGTTCCCGGCCGCTTCGAGAAGGTTTTTGAAAGTCGCGTGGTGCCCGTCCCCGCCGTCCAGGGCAAAGAGCGCCCCGGCGGCGACAAAGCGCATGCGGCGGATGTTTTCCGCCGCCCGCTCACGGTTGAATGGGCGGGAAAGCCTCTCGGGCAGGGCCGCCTTCCGCGCCTCCGCTTCGTTGAGAACGCGTTCGGCATGGGCCTCGGCCCAATCCCAGGCGCGGCGTGCGGAGGCGGCAAAGGCCTGTGCTTCCGCGGGATCGTAGGGCGCGAGAACTTCCGCGAGCAGAGCCGCCGCCGAAGCGTAGCTATAGGATGAATACGGATCGGGCGCAAAGGCCGCGATGACGAGCGATTCCTCCCAGCTCGCCTCGCCCGGGCGCGGGTGTTCGGTCGATTCGATCCCGCCCCGCACGCCGCCGTCCGGCAGTTGCAGGCGGCGGTAGAAGCCGACATTCCAGATGACTTCGTTGAGGAGGTCCGGGATGCCGTCGGCGGCTTCCTCCGGGGGCAGGTCGAGGGCAAATGTTTCGAAAAACGCCGGGTTCAGAGAAAACAGTTCCGTCAGGTCCCGCGAAGCGGAAAGGTGCAGGGAGCGCCGGTCCCAGTCGCCCGCGTCCATGTAGCCTCCCCAGGCATTCGGCACGATCTCCCATTCCTCCACGGGCACACCGCTCTCCAGCATTTCCAGAATCCCCTGCCGGACAATCGCGGCCTCCCCTTCGAGGGCGGTATAGGGAATGGCATACACGCGGAAACCGTCGTCCGGGTGCATGTTGCGCGGGCGGCGGTATTCCGTGAAGGGCGGCCCCAGTTCGATCCCGCTGCGGTGGCTCAGAAAACCGTGCATGGACGTGCGGAAGGCGGTCGCCCACGTGGCTTCCCCGATCCGGAAGGGCAGGCTCACGCCCACTCCCGGAACATGGACGCGGTATTCACCGGGCGTGGCAAATTCATGAAAATCGAGGTAGTGTACATCGGCCCCGACAAAGTTGCGCTCCGTGGAAAACCCCTCCGCGCGGTCGGCGGGAAAGCTCTCCGTCACCGGGCCGGTGAAAACCGTCTCGCCCGAGGCGGCGTCGATCAGTTCAAAGTGGTCCACCTTGTAAGCCAATCCGCCCCCGCTCCCCATCCAAAGCGAAAGAAAGGCGCGCTTGAATGGATCGTCCGCGCGGTAGCCGATGTGGTTCACGTGAATAGCCTCGCTCACGACCCGGCGCGGCGCATGCGTGTAGGCCACCTCCGCGATCGCGGGACGCACGCCCGGGAAGGAGAGCCGGTAGGTCGCCCCTTCCTTCAGGTCGTAGGGAAAAACCAAATACAGAACGTGCTCCACGACCTTTTCGCCCGAGATGTCGTTGCCATCGTGGGGACGGCTCTTGCGGTGTACGGCGACGGGCGAAAGGCCCCCGGCGAAGCGGGCGTCGCCGGTCGACTGAAGCTGGTAGCCCGCCGGCGCATCGAGCGTGTTTTCATCGATCCGCTCTCCCTCAATCGCTTCCCTCCACACGTGCGGCGCGAAATCCGGGAAGGGGAAATAGACAATCCCCAGGCTTTCTGGATCGCCCCCATCCCCGGCGGGGCGCTGAAGGCGGGTTTCCTTCGGGACCACGGCGATGCCCTCCGGCTTCCATGCCGGCATTGTCTTTGCCCCGGTCTCCAGGAAACCCTCCGCAGTGGCCTCAAAGGGCCCGCGCAAGCCCTTTTCGACAAATTGCGAGCGGAGCGTGACAGCGAGGATGTGGGGAGCCACTGCGCCCACGGCGATCACGGGCGATTGCGCCAACACGGACGCAGCCTCGTCATCGGAGGATGCCCGGCAACCGGCTGTGGTCACCGCCAGAAGGGCGCTCACAGCGAGGAGGAGGAGGGGGCAATGTGTCCGGGGAAAAGGGGAGGGGGTCATACGGAAAAAAGAAAACCACAGGGCCTCTCTGAAGACGCAGGGTGATGCTGCGGAAACTGTTTCGCAAGCACTGGCGCGGAGGTGCTTTTCCGTGGGGTGTGCCAACGGCCTTAATCTTAAAAGTGAACAAAATTTTATCTTTGACAAAACCCCACATGCCAAAAAAGATCAACACTTTTCCCAATAGCCATGAACCCGCAAACCATAGGCGAGACCCTCCGGGAGCTTCGGGAGGCACAAGGGCTTTCGATGCGCAAGGCGGCGGCCCTGGCCGATCTGGATCAGGCCGCCCTGAGCCGGATCGAGAACGGGCATCGCCTGCCGACCACCGCGCAACTGGCCACATTGGCCGCGATCTATGAACACGACCCGGAGGCCCTGCTCGCGATCAACGCCTATTCTGAGTTCAAACAGAAACACGGGCGCGCCCCTTACTATGCCGATTGCGTGCACCTCCTCCACGAAGACGCCGCCGCCTACCGGAAAGGCCCGCCATGAGCGCCGCCCCACCTCGCCCCCTTGTGAATAACTCTGTGAATCGAATGTTCACCGGATTGTGTTTCCTTCCTCCCGCGTTTATCCAGCTTTAAGCCCGTCTCCTCCATGAACCCTCCCTTCCTCACGACCTCCCACGGTGCGCTTTTCGCCACAGACTGCCTGGAAGCCCTGCGAGCGATGCATTCCGGTGTGGTGGACACCGTTTTCGCGGACCCTCCCTTCAACATTGGGAAGGACTACAAGAACGGCTACAACGACCGTGTGGCTCAAAGTGACTATCTCAGTTGGTGTCGGGAGTGGATCGAAGAATGCTGCCGCGTAATCAAGCCCGGCGGGGCTTTCTTCCTCTATGCAACTCCGGAGTTGGCTGTGCGCTTCGCTCCCATGTTGGGGGAGCATCTGGATTTCCGGCACTGGATCGCCGTGACCATGAAGGGCACCTTTCCAAGAGGTAGAAAACTTTATCCGGCGCACTACGCATTGCTCTACTACACGCGAGGTATCCCCCGCGTCTTCAACAAGCTACGCCTCCCCATCGAAACCTGTCGCCATTGCGGGAAAGAGATCCGCGACTACGGAGGCCATCGCGACAAAATGAATCCCGAAGGTGTCAATCTCTCCGACGTGTGGACCGACACCTCCCCCAACCGCCACCGGAAGTTCAAAGTTCGGCCCGGGGTCAACGAGTTGAAACTCGTCATTCCGGAGAGAGCGATTTTGATTTCAACGGAACCCGGCGATTTGGTTTTCGATCCCTTCGGTGGCGGCGGTTCGACCTATCAAGCAGCCGAAAAGCACCGCCGCAACTGGATCGGGACAGAACTCTATGATGCCGCCCACATTCAAAAGCGCTTGGAGGAGGAGTTCTGTTTCTCCGCCGCCCAAGAGCTGGGTTTCGACTTTTCCGAATTGTTCACCCATGAAAATCACCAAGATCAAGTTTTACGGAGGATCCAGGGAGAAGGTCTGTCGGCTCGGACTGGCCTCCGCCTTTCTGGAGCTTCAGGACGTTCTCCTTTCCACGGAGGTCCATGTGCTCGACGCAAGGCAGGCGAACCCGCCCGCCGCCGTGCGGCAACGAATTGACGCCGAACTCGGGCGGCATTTCGACTGGGTCCCCTCCGATCGCGGGCTTGTTGACTGGGTGAAGGCCTGTCGGTCCGGGGACACGTTTCTTTCGCGCTTGGGCGTGGCCATTCCGCTCGCCGAAGAACGCAGCCATATCGAAGACGATGTCGTTCAATTCCGGGACCAGATTCACAGCGGACACAAAAGGGGCGCCTCCCTCCCATCCTGATTCTTTCCCCATGCCGCACCTCCACTTCAAAGGTAAGACATTCGTCCAGAACCACCACCTGGCCGTGCCTTTTCATGAGCTGATCCCGGTTGCGGAGAAGGGGTTGAGCGCAAAACCCAGCCTGCACGACAACCTCATCCTGCAGGGGGACAACCTGAAGGCCCTCAAGGCCCTCCTCCCGACTTACTCCGGGAAGGTGAAGTGCATCTACATCGACCCGCCCTACAACACCGGCAACGAGGGCTGGGCTTACAACGACAACGTCAACTCCCCCATGATGCAGAGCTGGCTCGGCCAGACCGTCGACCGCGAGAACCTCACCCGCCACGACAAATGGTGCTGCATGATGCTCCCCCGCCTCAAGCTCCTGCGCGAACTCCTCACCGAAGACGGGGCCATCTTCGTCTCCATCGACGACAACGAGGTCCACCACCTCCGCTGCCTCATGGATGAGGTCTTTGGGGAGGAGAATTTTGTGGCGAATGTGGTTTGGCAAAAACGATATGCATCCTCTTCCGACAATCAGGGAATTGCCCCGATGCACCCATATCATTGCTTACCGAAAATCTGAATATTTCATCCGAAATTTTCTTAAACGGAATGAATCCAGCGATGATCCATACAAATTTGAGGATCAAAAAGGTGTTTTTCGTCCTGACAATTACACCTGCAATAAAACAGCCGAGGAGCGTCCGAATTTATACTATCCGATAACTAATCCTAATACTGGTGAAGAGATCTGGCCAAAGAAGACGCGTGTTTGGGCCTATTCGAAAGATGTTCACTTAGATCATATGCGAGAAAATATGATCTACTGGGGCAAAGATGGCACAGGAAAAGTTCCTTCATTCAAAAGATACAAGCATCTACTGAAGGGTGGTGACGGGATTGTTCCAAATACTTGGTGGCCACACGATGAAGTTGGACATACGGATTCAGCTAAAAAGGAACTAAATAATGTTTTCCCAGAAGGAGGAGCCCGTGAGTTCGTTACGGTAAAACCGACCTCTCTGATAACCCGCATCCTCCAAATTGCCACCGACAAAGACTCCATCATCCTCGATTCCTTTGCCGGGAGTGGCACGACGGCACATGCGGTGGCGGCGTTGAACGCGGAGGACGGCGGCAACCGCCGATTTGTTTTGGTCGAGTGCGAGGATTACGCGGACAGCGTCACGGCGGAGCGGGTGCGGCGGGTCATGCGGGGGGGTCCCACGGCGAAGAATGCCAAGCTCAAGGCGGGTTACGGGGGCACGTTCAGTTATTTCCAACTGGGTGAGGCGCTGGAGAAGCAGGCCATTCTCGACGGTGAGCATTTGCCCAGCTTCGAGGCCCTCGCGGGCTACGTTTACTTTACCGCGACGGGGGAGCAGTTCGATGCCGGGCAGATCGACCGGGCAACGGGTTTCATCGGGGAGAGTCGCAATTTCGATGTCTTTCTCATCTACGTGGACGATCTGGAGGCGCTCAAGGATCTGGCCCTGACCCGCACGATGGCGGCGGGCCTGCCGAGCATCAGCGGCAAGCCCAAGCTGGTTTACGCGCCGACGAAGTATCTCGACGACGACCGCCTGCGGGAGCTGCGCATCGAGTTTCAGCAATTGCCCTTTGAGATTTACAAACGCATGGACGGGAGGCGGGGCCGATGATCCTCAAGGACTATCAGCGCAAGACGCTCGACACGGTGAAGGACTTCCTCATGGAGCTTCACCGCCGCCGCGAAAAGATGGAGCGCATCCGCGAAATGGATGCGGAGATGGCCGGGGCGGTCGATTGGGTGAAGCCGGCCTTTGATCAGGTTGCGCCGGGGCGCTACACCATCGCGCGAAAGAACGGCATCGGTGAGGAGCTACCCAACTTCTGCCTGAAGATTCCCACCGGCGGGGGCAAGACGCTCCTCGCCACGCGGGTGATCCTAAAAAGAGCAGTTGAGGGCGTAAGCGGTCGCAGCCAACGGACTGTAGG
>JAFIGE010000028.1:0-37500 GCA_020831585.1 Opitutales bacterium | reverse complement strand
GAACTATTTGATCAGGCGGATATTGAGCGGATACCGGTAGCTTTCACCCGCACTCGATTTGATCGTGGCGACGATGATCATGATGAGCCAGAAGAGAACCAGAATAGGCAAAAGGATAAGGCCAATTCCAACGAAGATCAGCAGGCTCGCCACGACCACATAAATTAACATCGAGATGGAAAAGTTTAGGGCCTCGCGTCCCTCTTGGTTCACGAACTCGTATTGGTCGCGTTTCAGCATCCAGAAAACCAGTGGTCCGACGATCGAGCCGAAGGGGATGATCAAACCTGCAAGGGCGGAAAGATGGCAGAGCATCCCGAACATTTTCGCATCCTTGTCTGTTTCAACGCGGGTGGGCTCGAGATTTGGGGAGTCAAACGATGAACTCATAGGATTATGGGCTGAGGGTGGTGGTCACTACTTGGTTAAATGCTCTTCTTTCAATCAGATCGGAGAAGACGGAGCAAGCCATTGATGTTTTCCTCCCGTGTAATGAAAACGATACGGTCGCCCCCGAGAATACGGTCATCCCGGCCCGGAACTTTCACCTGATATTTGTGAAATAGAGCGACGGCCACCGTCTTTGGCGGGAAGGCCACTTCAAGGAGGGTCTTCCCGGCTGCGGGGGCATCTGCGGATACAGTGATTTCAATAATGCGCGCCTTCTGGCCGGGAAATTTAAATAGCTCAATGTAGGGCTCCCTGGATACGTAGCGCAACACCTCGTTCGTTGAAACCACTCGTGGTGCGACGATGGTTTCCAGCCCGAGCGCCGGTTTCAAATGGTGCAGCATTTCCTCGTAGTCCGGTTTGTTGAGCACCGCTTGCACGTGCTTGGCTCCGAGTTTGGAGGCTTGGATACCGGCCATGATGTTATGCTCGTCGTCTTTGGTCGTGGATACGAAAAAATCGGCGTTTTCGATCTGCTCCTCCTCGAGGAGGCGGAGCGACGTGGCATCGCCGTTAATGATGGTGACATCGGGAAAGGCGTCGGCGAGGCGGGCGCACCGCTCCGCATCGCGCTCAAGCACGCGGATTTTGAAGCGATTGTCCTTGAGAACGCGCAGGAGCGCCACAGCGATCTCGCCCCCGCCCATGATCACAACACGGGTAATCGTGCTGGCGGAGTCGGGATCGAGCTTGCAACGCAGTTTATAGAGTTCGGCTGGCGGCCCGAACACTGTGACCGTGGCACCGGCGGAGATGACTGAGTCGGCGGAGGGAACGTCCTGGTTCTCTCCGTCGCGGATATAGCCCACCCGCACTTCGGGGTGGAGCTTCAGGTCGCGTAGGCTGCGCCCGACGAGTTTGGAGTCTTCGGCCACATGGATGCGCTGGGCTTCCACCTGGCCCCGGGCAAGGTTTTCCACCGCTACACGGGCCGGGTTACGGATGGACTTGGCAAGTTCGAGAGCACAAAGGCCCTCCGGATTGATCAGGTGGTCGATGCCAAAGTGGACCTGGTAGTTGACGATGGCGTTGTCCACATACGTCTGGTCGTGAATCCGCGTGATGACACTCTTTGCTCCCATGGCCTTGGCGAGGGAGGAGGCGATGAGGTTTGTTTGATCATCGCTGGTCATTGGGAGGATGAAATCCGCATCACCCGCGCCGGCGGAGTGCAGGATCGACGCACTCGCTCCGTTGCCCCGGATCACGCGCACGTCCAGTTCCTCGTCCAAACGGTCAGCAACCGCCCCCGCGCGCTCCACCACCGTCACGGAATGGCCGATATCGCTTAGGACCTGGGCCAAACAGGCACCCACGTCCCCGGCCCCGACAATGACGATTTTCATAAGCTCCATCCATGGCCAGCGTGAGCGCTTCCGCAACGATGAAATAAAAAGCCCCGCCGACGGCGCTTGGCCGGGCGGGGCGAAAAAGGTGTGCCAATGAAAAACCGATTGATTCAGTTCACCATTTTGGGAGCGACCTTGCTCTGGAAAAACTCGTTTAAAACTTCCATCTTCTGTTGTTCGATTCGCTCCTCGCGGATCTCTTCTTCCGTGCGCTGCCGCTCCTTCGCCATGAGGGAGCGACGCATGCGGGCGAGCGCCATGTTTTGGAGCTGACGGACGCGCTCGCGGGTGATGCCAAACATTTCTCCCACTTCTTCGAGGGTGAGGGGTTTTTCTCCGCCGATGCCAAAGCGGAGGCGAATGATCTCCGCTTCGCGCTGATCGAGTTCATCGAGCATCTTGCTCAGGTCATTCAAAATGCTCTTTTCCTTGAGCGATTCAAACGGCGAAACGCTGTTTTCATCGCCGATCAGATCACCGAACTGGGTTGTTTCGTCTTCGCCGACAGGAGCGTCCAGGCTGGTTGGTCGAACCGAAACGGACTTGAGGTGGGCAACCTTATTCACCGACATCCCCAGCTCGTAGGCCAGCTCCTCATCGGTGGGGGCACGACCAAACTCCTCTTCCATCTCGGCAGCCGTGCGGCGCATCTTCGCAATCTTATCCACAAGGTGGACGGGGAGGCGGATGGTTTTGCTCTGGTTGGCGAGCGCGCGTTTGATCGACTGCTTGATCCACCAGGCGGCATAGGTCGAAAGCTTGCCCCCCTTATTGGGATCGAAGCGCTCCACAGCCTTGATGAGACCGATATTGCCTTCGCTGATCAGATCCAGGAGGGGGAGGCCAAAGTTGCTGTAATCATGGGCAATCTTCACCACGAGGCGCAGGTTGGCTTTGATCATCTTCTCCCGCGCCCGCTGGTCGCCCTGCTGAATGAGGGCGGCGAGCTCAACTTCCTCGGAGGGCTTCAGAAGGGGCGTTTTGCCGATCTCCTGAAGGTAAATCTTGATCGCGCTCTTCTCCGAGTTGGGCAAATCGCGGACGTCCTCCACTTCCTCGAAGGAGGCCACTTGTGCCCGCGACACGCGGATGGAACGGTCATTTTTTAAGGCGATGGAAGTGCTCATATGCGTTTGCTTTCTAATTTAAGGTAAGGAACGAAGATTGTTGATTCCGACAGCGGAGGACCGGTCGATGTTCAGATGTTGCCAGATTTCGGCCAAGTCGGGCGAGGGGATCCGGATGGCTTCATAAACAAATTGGTTGGGCGGTCCCGCCGAAGGACAGACGGTAAATCGCCCAACTTTCCCCTGCCATGTCCCACTCTGTTTGAAATGAATTCAGGCATATGATCATCCAGAGTCCCTCGGAATTAGAATTATTCCAAGAAATAGAAATGGGCCGTTTTTCAATAGGGCCCGGAGGGTCAAGCCTCTGGCTGGTCAATCCAGACCCGGCGTCGGCCCCATCTGCTCGGCGATGGCGACCGCCTTGAACATTGCCCGCGCCTTGTTCACTGTTTCTTCGTATTCCTTTTCGGGGACGGAGTCGGCCACGATCCCCGCTCCGCTCTGTATGTAGATGCGCCCGCCTTTCATCAGCGCGGTGCGTATCGTGATGCAGCTGTCGACGTTGCCATCGTAGCTGAAGTAGCAGACCGCGCCGGCGTAGGGACCGCGTATTTCCCGCTCCTGTTCCGCGATGATCTGCATCGCCCGGACCTTCGGCGCGCCGCTCACCGTGCCAGCCGGGAAGGTTGAGCGCATGAGGTCATAGGCGTTGTGGTCTGCCGAGAGCATGCCTTCCACCTGGGAGACAATGTGCATCACGTGCGAATAGTGCTCGACGATCATATACTCCGGAACTGTCACACTGCCGAAGCGACACACGCGGCCAAGATCATTGCGGGCAAGATCCACCAGCATGAGGTGCTCGGCGCGCTCCTTGTCGTCGCCCAGAAGATCGGCCTCATGGGCGGCGTCCTCGGCTGCTGTCGCGCCGCGCGGGCGGGTGCCGGCGATCGGCCGCATCTCCGCTTTGCCGTCGGTCAGGCGCACATGCACCTCCGGGGATGCGCCCACGAGCGCGAACGGCCCCGGATCGTAGAGGAACATGTAGGGCGAGGGATTCACCACCCGCAAAGACCGGTAAAGCGAGAGGGGAGAGGGGGCAAAATCTTTCTCAAAGCGTTGGCTGCCGACAACCTGGATCACATCCCCTGCGCGGATGTACTCCTTGCACTTATCCACCATCTCCTCGAAGGCCGCCTGGGTGAAATTGCCCCCCGGCACCCGGATCTCGCGCGGCGACTCAACCGGGATCGTGGGGACCTCCCGGCCGCCTGCCAGTTGGCGGGCCAGCGCCTCCAGAGACGCACAGGCGGCACCATATGCGGCCGTAGCCTCCCCCGGGCTCTCCACATGCGCATTTACGAGGAGCCGCAAAGTTTGCCGCGCCCGGTCAAAGATCACGAGTGTATCTGTGATCAGGAAGTGCAGAGTTGGCATATCCAGCACATCCCGCCCCGCGAGGGGAACGGTGGGCTCGACCGCGTGCACATAGTCATAGCTCAGGTAGCCCACGGCCCCGCCGATAAAACGGGGCATATCGGGCAGCTTCACCGGGCGAAAGCGCGCCATTTCCTCCTGGATGAGCGTCAGCGGATCCGGTGGTGTGGGAAGGCGGCGTTCCTCTCCGGAGCGGGTGCGGATGACCGACTCACCGCCCAGCGTGGCCTCGATCACCATCTGTGGCTGGCAACCGATGAAAGAGTAGCGGTTTACCGTGGAGCCCCCCTCAATGGATTCCAGGAGAAACGCTGGACCGCTCGCGCGCAGCTTCGAATAAACCGAAACCGGCGTTTCAAAATCAGCCATCAGATCCGTTGTTACCGGAATCAAATTTCCCTCATGGGCCAAGCGGGCAAACTCATCAGCTGTCGGCGAAAATCGCATCCTCCTCAAAGTGCCCGCACCCTCCCGCTCGGCAACGGTATTTTTACCGCAAAACGCCTAAATTCCACTACCGTAAATTTTATTCTTGCCAGCGACGTGGGAAGGGGCTGTGTTGGTGAGGATATGAAGTATCTGATTCCGAAGAAGAGTCGGCGAATGCCGCGGGCGGGGGTGCGGGGTGGGGTGGATGCGGTGCACCATGTGGTGAGCCGGGTGTGCGGGCGGGAGTTCCTGCTCAGGGATGGGGAGAAGGAGGCGTTCCGGGACCTGTTGAGGCGGGTGGCGGGGTTTTGCGGGGTGGAGGTGATCACGTATGCGTTGCTCGATAACCACTTCCATGTGCTGGTGGAGGTGCCGGGGAAGGCGGGCGAACTGAGCGATGAAGCGCTCCTGGAGCGGGCGCGGCTGCTTTATGGCAAGGAGCGCAAGGGGCAGCCGCTCTGGATGGTGCGAATCGAGGCTGCGTTGCGTGCGGGCGGGGAGGTTCGTGAGGCCATGCGGGGCCTGTTGATGGGGCGGATGGCTTCACTGCCGATGTTCATGAAGATTCTGAAGCAGCGGTATTCGATTCAGTTTAACCGGAAATACGACCGCGTGGGGACGCTGTGGGAGGGGCGTTTCCGGAGCGTGCTGGTGGAAAACTCGCGGGTGGCGGTGCGGGCGGTGGCGGCGTATATCGATCTGAACGCGGTGCGCGCAGGGTTGGTAGATGACCCGAAAGACTACCGTTTCTGCGGATATGGGGAGGCCGTGGGGTCGGGCAAGTTGAGGGGCTATGCGCTTTGGCAGCGGATCGGGGAAAGCCGGGGGGAGTCGCCGGAGGTGATTGCGGCCCGCTATCGGACGTATTTGTATGTAACGGCCTCCGATCCGCGCAAGGGACGGTCTTTGAAGGCGGAGGATGTGGCGGCGGTGAAGGCGCAGGGTGGGGCGTTGAGCGCGGGCCAATTGCTCCGGTGTCGGCTTCGCTACATGACGCAGGGGGCGATTATCGGTTCGAAGGCGTTTGTGGAGCGCTGGATGGGGGATCGGGCGGGGGAATCTTCGGGAAAGCGCCCGCCGAAGGCGGCGGATGGGTTGGGCGGGGAGGCTCTCTTCAGTGCAAGTGCCCGCTGATCAGCGACGGAAGACCCGCCAGCGGAGATCCATGTTGTAGTCTTCAAACTCGTTGTATTCACCGATGACCGACCAGCGGTCGCTGATGATGTATTCGATGGCGGTAGCCTGGCCGCCGCCGGAGAAGGAATCGCCGCTGCGGATGCGGATGTTTTCCGCCGCACCGCCGCCGAAGAGGAGGGAAAAGAAGTCCTGGCCCAGATAGAGGGCGAAGCGTCCGCCTCGCGCGCCGATATCGGTTTCTTCGGTTTCCGGGAGGGCTCCGGTGGCCAGCATGAGCAGAATGGCTTCCTGCCCGAGCGAAGGGACGGAGGTGAGCTCCAACTGGGGTCGCTCGGCGGTGCCTCCGAGGAAGAGGGAGAGGCTGTAGCCGAAGACTTGTCCGGTCCCGGTGGCGGAGAGCTGCAAGGAGTTGGGTTGCTCAAGGGTGACAGCCGCTTCGGCCCGCCCGAGGCGAATGCGGCCAAAGGGGAAGAGGAGGGCACCGTCGGTCACCCGCACTTGGCCGATGGCCAGGGGATTACCGAGGTCGCCGCTGAGCCGGAAGTCGGCGCTGACGCGTCCGCGCATGAGCGTGGATTGCAAGCGGAGGAACTCGCGGCCGCTTACACGGACATCGAGTCGCCAATCGCGGAAGAACTCATCTTCCACGCGGAAATAGGGCGGGCGGGTTTCCACGCCGACGGCACCTGGACGGATGAGGTCGCGAAAGTCCTGAAGGAAGAGGCTGTTGCGCAGGCCCACTTCACCCCGAATGAGGGGTGGTTGATCCGCGCGCGGCCGCTCCAGGCGGAGATCGATATCGGCTCTCAGGAGCAGGTCTTCGCGGCGCACAAGATCGAGATTTTCGCCTTGTGCGCGAATGGTAAAGGTCGGGTCGGGCCAAGTTGCCAGATCGGCCCTTCCTTCGAGTTGCGCGGGGCGACCGTTCCATTGTGCGCGCATATCGGGGAAAGTGACTTCGGTTCCGGCGAAGGTGAGGCGGGCGTAGATCTCGCGCAGAGTGGAGCCGTCTTCGAAAGGGCGGAGGGCGGCTCCGCGAAGATCAACTTCGCCGGTAAGTTCACGGCCCGGAGCGAGATAGACGGCACCCTGCAGACTCCCGCGGGGTTCGAGGACTTCCGGCAAAAATCCGGCAACCGCCGCGAGCGGAAAGGCGCGCAACGCGATGCGGCCCCTGAGCGGCTGGATGGCCGCATCGAAGTCTCCCCGGAGAATCGTCTCCCAATCGAGCCCGCTGAGGTGCCCGCTCAAGTCTGCGCGACCGGTCATGCCCGGCAGGGAAAAATCCGCCCGGACAATCTCCATCTGCGCATCATCGAGGAGGAGATGGAGCGCAGGTTCGAGGAAGGTGACTTCCTCAAAGCCCTCGGCCTGATAGCGCATCTGATGGGCGCTCAGCCGAATCTCGCCCTTGGGTGCGGAAAGGGTTCCGCTGAGGGCGAACCGCGCCGTGCCCCGGTCGAGATGAATTCCCGCCAGTTCGCCGATCCAATCACTGAGAACGCTTTCTCCATCGACCTCCGCTTCCACGGAAAGGGGGGCCCGGTAGGCGAGATCGGGGACGAATCGACCGTCCGTGTCGCGCCGGGCGGATACGGGAAGGTGGCCGCTGAGGCGGAAGAGTTCGCCCTCGGCGCGGAGGGCGCGCAGGGTTTCGATCCGGAGGGATTCGGGGAGGGCTTCGATATCCACTTCCACTCCGTAATCCGCCGTTGCCAGAGAGACACGGGCACTCACCGATCCGGTTACGCGGCCATCCGGGTCTGTCCGGGCGGCCAGGAGCAGCGATTCGACGAAGAGGTCGGGGACGTTGATTTCATCCAGCCACGCGGCCACCCAGGCGATATCGAAACCTTCGGCGCGGGTTTGCCCAATCTCAATCGCATCCGGTCCGAATCGACCGTCCCCGGCATCGATAAAGCCGTCCCCGGATTCGAGGCGAAAGGCGCTCCACGTGATTGCGGGCGGGCCATCGGCGAGGTCGAGGGTCAGGTTCATGGGGGCGGCAAGCCGGATATGCCGCTTGGCCGCCTCGTCCGCGCTTTGTTCACCGACGGTGAGAGCCTTGGCTTCGATTTGCCAGGAAGTTTCGGCCATCCGGGCGATGCTCACCTCGGTGCGGGCGACGGCGTTTTCGCGATGCAGCCGCAGCGAACCATCGAGCTGTTGCAGGCCCTCGCCGGTCCACTCAACCATGGCATCGACCGGGAGAAACGGCTCCACGCGCACATCGCTTGCTTCGACGACCCCACCGTGGCGGAGTCCGCTCAGCGGGCCATCGGCCTCAATCCGTGCGGTGAGGCGCGCGAAGGGCCATTCGATGTCGGGCAGAAGGGGAGCCAACTCGCTCACGACGAGGGTGCCCTCCGCCCTGCCGCCTGTGAGGGCATTTTCGGAAAAAACGTAGGTTCCGCTGGCGGAGAGCGCCGAACCACCGGGCAGAGCGAGGTTCAGCCGGGCAATCGTGGCGCGCTCCTGATCGAGGGTGCCGGCGGCGGATAAAACCGGTTCCCAGTCCGTGTCCGCGATGCGGGCAAGGAGGGCTCCCTCGATTTCCCACTCCATTCCGGCGGCGGGGGCTTCCCAGTCGCGCGGAGCGAAGCGCGCCTGCCCGCGGAAGGCTCCATCGAGGGGGTGTTGCGGGAGGCGGGAAAGATCGGCTTCAATTGTCCAGGTGGTGGCGTCCGAAAGTTCCCATGCGGGCCAGGAAACCTCCACCGGTTCACTCAAGCGCATGCGCAGGAAGGGAAGATCGACGTGCAACTCGGCGAAGCGCGCCCGTTCGGTATCTCCACTGGCGGCGAGATCAAATGTCCAGGCGAGGGTTTCTTCGGAATCCGTTTCCCGCCATTCGCCCGATCCGGTGGAGCGGGCGGACCACTGGCCCTCATCCCAGGAAAAGGTGCCGGTGGCGCGCTCGACCACGGCAGGGGGAAGGAGCGCGGCAATGGGTGTGGGCAATTCGCCCCCGGAGAAGTGCCCCTCGGCCCGCCCGGGTATCCAATCGGCACCGGCCCAAACGGCGGTTCCACCAGCCTGCCAGGCTCCCCAGTCGGTTTCGCCGGAGAAGTGCACGGCGTCGCGCAGGAGTTCGGCCAGTCCGGAAAAGCTCACCGTTCCACCCTCGGTGGGCCATACCTCTCCACGGAGCGCGAAACCTTCTCCCGAGCGCTCGACGACGGCATGGAGGCGATCTAAACGGGCGATTTCGGGAAAAGAGGCGGCGAGTTCCAGATGACCCGCCCGCCAGGACAATTCCTCGATGGCGACAACCAGCGCCTCCGCCCGGAATTCACCCGCGCCCACGCGGGCTCTTGGTAAATAGCGCGAGACCACATCGGAGATTTCGAGCACCTCGCCAAAGAGCGCGGCGGGTGGCGGGGGCGCATCTCGCCCGGTGGTGGCGGCTGGCTCGGTCGGGAGCGTGGCGCTCCAGCCGTCGACCGTCACAAGGTTGCCCTCCAGAGGTGCGCGGTCGAGAATGGCGACATCCCGCCAAAGGGCCATCAGCCAAGCTACAGGCAGGGCCACCACGGCCCGATCCGCCCGCAACTCCGTGCCATCGATGTCTGCGGAAATCCCCGTCAGTTCGAGAGCGGAAAAGCCATGGGAGCGGATACTTTGAACGGTCACACCCTCCCGCTCCAGAAGATGGCGCGCAAGCGGCACCAGCCACCAGGGATGGGCCGCGAGGAAAAGCGCCAAAACCAGCGCCGAGCCCCCAAAAACAAGGAGGAGGCGCCGAGCCCGTCGCCGTTTCCGGCGCGAAGGCGTTGAGGCCCCCGCGCCGTCTGCGTGATCAGCGGTCTTCAACCGTGAAGCCGATTTTCAAACCCACCTGGAAATGGGCCACCTTTTGGTCGTCGATGTGACCGCGGATTTCGTCCACCTCAAACCAGCGCATGTTCTTCACCGATTTGCCCGCGCGGTTAACGGCGTTGTGAATGGCGTCTTCAATGGAAGTCTGGGAAGAACCGACGATTTCGATTTTTTTGTATACATGGTCGCTCATGAGCGGACTCCTTTCTGTGGGAGGGAGGTTTTTGTAGGGGGGTGGTCTCCGCTACGGGAGGGCTCCTCAATGGGAGCTGTCTTCGGGCAGGACCACCCGCGTGAGAAAGACATTGCCGGAGCGGCGGTCGCGCACCTTGGCCGTGCGCCGCACAAACGTCTGGTTGCGCACGGCCGGTTGCTCCGAAAGGTGCGGGGGCGGTGCCACCGGTATGGCGTCGTCGTAAATCTGCAGAATGTCCATCTGCCGCCGATTGAGCGGATTCACCGGCGGGAGGACGGGCAGATCCACCGGTGTTTCGGTGTCCATCGGGCGCTCGCGGCGGGAGAGCACAAGGAAGAGCACGATGATGGAGAGCGTGACGATGCAAAAGATGATAGTGATCAATTCCTCCGGTCGGAGGACGGCTATCATCCATGAATCGATCATCATTCCTGTATCATTAGGGAAAAGCGATCCTCCGGCAAGCGATGAATCAAATTTGCCGCAAAAATTTCGCTGGGGTCAATCGCCCGGTCGGGGTGATGGATCAGACCGACTTCATCTTTTCGATCAAGTGATCGCGGCAAAAATTCTCCACTGCAAGGACGTGGGCCTCCTGCCGCCGCTGCAGTGTGTAAACCCCCAGCATCAGGAATATGCTCAGGACGAGGGCGACAAAGGTGGAGTTAAAGGCCGTGCCCAGCGCGGCGGTGACCCCGGAGACATCCCCTTGAATGGCCTCGTCCGCCCGGGCGAGGGCCTGCCCAATGCCGCGCACCGTGCCGATAAAGCCGATAGACGGAATCGCCCAGGCGGTGTAGCGGATCACGGCCATCTCGGAATCGAGGCGGTTGCTCTCGGAGTCGGCCAACTCCTGGACGGCCTGGCTTGTCTCCTGCACCGAAGCGGTGGCGTGAAACCGGTGCAGGCAACGCTGCACTGCCCGGGCCATGAGGGTGGGGGCCGCGCCGGGAATGGCGGCGACGGCCCGCGCGCTGGCCTTGGCGAGATCGAGCGCGGTGTCGGGAAGAATGCGCTCGCCTTCTTCAAGATCTTCAAAGGGCCAATCCGGCTGAATCCGTTCGCGCGAGATCTCCCGGAACTTGCTCATCATGAGCAGCCCCGCCCAGAGGAAGAGGCTGAGGCAGACCTGCTGCTCGGCGTCGACCAGGATCGTGGCAAGGTTGGTTTCCGCGACCAAAGCACCTTCCACCGAAGCCGCCGCGTTGCGCGCTTGCGTGGCGGCTGCCTCGGGCCGTATCCAAAATTGGTAGAGCAGTCCGATAACAAAGAAGCTGCCGAGCAAAAGCGCCACCGGAAGGATGGCCGATTCTTTTTGGCGGGAGGGGCGGGCGGTTCTGGTCATAAATGGGCGGAAAGCGTCACCGGATGAAAGGCCATTGAAGAAACCCTCCCACCTCCTTCAGGCGGCGTCAAATTTATGTGCAGGGCTTGCGCTGCAAGGAGTGGTCAAGAGCGAGGGGCTGCATCGGCGGCTTGCCCGCGCGGGGAGTTCCGCAATTTGGACAGCCAAGCCGCCCCGGTCGGCTCCAGCCAGCCCGTGAAAGACTGTCAACAGATTGGGAAATGCACTTGCCTTGGGTGCGGGGACGAGGGAAGAATCGTTTTTTCCCAATGGACAGCACCTTCGATGGAAAGGCTTTGGCGCGCATGGGGGAGTTCCTCCGCGAACTGTATGTTTTGCGCGATGTGGACGGCTTGTATGCGACGATTTGTCGGGGACTGGCGGATTTTGTTCCGGGGGAGAACGTGTTTGTGGGCGAGCACGACATGGAGCGAACGCTCGTCACCGGTTGTGTCGTGCGCCATGTATTTGAGACTCCGGATTTCATTACTGTGGTGAATCAATGTGCGGGGCAGCATCCGCTCTGGGAACCAATTCGCACGGGCGGGCAAGCCGTGCGGGTGCTCTCGGAGCATGCCAGTGCGCGGCGTTGGGAGAACACGCGGCTCTACAAGGAAGCCCTGGGTCTCGAAGGCGTGCGCGATCATATCTCCGTGGAGTTCGGCAATCGCACAGCGCGGCTGACTTCCATCGGGATCTTCCGCGACCGTCGGGGGTTCGGGCGGCGCGATGAGAATGTCATGGCTTTTTTAATTCCGCACTTCGAGCAGGCGCTGGCCAATGCGCGCATGGTGGAGGCGGTTGGGCTGACGGACGCGGGACCGGTTTCGGAGCAGAGCCGACACATTCTTTTGGATGAGACAGGTCGGCCTTTGGAGATACCCAAGGCGGTTGAGGGATGCTGGCGGGCCTTCTTTCCGAAAGAGGGACGAGCCTCCGTGGAAACGCCGGAAGCAGTGAGGGACTGGCTGGTGTTTGCGCGGGGTCTTTTTGATCGGGGCGTCCTGCCGACGGCGGTGCGGCCGCTCGTGGTGTCCGGGCCCAACTCCTGTCTGGAACTGCGTTTGACCCGTCGTCACTTTGCTCCCGGTTACGTCCTCCTTATGTCCGTGCGGCCGCAGGGCGGTGGGCGGGTGCCAAGACTCACCCCGCGCGAGCGAGAGGTCCTGCACTGGGTGCGCGAAGGCAAAACAAACGAGGAAATTGCCCTCATTCTCGCCTGCAAGGTGACCAGCGTGAAGACGCACCTGAAGCATATTTTCCGTAAACTCGGAGTAGACAACCGCACGGCGGCGGCGCGCATGAGCGGACTTTAACGCGCCCTCTCTTTGAGCGCAGTTCCAAGATAATCGCCTTGAGGCCGATCAGAAGTGGAAAACAAGAAGCCCCTGCGACGGGGGAGGACCGTCCACAGGGGCTATGGGGGGGGGGAGAAAAATGAGCTTCAATCAGGAGGCCGCCTTGGCGTAAGCCGCGCCGACCGCATCCCAGTTCACTACATTCCAAAAAGCGGTGATGTAGTCGGGACGACGATTTTGATAATTTAGGTAGTAGGCGTGCTCCCACACGTCAAGACCAAGGAGGGGGTTGCACCCGCATCCGCCGAAGGCTTCGCCCATGAGCGGATTGTCCTGATTGGCGGTTGAGCAGACACAGAGCTTGCCCTCACTGTTCGAGCAGAGCCAGGCCCAACCGCTTCCGAAACGGGTGATGGCGGCGTTGGTGAAGGCTTCCTTGAACTTGTCGAAGCCCCCGAGATCTCGGTCAATGGCTGCTGCGAGAGCACCGGAAGGTGTGCCGCCGGCGTTCGGACCGATCACCTTCCAAAAGAGGCTGTGGTTGGCGTGGCCGCCACCGTTGTTGCGCACCGCCCCGCGAATGCCTTCGGGCAGATCGGCGAGTTTCGTGATGAGCGCATTGATATCCACCGGTGCGGAGACGCCCGCTCCGGAGAGGGCGTCGTTCAGCTTCGTCACGTAGGTGTTGTGGTGCTTCGTGTGGTGGATCTCCATCGTGCGCGCGTCAATGTGCGGCTCGAGGGCGCTGTAGGCATAGTCCAGTTCTGGTAATGTATAGGCCATAATCGTGTCTTTATGAGTGAAACGTTCTTAAGAAGAGACGCAAGATCTCTAAGAAAAAGCGGGACCTCCGGCGGGTCAACTCTCGCGGCGCTTTATTGCGAAGTATGCTTGGAGCAAATCGAGGCACTCAGGCTCCATCACACCCGGCGTCACTTCGACTCGGTGATTCAGCCGCGGCAGCCGCTGCACGCTGGCGGCTCCGCCGAGGCACCCCATCTTCGGATCGCGTATGGCATACACCACGCGGCTCAGGCGCGCCATGATGGCGGCCCCCGCGCACATCGGGCAGGGTTCCTTGGTCACGTAGAGCGTGGCCTCGTTTAGGCGCCAATCACCCAGCAGGTTGCTCGTCTGCGTTATGGCGAGGATTTCCGCGTGGGCCGTTGGATCTTTCAGGGCCTCCACACGGTTGTGCGCCCGTGCCACCACCTGCCCTCCATACGCCACCACCGCCCCGATGGGAACTTCGTCTGCATTCCACGCCTCAATGGCTTCATTCAAGGCCAGCTGCATAAAGTAGCGGTCATCCCGGAACAGCTCCGAAGGATACCGTTTCTCAAAAGGACAGGGGGGCGGATTCGGCATGATCACACCACACCCAACCACCCCCTCCCGCAAAAGCGAGCCTTCCGCGCCTTCCGTGTATCTCGACATGATCCTTTCGCGTTTTCCGCCTTCACCATGTCAATAAAATTTACCGGTTAGCAAACTTTGGGTTGCGAGGGCTTGCCTGGAGAGGTGGGTTTGGTTCGATTTGAGGAATGCGGATGTATTTCATGAGTATCGGTGGAACGGGTATGGGGAATGCGGCCATGCTTATGCGGCAGTTGGGGCACGAGGTGCTGGGGGCCGATCAGGCTCTTTATCCGCCAATGAGCGATGCGCTGGCAGCGGCCGGGATTGAGCCTCTGGAGGGTTATAACGCCGAGCGGTTGGCTAAGCTTGCGCCGGATCTGGTGGTGGTGGGCAATGTGAATACGCGGGGTAATCCCGAGGTGGAGTGGCTGTTGGAAAACCGGCAGGTGCGCATGACTTCCTTGCCCGCGCTTTTGCATGAATTCCTTTTGCGGGAGCGCCGGAATCTGGTGGTGTGCGGTACGCATGGTAAAACGACAACCTCCACGCTCTGCGCGCATTTGCTGGAGAGGGCTGCTATGGAGCCGGGCTTTTTCATCGGCGGGGTGCCCGCCGGGCGCACCGGTGGGGTGGCCGGTGGGGTGGCCGGTGGTCCTTTTGTCATTGAGGGCGATGAATACGACAGCGCCTTTTTCGACAAACGCAGCAAATTCATCCACTATGCGCCCAACATCCTTTTGTTGAACAATCTGGAGTTTGATCACGCCGATATTTTCCGGGATGTGGCGGATATCCAGCGGACGTTTCAACATGTCACCCGGATTGTCCCCGGGAGCGGAGCGATTGTGGCCAATGGTGACGATCCCCAGCTGGCACCGTTGCTTAAGATCGCCTGGACGTCTGTTTGGCGGGTGGGGGTGGGGGAGCACAACGACCTTCGCATCGCGGACTTTCACGAGAATGCGGAGGGATCCCGTTTCACCCTTCTCTGGCAGGATCGCGTATGGGCCCATGTGGAGTGGTCGCAGTGGGGGGTATTCAATGCACGCAACGCCGCGATGGCCGCTTTGGGGGCCGCCCTGGTTGCCGATCCTACGGGTGATCCGACGGCCTTTCCGCTGCAGAGCCTGAGCCAATTTGGTGGTGTTCGGCGACGGCAGGAAGTGCTTTTTGATGACGGCCAGCTCGCTGTCATCTCTGATTTCGGCCATCACCCCACAGCTATAGCGGGCACGCTTCGCAGTCTCCGCGCCCGCTTCCCCGGACGACGCCTGGCGGCCTGCTTTGAGGCGCGCTCCAACACAGCCTGTCGCCGTTTCCACGAAGACGCCTTCGCCGATGCCCTCGGCACGGCGGATCGGGTGCATCTGGGCGAGGTGTTCCGGGCCGAGCGATACGCGGATGACGACCGCATCAACCTCGCCCGGATGGCTTCCCGCATCGGCGAGGGAGCCACAGCCCACGGCACGAACGCCGCCCTCATCGAGGCCGTTCGCGGGGAGATCGGTGCCTCCTCAGGGCCCACCCTCTACTGCTTCTTCAGCAACGGCTCCTTCGATGGCGCGATCAGCGAAGCCGTTCGCACCGCTTCCCGCGCCTAAGGGTGCAATGGCAGGTCGCCTCCTGCTGCCCCGCAGGTGTTTGTGCCTTACGCGTTCATTCGCCCACCGTGTTGCTGCGGTGTGTCAAGTAATTCTACCGTGTTTACAGCAGAGCTACCGAATCGGAATCGCTGAGGCTTTTCCGGTCACAGGTGTTTGCGTTGCCAAATCGGCCCCGCTCTGTCTGTTTGGAGCATAGAAACGCCCTTCTTATGACCGAAACGCCTTCCAAACGCCGCCCGAAAGTGATGGATCCTTTCCAGCGACGGGTGCGTGCCGTGGCCCGGCGGGTGAAGCGGTTTTGGAGGGAGGATATTTGGGATCAGGCGACTTTGGAGGAAGGGTCCCGGAGGTCCGTTTGGTTCCGGTGGATGCGGATTCTGGCGATCACCATCGATGGCATCTCGGGTCAGCGCCTCCTTACCCGCGCCTCGGCGCTGAGTTTTTCGAGCCTCATTGGCTTGGGTCCGCTGGTGGCCACGATTGTCATCGTATCGGGCTCTTTTCTCAGTTCCGATGCGGAGACGGAGATCAAGCGGTTGCTGGTCTTCATGGCGCCCTCGATTGCGGAATACATCCAGATCGAGCAACAGAGTGGCGCGGCTGCGGTTGCGCGCGGAGGAATGACGGAGGGCGATGAGCAGTTCCGTTCCGCGCTCGACGACCTTATTGCGCAAATCGTGAAAGGTGCGGAGGCCGCTATTGCACAGGTGAACACGGCGGGATCGGGTTTCTTCGGCCTGATCGGGGTCTTCGTCCTCATTTTCATCGGCATCCAGTTGCTCACGGGGATCGAAACCACGCTCAACGAGATCTGGGGCGTGCGTACCGGTCGGGCGTGGGGGAACCGCATCGTGTCCTACTGGACGTTTATCAGCTTGGGCGCGGTGCTGGGCATCGGCTCGGCTGCCTTGCTCTCGGCTTCTGCCATTGCCGGTTTTTTTGAGATTGTGCCGTTTTTCGGCGATACGCTCACGGGGCTATTTATCCTTATCTCGCCGCTTCTTGGATTCGGCATGATCACCCTGCTCCTGACGGCTTTCTACATGTATTTCCCGAATGCTGTCGTGAAGGTGAAACCGGCGCTTATCGGGGCGGTCGTCGTCGCAGCGCTCCTCTTTCTCAATAACTACTTGTCGATCCTCTATGTGGGGCAGGTGATCCGGTTCCAGAGCCTCTACGGTTCGGTGGGGATTATCCCCGTTCTCATGATCGGGCTGTTTTTCTTCTGGGTCTTTGTCCTGCTGGGTGGGCAGATCAGTTATGCGATTCAAAACGTGGACTATCTCTCCCATCGCGAGGCCTGGGAGAGTGTGAGCGTTCGTGCCCAGGAGACGCTAACCCTCGGGGTTTTGCTCTGCGTTTGCCGGGATTTTGCGGAATGCCGCCCGCCGCCGTCCTTTGGCGATTTGAGTTCGCGGCTGCGGGTCCCCGGTAACGTGCTCAATGAATCGCTCAGTCTCTTGCTGGAAAGCGGGTGGGTTGCGCCCACGCCGGTGGTTCAGGCCGATCAATCTGACGAGATCTGCTACCGTCCGGCGATTCCGCTGAAGCGCATGACGCTCGCCGGCTATCACCATCTCTTTGAGAACTTCGGGAATTCAACTGGGATTGAGGCAATCGAAGGGCTTGATCCGCTCATTGCCTACTTTCACGAGCAGGTTGGGCACGGCGTATCGAAGACGTTGGCCGACGCGCCTTTTGATGAGCTCTTTGAATCCCGTCCGGTTGATCGTGCGCCGGGTGCGCTTGCATGAGCTGGTGGAGCAGGGTGGGCGCTCCTCATCTTTTTGCGGATACTTCCTCCCACCTCAAGCTGAGAGCCGCACCGCTGAATCCGGCCAGAGCCAGCAACACCAGGGCGGCCTCCACGGAGAGAACCGCTGTCAGGGCACCCATGACGCCAACGGCGAGAAGCAGCGCCCCGATCACCGTGTTGCTTACAGCGACATAATCGGTGCGCTGATTGCCCTCCGCCATATCCACCAGATAGGTCTTCCGGCCAAGGCGCACCCCCGCGTGGGCGAGTCCCAGGAGAAAAAAGGCGGCGGGATAAAAGACACGCCCGGCTTCCACGGATAGATCGGCCCATGCCCAAACCGCGACCGCCACAGATCCCACGGCCGAAAGCGCGCAGGCGGCGGCAAAGACCAGACGGCTGGAACGATCCGCCCACCGGCCCCAAACCGGAGCGCTGATGAGCCCCGCGAGGCCTTCCGCGACAATAAAAATTCCAAGCAGCGCCGCCGCATGACCGAGGTCCCTGCGCGCGAGCGTGACGTAAAACGGGGCGGCCAAACCCGAACCCATGGCGAGGGTGCGCCCGATCACAAAGAGCCGGAAGGGCCGGTCTTCCCGCAGAAGAGAGAGTTTATCAAGGCCCTCGCGGAAGCCGTTCGCGCCGCCGCCGGTTTCTCCGGGAAACTCAAGAATACGGCTGTAGATAGCCGCGGCGAAGAGCCAAAGGAGGGCGGCCAGGGCGAGCAACCCGGCGTAGAGCGAGAGTGGGGCGGAGTCGGAAAGTTGCCCCAGACCGAGTCCCACGATGAGGGCTCCGAGGCCGCCCGCGGCAGCAATCCAGCCCGATAGGCGGCCGCGCCGGGTTTTGGGAATCGTCTTGCCCAAAACATCCTTATACGCCACCGAGCAAGCCCCCCGCGCCAGACTGAAAAAGACGAGCAGGCCGATGATGGCCAGACCGGACGGAAGGCCCTCCGTTTTCATCGCCACCAAACCCATGAGCAGAAGCGACATCCCCTGCACCAGGCTGCCCCCCACCCAAACCCATTTGCGCACGGCCCGGCGGCGAATGAGCGCGCCGATCATGAGCTGCGGCAGCATCGAACCGGATTCGCGAATGGGCACAAGCATGCCCACCATCCACCCCGGTGCCCCCACCTGGCCCAGAATCCAGGGCAGTGTGGTCTTTGCGCTGGCAATGCGGTCGCCGACGGATGTGAGGGTGTTGGCCGCCAGCGTGAGGAAAAAGTTTCCCGGCGTCGCCCGGCAGGCTCTCTCGCTGATCGCGGTGCAGACCCGTCCCTCGTCATCCTCGGCAAGGCGGTCGTAGAGGCTATCCACCCACGTGGGCTCTTCGATGTGGAGGGTCTTTTTGTTCGGCATCTCAGGCAACAGGCTGCTCACCGTCTGATCCGGAGGCAAAACTGTCAAACGAAGAAATATGGCTACCGGCAATTTAAAACTTGGAATTTGCGAGGAATCGTGTGGAATGGGGTGCGATGAAGAATTTGATTCCAGCGAAGAGTCGCCGAATGCCCCGGGCCGGGCGCAAGGGGGTTGATGCGGTTTTCCATGTGGTGAGCCGGGTGTGCGGTCGCGAGTTCCTCTTCACGGACGTGGAGAAGGAGGCCTTTCGGGGGCTGCTGACGCGGGTGGCGGGGTTTTGCGGTGTGGAGGTGATCACGTATGCGCTGCTCGATAACCACTTTCACCTGCTCCTCGAAGTTCCGGGGACGCCGGGGGAGTTGAGCGACGAAGCCCTCCTGGAGCGGGCGCGGCTGCTCTACGGGAAGGAGCGGAAGGGACAGCCGCTGTCGATGGCGCGGATTGAGGCCGCACTGAGGGCCGGGGGCGAGGTGCGGGCAGCCATGCGGGGTTTGCTGATGGCGCGGATGGCGTCGCTGCCGATGTTCATGAAGATCCTCAAGCAGCGGTATTCGATTTTGTTTAACCGCAAGTATGACCGCGTGGGCACGCTCTGGGAAGGGCGCTTTCGGAGCGTGCTGGTGGAGAACACGCGGGTGGCGGTGCGGACAGTGGCAGCGTATATTGACCTGAACCCGGTGCGGGCGGGGATCGTGGACGACCCGAAAGACTACCGGTTCAGCGGATATGGGGAGGCGGTCGGTTCGGGACGATTGAAGAGCTTTGGGCTCTGGTGGCGCATTGCGGAGAACCGGGGGGACTCGCCGGAGGTCACGGCGGCGGGCTACCGCCGGTATTTGTATATTGCCGGCGCGGATCCGCGCAAGGGTCGCACACTCGCACCGGAGGAAGCGGCGGCGGTGAAAGCGGAGGGCGGCCATTTAAGCACCGCACAAAGGCTGCGTTCCCGCTTGCGCTACATGACCCAGGGGGCGGTGATCGGGACAAAAGCATTCGTGGCCGAGTGGGGCGGCAAACGGCGCGGTGAAGAGAGCAAGCGGTCCAGGGAGCCTGCCCTGGCGGGTGTTTTTGAGGGCGAGGATCTCTTTGCCGCGAGCACACGTGCGGGTTGAGGTAAAGGGCAGGGGAAGGGCCGTTCATCGGCTCCCCCGAAAAATTTCCGGACGGCGGTATGTTTTTCCTTGCGCGGGAAGGTCCGGAGGTCTTCTTTGAGCGGTTTTCACAAATTCAGAAAGAAGCACCCATGGCCCGCACCTGCATCATCACCGGCAAGACCCGGACAAAAGGGAACATCATTCACCGTCGTGGTCTCACGAAGAAAAGCGGTGGTATTGGTACCCACGTTGCCAAAGTCACCCGTCGCGATTTTCGCCCGAATCTCCAGCGGGTCCGCGTGGTCCTGCCCTCCGGACAGGTTAAGCGTGTGTGGGTGAGCGCCAAGGCCCTGAAAGCCGGCAAGGTGCAGAAAGCTCTTTGATGCGTGATCACGCCGCAGGCGTTTCTCCGTTCCATAATGGCCGGACGGAGAAGAGCTGAAAGTGTGATGATGAGGCCCGCAGGGGTCGTCTCTTGTTCAAAACCCAGTCTTTCATCCCGCTGAACATCCGTTTGGCGGCGGGGATTCCCGCCCCGTCGATATTTCGAAAAAACCTCTTGCATCGGGAAACGAGAGGTCTACTTTGGCCGTTTTTCTTTATTTCCGCGCTAGAACCATGCCCACCATTAATCAGCTCGTTCGCACCCCCCGGGTGCTGAAATCGGGGAAGAGCAAATCCCCGGCCCTCAAGGCGAACCCGTTTCGCCGCGGCGTCTGCACCCAAGTGATGACGCGTACCCCGAAAAAGCCAAACTCCGCCATCCGCAAGGTGGCCAAGGTGCGCCTGACCAGTGGTTATGAAGTCATCGCTTACATTCCCGACGAAGGGCACAGCCTTCAGGAGCACAGCGTTGTCCTCGTGCGCGGTGGTCGTGTGAAAGACCTTCCCGGCGTGCGTTACCACATTGTCCGTGGCACGCTTGACTGCACTGGCGTGGACAAGCGCCGCCGCAGCCGCTCAAAGTATGGAGTGAAGCGCCCCAAAGCGAAGAAATAAGCAGAATTTTTAACAGAAGAGAAAACCAGCCATGTCCCGCCGTCGCCGAGCCGAAAAACGCGAATATACGCCTGACCCGCGCCACAACAGCACATTGGTCAGCCATTTGGTCAATGTCGTCATGCTCGATGGAAAGAAATCCGTCGCGCAGAAGATCGTTTACGGAGCCTTCGAGCGTGCCAGCGAGAAGCTGGAGAAGGGCGATCCGGTGGATCTGCTTTTGGGTGCTCTCGAAAACGTTCGCCCGAAGCTGGAGGTGAAAAGCCGCCGTGTTGGTGGGGCGACCTATCAGGTTCCGGTGGAAATCTCCTTTGAGCGCCAGCAGAGCCTGGCCTTCCGTTGGCTCATCAACGCCGCCCGTGCGCGCCGCGGGTCGATGAGCAAAAACCTGGGTGATGAAATTATCGATGCCTACAACAACACCGGCTCGGTGGTGAAGAAGAAGGACGACACCCACCGCATGGCTCAAGCCAACCGCGCCTTTGCGCACCTTCGCTGGTAATTCGCCGGTCAAGCCTCTCCCAACATTTTTCGATCTTTTTCTGTATGGCTATCGTCGATACCAAGAACCTGTCCCCTATGAACGCGAAGGGGCGCGAGTTCCCTCTCGAGTTTCAACGCAACATCGGTATTGCCGCGCACATTGACGCGGGCAAAACAACCACCACCGAGCGCATTCTCTTCTACTCCGGCAAGATTCACAAGATCGGGGAAGTGCACGATGGTGCCGCGACGACGGACTGGATGGAGCAGGAGCGCGAGCGCGGTATCACGATCACGGCTGCCGCCATCAGCGCTGGATGGACGACCAAGGTGGGTCCCTTCGCAGGCATCCCCCACCGCGTGAACATCATTGACACCCCCGGTCACGTGGACTTCACGGCCGAGGTGGAGCGCTCTTTGAAGGTGCTCGATGGTGCTGTGGCGGTGTTCTGTGCGGTGGCAGGTGTGCAACCGCAGTCCGAGACGGTTTGGCGGCAAATGACCAAGTATGGCGTGCCGCGCATTTGCTTCATCAACAAGATGGACCGCACCGGCGCGGATTTCTACGCCGCCGCCCAGTCCGTGAATGATAAGCTCGGTGCAAACGCTCACCCGCTTTATCTGCCCATCGGTTCCGAGGACAAGTTCCAGGGTCTCATTGATCTCGTGACGATGAAAGCCGTGTTTTACGACATGTCCGATGTCACCGGGGCGACCTTCAGCATTGGGGAAATCCCCGATGACATGAAGGACGACGCCGAAGCCTACCGCGAACAACTCGTTGAGGCGGTGGCCAATTTCGACGACGACCTCATGGGCAAGTATTTGGAGGGCGAGGAGTTTTCCGAGGATGAGCTCCGCGTGGCCATTCGCAAGGCCACTCTTTCCCTCAAGTTCACCGGCCTCATCCCCGGATCCGCCTTCAAGAACAAGGGTATTCAGCGCGTTTTGGACGCGGTGGTGAACTACCTTCCCAGCCCGCTCGACATTCCGCCCCAGCGCGGTCGTTCGATCGAGGATGAGGAGAAGATTCTCGCTGTGGGTCCCGATGACAGTAAGCCCCTCGCCGGTCTGGCCTTCAAACTCTGGACGGACCCGTTTGTCGGGAAGCTCGTTTTCTTCCGTGTTTACCAAGGCACCCTTTCGAAGGGCACCGCGCTCATCAACCAGCGCACGGGTAAGACAGAGCGGGTGAGCCGCCTCATGGTGATGCACGCTGATCGTCGTGAAGACGTCGATGTGGCCTATTCGGGCGACATCGTTGCGCTGATCGGGGCAAAGGAAGTGCGCACGGGCGACACCCTCGCGACCAAGGGCACCGATATCATTCTCGAACCCCCGACCTTCCCCGAGCCGGTGATCAGCATGTCTGTGGAGCCGAACTCGAAGGGCGACCAGGAGCGCCTCTCCATTGGTCTCCAGCGCCTCGCCGAGGAAGACCCGACCTTCGTTGTTTCGACCGACGAGGAAACCGGCCAGACCATCATTGCCGGTATGGGTGAGCTCCACCTGGAGATCATTCGCGACCGTCTTTTCCGCGAGTTCAAAGTGGAGGCAACCGCCGGTAAGCCCCAGATCGCCTACCGCGAAACCATCACCGCCGAGTCCAAGGGCGTGGGCAAGTTCGTGCGCCAATCCGGTGGCCGTGGTCAGTACGGTCACGCCGAAATTATCATTGAGCCCCTCGAAAAGGGCAAAGGCTACGAGTTCAGCAACGAAATCGTGGGCGGTGTAATTCCCAAGGAATACATTAAGCCGACCGAAGAGGGCATCCGCGAGGCGGCCCACAACGGCGTTATCGCCGGTTACCCGGTGGTGGATTTCAAGGCCCGTCTGATTTTCGGCTCCTTCCACGAAGTAGACTCTTCCGAAATGGCCTTCAAGATGGCGGGTATTTTTGCTTTCCGCGATGCCATGCAAAAGGCCAAGCCGCTCCTCATGGAGCCGGTCATGAAGGTCGAAGTGGAAACTCCCGAAGAGTACCAGGGCGATGTCGTGGGCGACCTCAATCGCCGCCGGGGCGTCATCCAAGGCATGGAGACGCGCGGTAAAGTGGCCCGCATCACGGCCAATGTGCCCCTCGAGCAGATGTTCGGTTATTCCACCGACGTACGTTCCCTTTCGAAGGGCCGCGCCTCTTACTCGATGGAACCTTCCCACTTTGAGCAAGTTCCCAACAACCTCGTCGAGCAGATCGTCAAAACCCAGTCCCGTGCTCCGGCGCGCACCTGATCTTCCCGTCGATTCTTTTTCAAACCCAATTCAATCGTTCTTTATACCATGAGTGGCCCCCGAATCCGTATTAAGCTGCAAGGCTACGATTACCGAATCATCGACCAGAGCGCGACCGAGATCGTCGATACCGCCAAGCGCTCCGGCGCGCGCGTAGCCGGCCCGGTGCCCCTCCCGACGAAGGTCGAGAAGGTCTCGCTCAATCGCTCCCCGCACGTCGATAAAAAGTCGATGGATCAGTTCGAGCAGCGCACGCACAAGCGCCTTATCGACATCGTCGACCCCACCGCGCAAACGGTGGACGAGCTCAAGAAGCTCAACCTCCCGGCCGGGGTGGACATCACCATCAACGTCTGATGGGACGGCGGGCGGATTCGCCTGCCACCAATTTTTTCAATTCTTCTTTTTAACCTCTTGACAGAGGAGTCCGCTTGATTCTCTATCGGCGGTTTTCTCCCAAACCCTCCGGGGGTCGTTCGGAAAGCTGCGCGCATTCTGCGCCGGAACTCCACATTGGCGGCCCTCCCAAAATCTTTTTTTAACTTCCCATGCAGGGAAAGCTCCAATTGCGGAGTTTTGCTCTGCCGCTAGGATCATGAAACAACTCATCGGCAAAAAACTTGGCATGACACAGGTCTACACAGCAGACAATGTGTTGGTGCCCGTCACGGTCATCGAGGCCGGTCCGTGCAGCGTTGTGCAGGTCAAGACTCAAGAGTCGGACGGCTACAACGCCTACCAGATCGGATTTGGTGCGAAGAAAGAAAAGCGCACGTCGAAGGCGGCCAAGGGTCACTTTGGCAAAGCTGGTGTGGTTCCCACGCGCCTCCTCAAGGAAGTTCGCACGAAGGAAGCTCCGGGCCACAACTCGGGCGACGAACTGACCGTCTCCATTTTCGAGGGCGACGCCAAGGTAGACATCATCGGTGTCACCAAGGGCAAGGGGTTTCAAGGCGTGATGAAGCGCTACGATTTCCAGGGCCAACCGGCTTCGCACGGTCACATGATGCACCGTCGTCCCGGTTCCATTGGTATGCGCCAGTTTCCGGGTCACGTGCAACCGGGCAAGAAGATGCCGGGTCACATGGGGGACGTTCGCCGCACAGTGCAAAACCTCGAGGTGGTCCGCATTGTGCCGGAGAAGAACCTGATCCTCGTGAAGGGCAGTGTGCCGGGGGCAAACGGAACGTCCGTGATCGTCCGCGGCAGTGTGAAGAAGCGCAAATCCGCCTAAAGCATAGGAAACCCGGGTTATGAAATTGAAAGTTTACACAGTCGATGGTGCCAGCTCCTCCGAGAAGGAGTTTCCCATTCCCGCCTTTGAGGGCGAGAAGGGGAACCAGGCGCTCAAGCAAGTGATCCTCGCCTACCTCGCCAACCGGCGCCAAGGCACCCGCAGCACGAAGACGCGCTCGACCGTGCACGGCACGGGCAAGAAGCCCTTCCGCCAAAAGGGTTCCGGTATCGCCCGTCAGGGCACCCGCGCGGGACCGCAGCACTACAAGGGCTCTGTCGCCCACGGGCCGCAGCCGCAGGATTTTTCCCAGCACATCAATAAGAAGATGCGCACCCTCGCGCTCAAGCGCGCTCTCTTTGACCGCGCGGTCGACGGGGAAGTGGAGGTCATTGAGCGTTGGGAGATCGCCGAGCGCAAGACCCGCCTCTTCAGCGACCTGCTCGACAAAATCACCGAATCGCGCCGCGTGCTCGTGGTCGATGATTCCTGGGCCGACCAAACCCTCCTTGCCGCGCGCAACATTGCCCGCGTCGACATCCAGGAGGCTTCCGGCGTCAATGCCCTCGATCTGAGCGACTACGACCGCATCATTTTCAGCGAAAAGGGCCTCGAAAAGCTTCTCGAGCGCGTGAACGGAGGCAACTAATCATGATCCATCCCGAGCAAATCATTGTCCGCCAAATCGTGACCGAAAAGGCCACGGAGGCGTCCTCGCACGGCAACCAATACTATTTCCACGTCGTTCCCGAAGCCAACCGCGTGACGGTGAAGCAGGCGATTGAGAAGCAGTTCAGCGTGGACGTGCAGAAGGTGAACATCCTCAATGTGAAACCGAAGATGAAGCCCGACCGCCGCCAGCGTGGCAAGTTCGGCCGCAAACCCGGTTACAAGCGGGCCATCATCCGCCTGAAAGAAGGCCAAACCATCGATTTCGCTTAATCGCGTTATTTCCCGGAGGACCCTCCCATGCCCATTATCCAGAAAAGACCTTTGACCCCCTCGCAACGCTATACGGTGCACAATCAGCAGCCCCAGCTCTCGAAAGAGCGCCCGGTCAAGAAGCTGACAAAGATCCGTAAGCGTTCCGGTGGTCGCAATGTTTACGGCCGCATCACCTCCCGCCGCCGCGGCGGGGGCCACAAGCGCCTCATCCGGATCGTCGACTTCAAACGTGAGCGTCACGACGCCGTGGCCGAAGTGGTGCGCTTTGAATACGATCCAAACCGCTCCGCCAACCTCGCCCTCGTGAAATATGAAGACGGCGAGCAGCGCTACATCCTCGCTCCTCTCAACCTCAAAGAGGGTGACAAAGTGGTCAACGCAACCGGCAAGGTGGAATTCGCTCCGGGCAACAGCATGCCCATGAGCGTCATTCCTCCGGCCACTGCCATTCACTGCATTGAGCTGCGGCCCAACACCAAAGCCTCGCTCGTCCGCACCGGCGGCACCTCGGCGACGCTGGTTTCCATGGAAAAAGGGATGGTCAGCGTGCGCATGCCTTCCGGGGAACTCCGCCTTTTCAACGCCAACTGCCGCGCCACCATCGGCACACTCGGCAACTCCAATCACAACAACCGCTCCCTCGGCAAAGCCGGGCGCAAACGTTGGGTCGGTAAGCGCCCCCGCGTTCGCGGTGTTGCCATGAACCCGGTGGACCACCCGATGGGTGGGGGTGAAGGCCGCACCTCCGGTGGTGGCCACCCCGTGAGCCCCTGGGGTCAGCTCTCCAAGGGCTTCCCGACGCGCCACAAGAACAAGCAGTCGGACAAGCTCATCCAGGTCCGCCGCAACGGTAAGAAACTGAAGTAATCCCGCTCATCCGCAGAAACATTTCCCATGGCACGTTCGCTCAAAAAAGGTTTTTTCGTTGATCCCGGTCTCTGGAAGCGGGTCGACAAGGCACAGGCTACCGATGATCGCAAGCCGATCAAGACGTGGTCCCGCCGCTCCCAAATCACCCCGGAATTCGTTGGTTTGAATTTCGAGGTGCACAACGGCAAGGGCTTTATGCCCGTTCACGTGACGGAGAACATGGTCGGCCACCGCCTCGGTGAGTTCGCCCCGACCCGTCAGTTCAAGGGCCACCAACCGCACACGAAGCGCTGATTTCGTTGCCGTCCCGATGGAATTTTCCCGCACAACTTTGATGGCCCTAGGCGGCATGCTCCTGAGCGTGCTCGCGGCGGGCGCATCGGCCCAGAGCCTCTTCCCCACGGGAGAAGCCCTCGTGGCCGAAGTGCGCGCGACCGATGCGGCCGACATCGTTGTTTTGGCGGGCGGATTCGATCAGGGGTTTCGGCAGGGGATGCGCTGCGAAGTGCGGCGTGACGGCGAGGTGATCGCCGTCCTCGTCATTGCTGATGTGGGCACCGCGAAAACCGCTGGACTCATCCTCGATCTCCCCGCCGGGCAATCCATCCAACCGGGCGACCTCGTGCGCCTGCAAACATTTCGACTCAATTAAAATTTCTTCACCATGGAAGTGACCTCCCTTTCAAAGTTTACGCGGATCTCGCCGAAGAAGGCGCGTGAAGTGGCGCGCTCGATACAAGGCCGCCCGGCCAACGAAGCCCTCGAGCTGCTGGCCTTCATTCCGCGCAAGTCCGCCCGCCTGCTGCGCAAGACGCTGCAGAGCGCCATCGCCAACGCCGAGAACAACCACAACCTCGCCTCCGACAACCTCGTCATCAAGAGCGCGCTGGTTGAAGAAGGTCCAGCGTTCAAGCGCTTCAAGCCGGTCGCCCGCGGTTCCGCCCACCCCTTCAAAAAGCGCACGAGCCACTTGCGCATCATCCTCGCCGAGGGTGCCGCCTCCTCCAACTAAGCTATTTCCATATCATGGGCCAAAAAGTAAATCCGATCGGTTTCCGTCTTGCTGTTCGCCGCGACTGGCAGTCCCGCTGGTTCGCCCGGAAAAAGGACTTTGGTAATCTCATCGAAGAGGACTACCGTATTCGCGAGTTCCTCGGTGAGAAGTTCCGCTACGCCGCCGTGCCCCGCATCTTCATTGAGCGCGCCGGTTCCCGCATCCGCGTGAAGGTCTTCACCGCCCGGCCCGGTATTGTCATCGGCAGCAAGGGTCGCGAACTCGAGAAGATCAAGGCCGATCTTTCCAAGCTGGTGAACAAGGACATCCTCCTCGACATCCAGGAAGTGAAGAAGCCCGATCTCGTGGCCCAACTCGTGGCCGAGAGCGTGGCTCTCCAGCTGGAGCGCCGCATCGCTTTCCGCCGCGCCATGAAGAAAGCCGTGCAGGGGACGATGAGCGTGGGTGCCCTGGGTATCCGCCTCCAGGTTTCCGGCCGCCTTGGCGGTGCCGATATCGCCCGCACGGAAACCACCCGCGCCGGTTCCGTTCCCCTCCACACCCTCCGGGCCAATGTTGACTACGGCTTCGCCGAAGCGCGCACGGTCTACGGTCTTATCGGTGTGAAGTGCTGGATCTGCCTCGATCCGGATGAACGCCCCCTCGGTTAATTTTTAACCCTTTCCCGATTTAACGCCTTACCCGTAAAGAGCCATGCCTTTAATGCCTTCACGCACCAAGTTCCGCAAGCAGCAGCGCGGCCGCAATCGCGGCAACGCCAAGGGCGGTGACACCCTCGCTTTCGGTGATTTTGGAATCCAATGCCTCGGTCGCGGCAACCTCACAGCCCAGCAGATTGAAGCCGCCCGTGTGGCCATCAACCGTTACCTCTCCCGTCGCGGGAAGGTCTGGATCCGCGTGTTCCCGCACAAGCCGATCACCAAGAAGCCGGCTGAAACCCGCCAGGGTAAAGGGAAGGGTGGGGTGGAGTATTGGGCCGCCGTCATCAAGCCCGGCGCGATCCTCTTCGAACTCTCCGGTGTGAGCGTGACCGCCGCCCGCGAGGCGATGCGCCTGGCCGACGGCAAACTGCCGCTCCCCTGCCGCTTCATCACCCGCGAAACCATCTAATCCGTTCCCGCCATGCCGACCAAGATTTCCGATCTGCGCGAGCTCTCCAACAATGAGTTGGAAAAGAAGATCCGCGATTCCCGCCAAAGCCTCCTCGACGCCCGCCTGCGCAAGCGCACCGGCCAGTTGGAGAAGACCCACACCCTGAAGGAAGTGCGCCGCGACATCGCCCGCATGGAAACTGTTCTCACCGAAAAGAAGAAGTCCGCCCCCGCCGCCTGAGCGGTCTCCGGCCCCCAACCAATTTTGACCCATGTCCGATAGAAAACAACGTAAGACGATCACCGGCGTCGTCAGCAGCCGATCCGGCAACAAGTCCGTGAAGGTGACCTACGACTACAAGATCCGCCACCCCCTCTATGTGAAGGAAGTGAAACGGAAGACAGTCGTGCACGCCCACGATGAAGCCAATGAGTGTGGCGTGGGTGACCGCGTGGTCATCATGGAAACCCGTCCCCTCAGCAAGCTGAAGCGCTTCCGTATCGTGAAGGTCGTGGACAAGGCCCCGGTCATTGGGTAATCCCCTCAAAAGAAGGAGTTCACAGCCATGATCCAAATGCTTTCAATGGTCAACGTCGCCGATAACACCGGCGCCAAGAAGGCCAAAATGATTCGCCGCCTCGGGCAGGTGAAGCGGACCGCGTCCGTCGGTGACGAAGTTGTCGTACACATCCGTGACAGCTCTCCCGATGCCACCGTGAAGAAGGGCACCGTGTGCCGAGCCGTCGTGGTGCGCACCCGCGCTGCCATTCGTCGCGATGACGGCAGTTATCTTCGCTTCGACAGCAACGCCGTCGTCCTTATCAATCCGGAAGGGCAGCCCCGTGGAAACCGCGTCTACGGCCCCATCGCCCGGGAACTGCGCCAAAAGCGCTTCATGAAAATTGTCAGCCTCGCACCGGAGGTCCTCTGATATGAAACAAAAGATCAAAGCGGGCGACGTCGTTGTCGTCATTGCCGGAAACGAGCGCGGGGAGCGCGGCAAAGTTCTCCAGGTGTTCCCCCAAAAGGAGCGCCTCCTCGTCGAAGGCATGAACAAGCGCAAGCACCACGAGAAGGCCAAGTCGGACCAGGAACCCGGCGGCATCACGGAGCGCGAAACCCCTCTCCACCTTTCCAACGTCATGTTGGCCGCACGCTACGACAAGAAGGTCGGTGCCAAAGCCGGCAAGTAACCCATCCCCCCTTTCAATAGCCGCCACAGGTCCGCCACCGGTCCCCCCGGCGCGGCGGAAACCAGGAAGTCACCAGTCATGTCCACACCGTATTTAAAGAAATACTACGAGGAGCAAATCGTTCCCGAGTTGCGCAAGTCCCGCGGATACAAAAATATCCACGAGGTGCCGCGCGTCACCAAGGTCGTTCTCAACAGCGGCTTCTCCGCGACTCTCGACAAGAAACAGATCGAAGAAGTCGTGAAGGATCTTTCTTCCATCGCCGGGCAGCGCGCTGTCATCACCAAGGCGAAGAAGAGCGTCTCCAACTTCAAACTCCGCGAAGGCATGCCGATCGGGGTGAAAGTGACGCTTCGCGGGGCGAAGATGTACGAATTCCTCATTCGCCTCATCGCGGTGGCCCTTCCGGGCATTCGTGACTTCCGGGGCGTGCCGGACAAACTCGACGGGCAGGGCAATTACACCCTTGGCATCGCCGACCACACCATCTTCCCGGAAACCCATGGCGACGGCACCCGCCACGCCGTGGGCCTCGATGTGGTCATCGTGACCTCAGCCGGGAACGACGACGAGGGCCGCGAGCTCCTCCGCTTGATGGGCATGCCTTTCCGCAAGCGCGTTGTCCGCGCCGAAGCGGCCAAGGAAGCCGTCCCCGCCGAAGCTGAAGCCGAAACCGCCAACGCCTAACCCCCTCCCTTTTTTCTCATGGCTAAGAAAGCAATGATCGAACGGCAAAAGAAGCGTGTCCGCCTCGTCGCCAAGTTCAAAAACAAGCGGGCCGAGCTCAAAAAAGTGCTCGCCGACCCCTCCACCTCGGACGAAGAGTTCTACGCCGCCCAGCGCAAACTGACAAAACTCCCGAAGAACTCCAGCGGCGTGCGCCTGCGCAACCGCTGCAAGATCACGGGCCGTCCGCGCGCCTACCTCCGCAAATACGGCGTGAGCCGTTTGACCTTCCGCGAACTCGCCTCCTCCGGGAAAATCCCCGGTGTGACGAAGTCTTCGTGGTAAGCCCTTCACCAGGAGATCCATTCCATGTCTGACACCATCAGCGATTTTCTCACGGTCATCCGTAATGCCTATGCCGCCCGCAAGGAAACGTGCACCGGCCGGTTTTCCAAACTTCACCTCAACATCGCGCACATCCTCAAGGAAGAGGGCTACATCCGCGATGTCGAAGAGGCCAAGGACGAGCGGGGCCACAAGCAACTTCTCATCCACCTCAAGTATGTCGATGAAGCACCGGCCATCGTCGGTATCCGCCGCATCAGCACACCGGGCCGCCGCCTCTACTTCCAGGCGCGCGAAATTCCCCGCACGCTCGGCGGCCTCGGCCTCGGCATTCTTACAACCTCCAAAGGCATTATGAAAGACCGCGACGCCCGCCGCCAGAATATTGGTGGCGAGTTGATCTGCTCGGTCTGGTAAGCCACGAAAAGGAGACGCACCTATGAGCCGCATTGGAAAACTTCCCGTCGCCATCCCTGAAAAGGTGAAGGTGACCATCGACAACGGAAATATCCGCATCGAAGGCCCCAAAGGGACCCTTCAGCGCACCTTCGACAACGAAGTCCTTCACATCAGCGATGCGGATGGTGAAATCGTTGTGAAGCCCCGAAATACCTCCCGTCACGCCAAGGCCATGCACGGCACCGCCCGCAGCATCATCGCCGGTATGGTCGAAGGGGTCTCCAAGGGTTTCGAAAAGAAAATCATCATCAATGGCGTGGGTTTCCGCGCCAACCTCAACGGCAAAGTGCTCGAACTCGCCCTGGGTTTCTCCCACGGGATCAAGCAAGCGGTGCCGGACGGGCTCACCCTCACCCTCGCCGACCCCACGAAGATCACCGTGGCTGGTCCGGACAAGCAGGTCGTGGGTCAGTTCGCCGCCCAGGTGAAGAGCTACTACCCCGCCGAACCTTACAAGGGTAAGGGCGTGGCCATCGAGGGCGAACACGTTCGCCGCAAGGAAGGCAAGAAAGCCGGTTGATGCCATCATAAGCGAGGGGACGGATACGGTCCCCGCAAGTTACCAACCTTATCATCATGGATTTAAAGAAAAAACAGGAACTGCGTCAGCGCCGCGTATGGCGCGTGCGCAAGAAGATTCAAGGCACCGCCGAGCGCCCCCGTTTGGCCGTGTGCTTCACCAACGCCAACGTCTATGCCCAAGCCATCGACGACGATGCCGGCCGCACCCTTGTGTATGTGTCCAGCCTCGACAAGGATGTGCGTGGCGAGGGTGTCCGACCGAACATCGCCACCGCCACCAAGTTGGGCAAACTTCTCGCCGAGAAAGCCTCGGCTGCCGGTATCTCCAGTGTGGTCTTCGACCGTCACGGCCGTCGTTACCATGGCCGTGTGAAAGCCTTTGCCGACGCCGCGCGCGAAGGTGGTCTCCAGTTCTAATTGCCTCCCCCCATGTCCGACGAAAACAAACAAAACGAGTCTGTCCCCCCGACGGATGCCCCTGCTCCCGAGGCCCCGGTGAATCAAACACCGGAAGCACCCGCGCCTGAACCCACCGAAACTGTTGCCGAGGAAACCGGTGACATCGTGGGTGCCGCTCCCGAAAAACGCGAGCGTTCCAGCGCTGTGGTGGGCAAGATTGATCGTCCCATCGAAACGCCGCGTCAGGGCCATCAAGGCCGTGGCCGCGGTCCCGGTGGCCGGGGTGGACCCGGTGGCCGCGGTGGACCCGGTGGCCGCGGTGGTCGTCGCGGTGATCGCCAAAACCAGCCCGAGGAAGAGGATGACGGCCTCTTCGAAAAGGTGGTGCACATCAACCGGTGCGCCAAGGTCGTGGCCGGTGGTCGCCGTTTCAGCTTTTCCGCCCTCGTTGTCGTGGGCGACCGCGAAGGCAATGTTGGCGTCGGTTACGGCAAGGCCAAGGAAGTTCCCGAGTGCATCCGCAAGGGTACCGAGCAGGCCCGCAAGAATATGCAGCCAGTGAAGTTGAAGAACAACACCGTTCCCCATGAAGCTCTCGGTGAGCACGATGGCGGGAAGATCCTTCTTCGTCCGGCCACGCCCGGAACCGGTGTCATTGCCGGTGGGGGCGTGCGTGCTGTCCTTGAGGCCGCTGGTGTGAAAGACGTGCTCACGAAAAGTTTGCGCTCCAACAATCCCGCCGCGATGGTTTTCGCCACGCTCGATGCTCTCCAGCAAATGCGTTCCCGCGAAGACATCCTCGCTCTTCGCAACGGTTGAGGCTCCGCTCTCAACCTCCCAACCACCCATTCATTCTTTTTCCCAGATTTGTCATGCGACTCCACAATCTCATCAAAAGCGGCGGCTTCAAAAAGCGTAAGCGCGTCGGTCGCGGGGAAGGCGGCGGCCTCGGTAAGACCTCCGGTAAAGGTCACAAGGGTCAGCGCGCGCGCGCCGGCTTTGGTCTCCGTCCCGGTTTTGAGTCCGGTCACATTCCCTTATATCGGAAGCTCCCCAAGCGCGGCTTTAGCAACTTCCGCTTCCGCACAGAATACGCCATCGTCAATGTGGGCGATCTCGCCCGCATCCAGGGTGACACGGTGAACCGCGAATCCCTTGTGAAGGCCGGCCTCGTTCGCTCCAGCGACAAGCTCATCAAGATCCTTGCCGTCGGCGAGGTCGAGCGCGCCCTCAAAGTCGAAGCGCACAAGTTCTCCGGTGCCGCCAAGGAAAAAATCGAGAAGGCGGGGGGCACAGCCCTTCTCCTCACCCCGGTTGCTCCCGAAGCGTCTGAATCCTGATTTTTCCCTTGATCGGGATATTTCCTCGCCCCGGTCTCCTTTTGGAACAGCCTTTGCCCAATGTTCTCCGCTTTCTTCAATGTGTTCAAAATCCCGGAACTCCGGGATAAGATTTTCCTCGTCCTTTTCCTGCTCTTTATTGCCCGCGTCGGTGCCAATATCCCCTTGCCGGGCTTGGACCCGACCCCGCTGCAGGACTTTTTCGCGGAACAGTCCCGTCAGGGAGGCGGCAGCCTCCTCGGGCTCTACAACATGTTTACCGGAGGTGCCCTTCTCAAAGGGGCGCTCTTCGCCTTGGGCATCATGCCGTATATCAGTGCGGCCATTATCTTCCAGCTGCTCACCGCCGTCGTGCCCACGCTTTCGCGCCTGCAGCAGGAGGGTGAAGTCGGTCGCCAGAAAATCACCCAGTATACGCGCTACGCCGCACTGGGAATTGCCTTCGTTCAGTCAATTCTGCTCCTCTTCACCCTGCAAAACCCGCAGCGCCTTTTCTTCGACTATGACATAGCCCGATTCGGGAACATCATCGTCATGGATCAGGCGTGGTTTATGGTCACGGGGGTGATTTTCCTCACCGCCGGCACCATGTTGCTCATGTGGCTGGGTGAGCAGATAACCCAGAAGGGAATTGGTAATGGGATATCGCTCCTCATCACCGTGGGTATTCTCGCAGACTTGCCGGCGGCGGTCACGTTGACCGCATCCCTCTTCACCGCGCCGGTTGGGGCCGGGGGGCCGCAGCTCAATCCCGCTCAGGGCATTGTCATGCTGATGTTCCTCTTCCTCGTTATCGCCGGTGTCGTCTTGGTGGTGCAGGCCACGCGGAAGATTGCCGTGCAGTACGCAAAGCGCGTTGTGGGCCGGAAGGTCTTCGGCGGGCAGAGCAGTTACCTGCCCCTCAAGGTGAATTATTCCGGCGTCATGCCGATCATCTTTGCGTCCGCCATCCTCATGTTCTTCGTGACGGTGTTCTCGCAAGGTGGCGCGGCCCTGAATGCCCGCTGGCTCACCAACTTCGGTCTCTACTTCCAGCACGGCACCTTCACCTATTACCTCATTTTCGGTGGGCTCATTCTCGCCTTCAGCTTTTTCTGGGTCTCGGTGATGTTCAAGCCCGTCCAGATCGCTGATGATTTGAAGAAGTATGGCGGCTATGTGCCCGGCGTTCGTCCAGGCGAACCCACCGCCCGCTACCTCGACTTTATTATGACGCGGTTGACGGTCTTCGGATCCATCTTCCTCGTGGTTATCGCGATCATTCCGGACATCGTCAATGTGAACACCGGTGTGCCCTTCCAGGCCGCTCAGTTCTTTGGCGGCACCGGTTTGCTCATCATCGTCGGGGTGCTTCTGGATTTTCTCCGGCAGATCGAAACCTACCTCCTCCAGCGCCATTACGATGGCTTCCTCAAAAAGGGGCGGATCAAAGGCCGCAGTCAGGGGCGCACCCGCCAACTCGTCGATACAGTGGGCTTGGCGCAGGGCAAAAAGCTCTGGCGTTGGCTCTTGATCATGTTTGCTTCCGGCCTCGTCGCGTGGGTTCTGAACATCGTTCTCTTCGGGTGAGCGGGGACGGTCGGTCTCACGCGGGTCGATGGGGGCTTGGGCCAACATTTCCCCTTTCTGTATGAGCATTCCGGTCAAACGCCCGGCCGAGGTTCAGATTATGCGGGATGCCTGCCGCATTGCCGCCACCGTCCTCGACCGGCTCTGCAAAATGGTTGCGCCCGGCATCACCACCTACGATCTGGATCAGGAGGGCCGTCGACTCATCGAGAGCTTTGGCGCGCGCAGTGCCTGTTACGATTATCGCAACGGCCACCGTCGCTTCCCCTCCTTCACCTGCCTCTCTGTCAACGATGAAGTCGTGCATGGAATCGGCACCCTCCGGACGGTTTTGCGCGAGGGCGATGTGATCGCCGTCGATGTTTGTGCGCTCTATGAGGGCTTTATCGGGGATAATGCCCGCACCGTCGCCGTCGGAGCCATCGCCGAGCCCGTGCAACGCCTTCTCGATGCCACCGAAGCAGCCCTGCACAAAGGCATCGCCGAAGCCTGCCCGGGGAACCGTGTGGGTTACATTTCCAACGCCATCGAACGCAGCATCGTTCCGCACGGCTATGGGATCATCCGCGACTTCGTCGGCCATGGCGTCGGGAGGACAATGCACGAAGCCCCGCAGATTCCCAACTTCGGGCCGCGGAAGCGCGGAGAGAAGCTTCGTCCGGGCATGACCCTTGCCATCGAACCCATGGTCACGATGGGCAGCTCCAAGGTGAAAATCGACGACGACGGGTGGACTGCCCGCACCGTCGATGGTTCCCCCAGTGCGCATTTTGAACACACCGTCCTCGTCACTCCGGAAGGTCCGGAAATCCTCACCGTGCCGGAACCGGAGTAAGCCGGATCGGCGGGGCATCCCTCCTCACCAGCTGTATTCCACCGTATAGGTCACGCGGGTTCCACCGTCCGCCGGCACCTGCAACTGGAACTCAATCGTCTGGCTGTCGGTTTGTTCAAACGGTAGCGAGCTCGAGAGAATGCGCCAGTTCGCTGCGCGGTAGAGACGTTCGACCACCCGCACATTCTCCGCGCTTTCACCGCCATTGCGGATCTCAACCTGGAAAGTCTCCCGCATTTGGCGACGGGCTGATTGGGTGGAAATATCCGTGCGGGTGCGCTCGCCGACCAGGTCAAAAGCGTTCCCCAGAAAGAGACGCACCGTTTCGTTGCGCGGGGTGTGGCCGATACGGTTCTCGCCTGTGAACTCCAGTTGGCCGTCGCGATCCATCCGGTAGACGCGCATGCGACCGGCGGGCAGGGGGATCCCCAGCCCATCCGATTCGCGATTCTCAAATTCGCGGAAAATCGCTACCGTTGACGGGCTGTTCAGGCCAAAGTTTTCATTTGTGTTCACGCCCCCACGGAAGCGAAGTCCCCCTGTGCCCTCATAGACAAGCAGCCGCCGCGTGGGCACACCCTCGGCGCGCGCAAACTCCACCTGCTTGGTCTCACGGTCGCGCAGGGTCGTCGGCAACGGCAGCGTGTAGAGGCGAAAATCGTCGAACTTGCGCTCTTCCACCTCCGGCGCAGCCATCCGCGCGGAAGTCAGGGCAAAGTGATCCGCATGGGCATGCATTTCCTGCGGCGAAGTCAGGTTCACATCCCCCGCCATGAGCTTGATGCGCGTGTCCGCAAAGGTTTTGCCGGTGTGGTTTTGAATGGACACCCAGCCATTGAGCGCCATGGCATCTCCGTCCTCAGGGAGGATGATATTGTAATCCGCCTCCCATTCGAGCCCCCGCGTGAGGTAGCTCAACTGCGCCTCAAAAACGGCCGCCTCTTCCGCATGCACCTTCCAGACCAGCGTGGGCAGCAAGGTCGAATCATCGCCCAAACTGGGAAAGAGCGGCTCTCCCGGAAGACGCGTGTGCAGCCGACCGGCCACCTCAATGATCGGTTCGAGGAGGCCCCCTCGCCCGGAAACCCGCTGAGGCGCGCGAATAATCCGTCCCTGTTCGATATATTCCCGCCCGTCCACCACGCGCAGAAACTCGATCGACTCTCCCTCGAACATCTGCAGGAGCCGCACCTGATCCACCGGATCTCCCAGGTAACTCTGTTCGATCACCCGCACCACATGAACTCCCGACGGATCGCGCAGCACCACTGAAGTCGGAATCAACTGCGCCGTCACCCCACTATAGCGCACATCATTGAAACCGCTCTCTAGTTCCAGCGACACCGCATCCCGCACCACCCCAAAACCCCCGTTGTAAATCGTAAGCGATGTCGATGCCGACACCCCCACCGCCCACAAGAAACCCCATCCCAAAGTAATCTTCTTCATACCGCATTAAACCCCAACCTCAGCCAAAAGGTTCAAATCCAAATTAATTTAAAAATCAAATTAAGCTTGACGCGAAGCGCATGGAGGGAGAGGTTGGGATTCATGAACTATGCGGTGAGGTTGAAGCGTTTGGTAGCGGGTCA
>JAFIGE010000212.1 GCA_020831585.1 Opitutales bacterium | reverse complement strand
CCATGCCGATCTCGGAGAAGTGGTCTTCGAGGGTCTTGAGCCCGGCTTCCACATCAGCACGGTTCTGCTGGGCCTCGCGACCGGCATCGACCGTGATGCGACGAGGACAAACCCAAGTGACCTTGTTCCAGCCCTTGACCGGCTCCAGTTCGCCCCGGTCGATGGCGTCCCCAATGACCCATCCCCACGTAGGCCGGAGAAAGCGTTGAATGAGGATCAGTTGGCGGTAGGAGAAACGACGGTCGGCCTTGGCCACGACCAACCGCACGGCGGCACCCCCGACTTTCGCCGGGTCGAGAACAAACTCGTAGGGAAGCACGCCCGCACTGCTGTCGCGCTTGAGGTGTTCAAGAAAGCCGGTGAAGACCGAACTCGGACGGTTCGATTGAAAGCTCTCCATGGATTCGCCCGGTTTCATGGCCACGACTTTTCCCCCAAGAATCTGTTGGATGGCTTTGGGGTCGCTGCTCTCCTCACCTTCTTGGGTCTCCCCGGCGAGCTTGAAGTCTCCATCGTCGTCAAGGTTGCCGCTCTCCCGCTTGATCACACGGGAAACGTCCTGATTGTCCTTCACGGCATGCTTCTCCAATGCGAGCATTTCCATCTCATCAAGGATGTGGTTGATGGAGTGTTGGAGGGTGGGATAGCTCCGCGCCCCGCTGGCGAACTCCGGTTCGAAGGCGTGCATGACGGCGTTGGCAAACACCGGCTCAAAGCTGCCTTCGTCCTGTTGAACGAGATAGGCCAACGGTGCCCCGACTTCATCGAAGATGATCCCGTCCACGGACGTGCTGTCTTCCGGAGGCGCACCTACACGGTGGGATTCGACCATTTGAATCCGCGCCCTTCCGAAGCGGTCGCGCACCTTGAGAACGAAGTATTCCCCGTCCACGTCGATGCCACGGCAAACGAGGTTTTGGCACTCCTCAAAGGAAAACCGGTTTGTGATCTCCGGGCGGCCCGACCAGCGGGAGAAGTAAGCTTCAGCACGACGGTTCCAGTCTGCGTCTTGCGATTGCGCCTGTGGCCGGATGCCGTCGCCGGTCGAGTAAATCGCCATGTCGCTCACCACCTCGCGCGTGAAGCCGCTGTTTTTGATAAGGTATCGGCTCTTGCGCACCAGTTCACGACGCGCCGGAGGCGAAAGTTCCCTGCGGGCGTCGGTGGGCGCGGCACCGGGAACCCGAGAGCGGCGGTGGGAGGGATTGGCCGCCTCGTAGGGGGATGAAGAAAAGATTCGGGCGATGCGTTGGAGGAGCTTCACGCAAGCGTGCGCATGTCAAAGCCGGTCACTTGTCGAGGTAGCCACCCATTCCCGTCCGTACGGCACGCACCGGACGCCCGTAGGTCTCCGGGTCGAGCTTGCGCAAAGCCTGTTGGCAGGCGGCAATGATGGCATGGATCTCGTCGATGCGCCGCTTTGTCACGGTCGATCCGTCGTTGGCGTATGCGGCGAGGGTTTTTTTGAGTTCGGATTTCTGCACGGAGAGGATTTCTTCGACCTCCTCCTTGGTGAAACCGATGCTGTAATCGATCAGTCTTGCCATCTATCCGAGAAACATGTCAAAAGTCGGATTTCTGATGAGTCAGATTCAGTATAAGGTAAGTAATAAGTGAGCCCAAAAGAACACAGCCAACCAATTTGTAGCCTCAGAGTTTTCTGTTATCGATCAGGAACTCTTAGAACAAGAATAGGATGGGAGGACGGACTCTCAAGGAGATTTGAGATATTGGGAAGAGTTGATTACCTAGGATCGAAAATCCATAATACGGAGGTGGAGATACGTATCTGCGGGAAATCAGGAATATCGGGACATGCTTTGTGTCCTAAAAACCAGTATTCGAAATTCGGATCATTATCGATAAAGAGAGATCTGATTCCTAGAGTCTGGAAAGATTCAGGCGGCCAATTCAGTACCCCTCCAATAGGAGCTTTATTTGAAGTCCATTTGGACTCATTTCAAGCTCTTTTGGAGCAAGCAAGAATCGCAGAGAGAAATCAACGTATCTTTTGCATGGTCATTGAAATAACCTCTGATGAACTAAAGAATCTCGGCGGAATTTTCGTGCAGGCCTGCGATTTAGATCTGTCGAAAGACCGGGACTATTCGATTGTTGGGGTCGAAATTTTAGAAATGAAGCATTCGATCACTGAGATGGAGAAAGAGTGGAAGTCTCGTGGTCTACGTTCGTGCTTTCCCGCCCAATGATTTTGAGCATGGTCGCAGCCGCGGCCTGCATGGCTTCACAGTCGAAGTAGTGGTTCGGGCGCTTGCCGATCTGTTTCCAAAGCCAGGTGTTCTTCTCCTTCACCCGCTGCTCACTCTCCATCTGGGCGAGATACTCCTCGGGCACGTCGTCCGGAACCTCCCACGTGATCCCCCGCGCCGGGTCCTGATTGCGTCGCAGACGTGCGAGGGTGTCCTTGATGTTGAGATTTGACCAGTAGTGGACGTAGCAGAAGCGTCCGGTCCCGAGCGAAACCTTGCGCCGGGGCGAATAGAACCGCTGCACGGATTGGCCTTTGCGGGCCTTGTGGACAAAGGTCGCCCGCCGGTCACCGATGAGGGCAACCCATCCCCGTCGGGCGCATTGCCGGTAGACATCGTAAGTGGCGTGCCCCGCATCGACGAAGACAAGGTTTGCGTGGATACCGAAGCGCTCCCTCGTGGCCTCCACATCCTCGAAGGTGAGGATGCGCTCGCACCAGAGCAGGCGGGACGATCCTTCCGCGCTCCATGCCCGCACAACCGCGAAGAGGTGATCCATCTGGCAATCGACCGTGAGGATGCGCAGCGGGATCGTCGATTCCTCGAAGGGAGGCGAGACAATCCGCCCCGTGCGCTCAACACCGGCTTCGCCGTCCCATAGTTCGCCCATGCGGTAGCCGCTCGTGGCAATCTCCATGCGGTAGTCCTCGGCGTATTCCCTCCACGGCAGGGCCAGACGCTTTTGGTAGAACTGCTGCAGGAGGGAGGTGTCGCCCTGTTTCGCCGCCGCCTTGGCGCGCAGGTAGATTTCGGCGAGCTTGCCCCACGACATCGTGCAGAGGGCGTTCCAGTGAAAGCCCACGTTCTCGACCGAGGCGTTGGGGTTTTGCGCGACAAAGCGTCCGGTGGCATTGAGGGTGCGCCGGGTGGCGTCGCTGTCCTCGAAGTAGTGGTTGCAACCCTCGCAGCGCAGGATGGTGGATTCGCGCACGGCGGTGAAATCCCATTCACCCTTCTCATCGCGAGCGGATTTCGACCATTCGATGTTCTCCCAGGCGAAGGTCTGACGGGTGCCGCAGTGCGGGCATTGGAAGGTCCACTCACGCTGGTCGGTGGTCTCGAACTTGCGGTGGGTATCGTCGTTCTCCTCGCCGCCTTGGGAGAGGAAGACGCATTTGCCCAGCCAGCCGAAGGCGGTCACGCGGGCTTCCGCTTCCGCCATGTGGCCGGACGGCCACCGCCACGTTTCATCGCCGATGAGCCAGCGGATAGAGCGGCGTTGCAGGTTCGTTTTGTTGTGCGCTCCGAGTATCCACAGGGTCATGCCGTTGGCGAAGTGGATCGTGTGGTTGCGTTTCTTGTGGCGGTCCTTTGGAAAGAGGTCTTTCACTGCCTGGCACTCCTCGAAGAGCTTCTGCAGGCGGGACTCCGATTGGTCCTTGGCGTCCTCGTCGGTCTGGTCAAGCCAGAGGCAGGGACCGGGAAGGTTCTTGATGATGTAGCAGAGGGTCAGCTCCGGGACCGTGGTCTTCGAGGACTGCACGCTGGCGATGATGGAGACCAGCTTCACCCGCGGATCGACAATCGCCTCCATGACCGCGCGCACCCAGGGGGAGTTGTCCGAGCGGAAACGACCCGGGACCGGGGAATACGGAATGGCCGCGATATTTTCCTCGGCCCATTGCCACGGGGGGCGGCGGTCGGGCGGACGCACCGCTTCCGCGAACATGCTGGCGACATCCGTGTTCATCCTTCTTCCGACCAGTCGTTGAAAAACTCATAGGCCTCCCGGCGGGCCTCTTGCAGGGCGCGTGCATTGTCCTCGCGGATGCCCACGGCATCCTTCCCGCAAGAAAGCGGCGGCAATTCGTCTTCCAGCCGCTTGTGCAGGATGGCGAAGAGTCGCCCCAAGCCTTCGAGGATGGACTTGCGCACGGTCTCCTTGTGCAGGTAATCGCCCCGTTTGATGGCCAGCCGCAGTTCGCGCTCCTCGATGTCCACGAGCAGACGGCGGGCCTTGAGGGTCTCCTGATTGCCCCCGGCGGGCTCCTTTCCTCCTTTCAACCCCCGGAGGCGCACAAACTCACGCCATGCGGAGACATCGTGCTGGCCATTGGGCAGGGGCTTTGGGGCACGCTCCATCTTCTTCCACCCGTTGAGGGTGCGCCGGTTGACCCCGAGGATGTCGGCCAGTTCGACATAGGTCTTGGCGTATGCGGTCGAGTCGTCGCTCCCCGCCGCGCGCGCTTCGATGCGGGCTCGCTCCGCTGCGGTGAGGGTCCGGCCCGCGCCGACCTTGCGGATGATGTTTTCAAAGTCCTTGTCGAGAACCTTCCGCGCGGCGCTCTCGTCAAAGCCGGGACGCTCCATTTACCGGATAAGCAACCACCCGCAGAATTGCAGGTCCTTGAAAACGATCTCGACCTGGGAGAAGCCCGCGCCCCGGAACTCGGTCTCATTCTCTTGGATGGTTTTCGGAAACATGCATCCGCGCAGGGCGTGGGCTTTGTTGAGCACTTGGGCCGGGGTGAGGCCGTTGGCGATCTTCATGTCCCAATACAACTGCTGAATGATGTCCTGTGTCGTCGGATAGCTCCCGAGCACCTTCTCCACGACGAAGAACCCGCCCCCCGGTCGCAGTGCCTTGGCGAGCCGATAGACAAGTTGCTGGCGTGCCTGCGTGCGCAGGAACTGGAGCGTGTAGAGGGCGACGCCGAAGTCGAAGGGCGGAATATCCACGAGGCGTTCAAGGTCCGCAAAGGCGACCTCAACGCCCTTGGTAGCCGCCTGAGCGATCATCGCCTGGGAGTTATCATAACCGATCAGGTTGATCGGCTTAGAGTGGCGCTCGCGGATGCGCCGGAGGGTTTCGCCGGTGGCCGCGCCGAAGTCCAGAACGGTGCAGTCCGGATGGGTGAACCAGTCGGAGAACTTCGCCGCGAGGTCCTGCACCCGGTCGTATTCGGGCACGCTTTTCCGGACGTGTTCGTCGAAGTGGGGGGCGACGTGCTCGTCAAAGACCCAGTTGCTCGCTTCGGTGGTAATGCCCGTGTCGGCTTCGATCTCGGCTTTCATGCCGACCGCTGAATTGTCAATCTGAACACTTGACGAAGTTAGCATATATGCTAACTTTTGAAAATGCGGAGAATTGAGTTCTACAGGCATCAATCGGGTTCCTGCCCCGTGGAGGAGTTTATTGACTCCCTTGACGGCAAGCAGGCGCAGAAAGTCGCCTGGGTGCTTGATCTCGTACGCACCTTGGATCGACCACCGAGCCGATTTTTCAAAAAGCTCGTTGGAACGGAGCTATGGGAGGTTCGTGTTGAGGCCGGGGGCAATGCTTTCCGTCTCCTTGGTTTCTTTGACGGAGACAGGCTCATCGTTCTGGTCAGCGGATTGGCAAAGAAAACGCAGAAGACACCTAAGCAGGAAATCGAGAAGGCTCAGCGCCGGATGATAGACTATTTTTTAAGAAAGGGATGAATATGGACGATCTCGACAAATACATTCAAAAACGAAAAGAACGGGATCCTGAATTCGCCAAAGGCTATGAGTCCGGCTTCCAGGAGTTCCTCATTGGTGCCCTTCTGAAGGAGGCTCGCGAGGATGCAGGGGTCACTCAGGAGGAACTCGCCACGGCCATCCACACGAAGAAATCCGTCATCTCCCGCTTGGAAAATCACGCGAGTGACGCGCGTGTTTCAACACTTCGGAAAGTCGCTCAGGCCCTTGGCAAAGAACTGGTGATCGAACTGCGTGAACCCGCTGGAAAGCCGCAGCGACGGAATTCCCCGAGAAAGCACCTGGCCCCTGCTTGATTCGCACCGGAAGGAGGAATCCATCAAGTGTCAACAACCCCCTTGATTTCTTACTGAAATCTGCGATGAGTAAGGAATGCCGACGCTCCAATCGAAAGTCACCTCAAAGGGCCAGATTACCCTACCGAAACAGATCCGGTCGAAACTGGCCATCCGCACCGGCGACCGCCTGGAGTTTTCCCTGGAGACCTCGAACCGGATCTCGGTGCGGAAAATGCGGGCACCTGGCTCATCTGCCGGTTGCGGGAAGCCGTTCCTCCCATCCGGGCACAAGCCTGCCTCGGTGGAAGAAATGGATAACGGCATCCGCAAGGCGGTGTCGGCCAAGTATGGTCGCCTCAAGACACCCCGCAAATGATTGCTTTCGATACCAATCACCTGGTCCGGCATATCGTTCAGGACAACCCGGCCCAGTGCCGTACTGTGGCGGCGATGCTCGAGCGGGAAGCCGGACACGACAACCCGGTGCGTATTCACGACCTTGTGCTGATGGAAACTGCCTGGGTGTTGGAGTCCGTCTACGGGTTTGACCGGAAGGCGCTGGGGCACGTTCTGGAGGAACTTCTCGAGGATTCCGCCTTCGGTTTCGATGATTCGGACCGGTTGCGACTTGTCCTTAAACGATTCAGGATCGGCAAGGCCGACTTTTCAGATTACCTGATTCACTCCGTTGCGGAATCGGAAGGTCTCAAGCTGGAAACCTTCGACAAGAGACTCCGCAAGGAACTCGGATAGGCCTCTCACCCCGGCAACCAGATCATCTCCTGATCATTCACGCGCACGGCGTCGATGCCCTTGCGC
>JAFIGE010000211.1 GCA_020831585.1 Opitutales bacterium | reverse complement strand
GAGCCTCATCCATGTGGGTAAAAAAACTGGTGGAAGAGGCGGTGGAGGGGAAGGCTGAAATCAGGCTCGTGGATGACCCACGCCTTTTCCGCCTACTTCGGCCCCGAGTCCTCTATTCAGGGCATCGAAGCCTGTCCCGCCGAGCCTGCGAGGGAACATGGGCGAAGCCGGGCGGGAACCCCTTCAGCGGCCGCTTCCTCCTCCTTCGCGCAAGCGCTTCGCAATCTAAGCGTTTTCCGGAACCTTTCACAACCCGTCCGATGAAACTTCGGGGATCCGGTCGGTGAGGTGGGCAGGGTCAAATCTTGGGCAAATACGACCGGTCCCGCTACCAATCAAAGTCATCCTGAACAGTTATGGCGCGAATAACGGGCTTCTCCTGCAGATAAAAGGATAGGTCGGGAGCGGTTCCAACGACTTCAAAAGCAATGCCGAAGACTCTACCTTGGATCAGCGTGTCAAAAGATTGTGTGTCGAAGCGGGCAAGGTCGAGAGCGAGATTTATGGGGCCGTCGACGAAGATGTTGTTGGCCGTGAGAAGACGATTTGCGTCGTAGGTGAGGGAGCTGACACGAAATTCTTTAAAGGGTACAAGCAACATGACGCGCCTGTCGACGAGGGCGGCAATACGGCTGAGAAAGGTCACTTCGGTGCGAAGGATGAGCCCGGCAAGACTGATGTCATGAAGCGAGGCGGTTAGCTCTGGTTGTATAGCGATATGCCCGTAAAAGCGGAGGTCCCCCTGGTCGAACGAATCCGGTAGGTTGCGCAGACGGATGATGGTTTCATTCGTGCGGAAGATCGCACTTTGATACAGGTGCAGGGGTGCGACCGCCGTGGCTATCCAATGATGCACTTTGCCGAGAAAAAACGTTGTCGACCAACCGGTTTTATCGGGCTCCATGGTTAGGGTAATGCGATCCTCTCCCTCGGTGAGGGCAAACGCGAGCTGACGGAGAGAGCCGTCGACGACATGGATGCTTGAGCGCAGTGCGCCGATTTCCCGCTCCCGCGCCAAGTGGAGCCGGTCGAGGGCAACTTCCAGGCGAATTTCGGGAAGCACGGGTGGGCTTTCGGCAGAGGTCTTGACCCGTGGGGCGGGTTCATTGCGAGGGTGTTTGCCGGATGGCTGATCGGGTGACTCCGGCGAGTCGCGAAAGAGGTCGGCAACGCTCCCTTCCAAAAGCAAGAGGAGGGGTGCCAAATTGATGGAGCGGCTGGTGAGGCGGACGTTCCATTCAGCTTCTGTGGTGGGTGTCTGCACGTCCATTTGAAGGTCGCTGCCTTCCATTCCCCGGAAGTCGATGCGAAGGTCTTCACATCCGGCGTGTTCACCCGAGAATCCTGAGGTGAAGCGACCGCGCAGCGAAACCTGAAAGTCCGGGAAGAAAAAGTCGTCCATGTCCGCATCCAACGAAATCAGTTCTTTCCGTTTTCCGAACACGATGGTGTGGTCAAGTGTGCCACCAAGGGTGACGCGTGGGAGGGAAAGTCCGGGAAAATCATTTGATTGAAGCATGATGCTTTGAGCGCGAAGCTGAAAGCGGCCTTCATTGATGAAGGGGAGGGGATGCTCCGGCGGCGTTTGGCCTATCTGAAAACGTGATGTCAGCTCACTCACCGTGCCACTGACGGAGAGGTTGTCGGGGGCGAGTCCAGCTTGGAGAAGAAGCCCGGGGGCGAGGTAATCGAAGACTTTTGCCAGGTCGACCCGCTCAAGCCGCAGATGCGCAATACCGAGCGGTGTAGGCAGCAGATCCAATCCTTCCAGCGAGGTGGTGAGCTGGCCGAGGGGGGTATCGAGTCGGAGATCAGCCTGATCGATGCGTGCAATGAGCGGGTCGAAGTGCACGGAAAAATCCATGGCATCCAACGCCAGGCGTCGGGCGAGGACTTCTTCCAGATAGATGGATCCGGATCGCGACTGGATCTGCAGCGTCCCTTGACCGGACTGGGGGAGCCGATTGTCTTGACCGGCAGCTCCAAATCCGAAGTCAAATCCTCCGGAGAGCATGAGCGGAAGATGCAGGGTCTCGCTGGTGAGCCCGAAACGGTGGGCGATGGCCAAGTCGGTTTGCCCGGGGTCCCACACTTCGGATTTCCATGAGACGTGGAGCGTTTCGGTCGCAGACTCTTGGAATGAGAAGTCAATCGTGAAGGGTTCGCTGCCAGTGCGGGCTTTGAGCGAGCCGCTTCCGCACCAAGCCGGTGGGTAAGGGGTTTCGCCGGACGAGGACAGCGGCCCACTGAGTGTGAGATCAATTTGCCGGAGATCGAAATCGGAGATCTCTGCGGGCGTCAGCCCGGTTGCGTGGATGAGTGTGGGAGCGAGGTAGGTGAGGATTTGAGCTGTGGGCGCGGGAACCAGAGCCAGACGAATATCTGTGTGGATGGTCTCAGGGAAAGTGGGTGTAATCGAAAAACTTTCCGGAGCGAGTTCCACCTGAAAGTCGCCGAGTCCAGTTGAGACCAAAAACCTTGCCCGGGAGGCGAAGGCGCTATCGAGAGAGAGGTGACCGTGGATGGACAGTGCATGAACAGGGATTGCATCGACGAGGTAGGGATCAAGGGCTTTCCCGGGTTGAAACTTTGCCGATTCCGCCGCCAGGTCGCTGGTAATACGGACGATGCGCTCGCCTGCATCGAAATTACCTTTTAGAGAGAAAGCAAAGTCTCCGTCCAAAATTCCCAACGGCTCGAGGAGAGGGTGTTGAAGATGTGCGGGGTTGAAGCGCGCAAGGGTGATGTCGGCATCGGCCGTCCGGAGAAAAGGAAAGCCTTCCACGATACCGGAGCCTTGGATCGGCATCCCGGCGACGATGAAACTCCACTCCGGCTGGAGGCGGAAACGCAGGTCGTTTAGCCTTCCGGAGGCATCGGGCAGGAATCCGAACTCAAGGCGAAGGGTTTCGATGCGCGTATCTCGCAACCAAGCTTCGGCCGCCGTGGGGATAGTCAGCAAGGCGGCGGGGATGAGGTCGAGCAGATCGGCCATGGCCAGAGGGGCCAGAGCGAGGTGGCCGGTGCCCCATTCCTCCGCCCGGCTGCCGTCCCAGTTGAGGCCGGTTCCGTCGATGCGAACGGGGCCTGCGGCGAGGTGAAAGGGTTCAATTAGCAAAGATTGCCCCGCCTGTTCCATTTGTCCGGAAAAGGCAAATGACGCGAGGTCGATGGTCGGCTGGGTATCGCCGGGAAAGACAACCGCAATGCCTGCACTGCCGAGGGAAACCCTTCCCCGGCGCACCTTTGCGGGTGCGGTGTAAAGCGTGTCCATGGAGGTTTCCCAGGAAAAGTCGCCTTGAATAGCGACGGGCTGCCAGGCGGGCGGCAGGAGCCCGATAAGGTCCTCCAGATAGCGGAGAGCACCGGTGGTTTGCATGCTAATCTGGTCAGCGCCCCCATCGACCTCCGCCCGCACGGTGATCTCCGCAGCGCGCTCACCTTCTCCAATTCGCAGCCGCAGGTCGCTGTGGAGCAGGGGAGATTCCGCTCCGTAGGATAATCGGCTCTCAAAGGACATGCTCACGCGGGGTATGCTTAGGTGAAGGTCCGCCTGACCAGGCAAAGCGAAGGTTCCCGGCGCTAGGGACAGGGTACCTTCCGCTGTCGTTTGCGCTGCCCGCAGATCCGTTGTCCCGCTGCTTGCGAAGGTGGCCTGAGTTTCAAAAAAGGAGGGAATGGGCAAAAAGGGAAAGCCGGCGCCTAACCATTCGGCTAGGTCCGGGGTGAGGGGGAGAAAAAGGTTGTTTTTCCAAGAGATCAGCTCGCCCGGAACATCTGCGGTGAGCTGTCCCTCGACCCAACGCGGCTGGTGGATCGCATTGCCTCCCGCAGCCCATTTAGCATGAACCCCGTTTTCCCAGCCCTCCATCGTCACTTCGAGAAGCGGTAGGGAGAAGGCCGCATTTCCTGTCGGTTGGCGCAGATAAGCCACATAGTCGACCAGTCGCAGATACACGTGCTCGTCCTTATCCAACTTCCAAATGAGCGGAATGGAGCTTAGGCGCAGGTCTGCCCACACGGCCATGGGCGTTTCCGGAGTATCCGACCTCTCCGGGACCATGGGTAGCCACTGGGGTGGTTGAGGAAACCCCTGTTCATCCGTGGAAATCCAGACGCGGCAACCGGTCACATCGACCCGCTCGGGCATAAGCCGCATCCGCAACACCCGCCCCAAGGGCCAATGAAGTCCGGCGGCTTCCAGTTTCAGGTTCACCTCACCTCCCTTTTCCGCAACGGCAATGCCGCCCACCGTGAAGACCCCTTCGCGCCCACCCCGCAACTGCACATGAGCGCGGTCAATTTCCAAACTCAGGCCCGGCAAAGCCCGCTCCGCCGCTGCCTCTCCAAAACCGAGAAAAGGGGATAAGTTCCAACCGGGATAAATCAGGGTTCCGACGACCACGATTCCGGAGATCGCGCACAAACCAAGGGCATACAAGGGTATCTTATAGCGCTTTTTCATTGGAGTTATAGGGTGAGGAAAGGATTCCTTTTGGGTTGTTTCATTAAAGCAATGCTTATACAAGAATCCTGGTTTAAAACAAGAAACTAATGACATGTGCAAACGACTAACGAAGGGAAACATCCTACTATGAAAACCAAACTAAGTAGCTTTTTTGTGTGTGCGCTCCTGGCTGCCGGACTTTCAGCGCAGCAAGGAGGGGAGCGTTATGACGAAGAGGAGGAGTGGTGGTATGACGACGAATGCCGTTGCCCGGGGGAATGGGTTGACGACCCGCGTTCATCAGGAGCTGTGACCGACGGTAACCCGATCTCTTCGGTCGCTTTGGCGGCCCGCGAGGTGGCCTTGTCTTCGGCCCTGCTTTCGGAGGCGGAAGCGATGGAGGTGGCCGATTTGGCAGAAGTGGCGGCGACGGCCTCTGAAGTGACGGGGGCATCGTCCCTTGATATCGATTTCGGGGGGGGCTCGGGCAAAATTGACGGGACCGATTTCGACATATTCACCCTCCGCGTGCCCTATTCCCGCGATCTCTCCCAGCGCGGGCGTCTGAACCTTCTCATGCCCCTCTCTTTTACCCGTTTGAAGAATGTCCTTCCTGACGACGCGGGCGTGCAGAATGGGAATGCCTCGATTTACGGGGCAGGTTTAAATGCTGCCTACCGTTACCGGGTGATCGATAAATCCGACGGCAAACCCTACCGCTGGAATATTACGCCCTCGGCGGGCCTTTTTCTGCGAGAGTCATCCGATCTGAATCAAGGGGCCTGGGTCTACAGCACCGCGATCTCCAGCAGTTTCGCCTACCGACTGGACGAAAACTGGATCGTCAACCTCGGCAACTCGCTCTCCCTTGCATGGAACAGCGGTCGCAAGAGCTATCCGGATCCCATTCGGGATAACCAGCAGGTCCTGATCAACGGTCTGCAGGTGTTCTACCTGGACGGGCGTTGGATGCACCACGCTTACATAATGGACACCCGCTTTTTGCGCACCAGCTTCATCGACAATTTTCAGTCGATCGGCGCGGGCACGAGCTTTCGATTGACCCAAAACCGATCCTTGCGCGCATCGGTTGTTTATGAGGCCGGGAGCCGCTATCATGCCTTTCGGGCGATGTTTGGCTCTTCCTGGAGATTTTAGGCCCGCTGGCTGCGTATAGACAGGGGCGTGTGTTCCCCACTGAAGGGTGGTTGCGATGGCAACCACCCTTCATCTTTTCCCCATATAGGTTTGCGGGTGCGGGTATCTTTTGCCACTACTGAGAATCTATGAGTATGCAATACCGCCGCTTGGGAAAATCCGGTTTGAAAGTATCGGCCCTCTCCTATGGTGCATGGGTGACGTTCGGAAGTCAGGTTGACGACGGCGTCGCCGACGCCTGCATGAGCTGCGCCTACGATGCCGGGGTAAATTTTTTTGATAATGCCGAGGCCTATGCGGATGGGGCGGCCGAGGAAGTCATGGGCCGCATCCTCAAGGCAAAGGATTGGCGGCGGGACAGTTATCTGGTTTCCAGTAAAGTCTTCTTTGGTGCCGGGCCCCGCGGGCCCAACCAAACAGGTCTGAGCCGAAAACACGTGATGGAGGCCTGCGAGGCTGCCCTTCGCCGCCTCCAGTTAGACTATCTCGACCTTTATTTTTGCCATCGTCCGGACCCGGAGACGCCCATTGAGGAGACGGTTCGCGCCATGAACACGCTCATTGAGCAAGGGAAAGTTCTCTATTGGGGGACGAGTGAATGGTCAGCGCGGGAAATAGAGGAGGCCAAAGCAGTGGCGGATAAGCGGAATCTCATCGGGCCCACGATGGAGCAACCCCAATACAACCTTCTTTTCCGGAATCGGATGGAAGGGGAATATACCGAGCTCTTCACCTCCCCCGAAGGCTTGGGCACAACCATTTGGTCTCCTCTCGCCAGCGGTTTTCTCACGGGCAAATACCTCGACGGCGTTCCTGAGGGATCGCGGCTATCCCAACCCCATCTTGCCTGGCTCAAGGATCGTTTTTCTGATGCTTCTCTGCGTGACCGGGTGCGTGAACTGAAGAGCCTCGCCGACGAAATGGGCACGCCGCTCAACCGCCTCGCCATTGCCTGGTGTTTGAAAAACCCACATGTCAGCACCGTTATTCTCGGGGCTTCCCGCGTGGAGCAGCTCAAGGACAACCTGTCCGCCCTGGATCTCGTTGACCAGCTTGATGCGGGTTTAATGGCCCGAATCGACACGCTTTTTCCCGCTGCAGGGTAGCGGTGGTGAACCCCTTGCGTGAAATCCAATCTGCTTTAATGAGAAACGTCGCAGGAGTTGCTCTTTTCGCCTTGCCATGCGGGGTGGTAAGGGTGTGTGACCGCAAAGTAACCTGATCCTGTGGAAGGCTTGAAATGAATTGTG
>JAFIGE010000027.1 GCA_020831585.1 Opitutales bacterium | reverse complement strand
CTGCCGAGTGGGCCAATCACTACCGCATCCTGAAGCCTGCGGACCCTTGACCCGCCCCTGTCTCCCCGATCGCGCAGCCACGCTCCCCGAATCAGAGATTCGAGGTTTCACGACCACGGGATTCCGGATCACGAGCCTCGGACGTCAGTCCGGGGTGGCGGTACCTTTGCCGACGAGCGAAGCAGCTGCCCGAGCGAGGGCACGCGAGCGCGTTGTTCGCCCTTCTGACGGACTCATCGCCTAACCGGTGTGGAAATTGCTTTGCGATTGACCTTGCGACGTGGGGAAGTGGATTCATCGTGACGTAAAAAAGCGCGGACTTCCCATCCGTCATTGCCGCCACCCGGCCAACAAATTTTCAAACAGAGCATGCGAGCCTATTTTCTCCGACGTCTCCTGCTGGTGCCGATCACCCTTTTCGGCGTCACCCTTCTGGTCTTTACGATCACGCGCCTCGTTCCCGGAGGCCCTCTGGAGCGAGCCCTCGCCGAAGCGCAGCAAGCCGGGCTGGAGCGGGGTGATGCCGCCGCCGGAACTCCCCTCTCGCAGGAACAGATGCAGCAACTGGCCGAGCTTTACGGCTTCGACAAGCCCTTGCTCGCCGCTTACTTCCACTGGCTCGGCGACCTTTTGCGGGGCAGCTTGGGCAACTCCTTCATCTACAACGAGCCGGTATGGACGGTCATGGCGTGGAAGCTGCCCGTGTCGCTTTATTTCGGGCTCCTCACGCTCATTATCACTTACGCGGTCTGTATTCCTCTGGGCATCCTGAAGGCGATCAAGCACCGAACCGTGCTCGATAACGTCTCCTCCATTGTGATTTTCGCGGGCTATGCCATCCCCAGTTACGTCTTCGGGAGTATCCTTATCCTTATTTTCGCGGCGCAGTTGGAGTGGTTTCCGCTGCTCGGGGGTTTTGTGGGCGAGGATTTTTATGAAATGAGCCTCTTCGGGAAGGTCGTGAACCTCATCCACCACACCACCCTGCCCCTGCTCTGTTACCTCATCGGGAGCTTCGCCTTCCTCACGCTCCTCATGAAAAACAACCTCATGGATAACCTCGCCGCCGACTACGTGCGCACCGCCGTGGCCAAGGGCGTGGGTTTCCGCGAGGCGGTCTTCAAGCACGCCTTCCGTAACTCCATCATCCCCATCGCCACGACTTTCGGGCAAAACCTCACCCTTATCGTCTCCGGCTCCTTCCTCATCGAGGTGATTTTCGACATCGACGGATTCGGCCTCCTCGGCTTCCGCTCCGTCGTCGACCGGGATTATCCGGTGGTTATGGGAATTCTCTTCGTCTCCGCCCTCTTGTTGCTCATCGGCAACATCATATCGGATATCCTCGTCGCCCTCATCGATCCGCGCATCCGCTTCAACTAATCACCCGCCATGCGCCTCAATCCGCTTACGGTCAAAAAGATTCAGCGCTTCCGCTCCATCAAGCGGGGGTATTATTCACTGCTCCTCGTCATCGGGCTCCTCGTCTTTGCCGCCATCGCCGAGTTGTTTATCAACAACCGCGCCCTCATCGTGAGCTACGAGGGCTCCTGGCGCTTCCCGACCTACGGAGCGATGATCCCGGGCACGGAATTCGGCCTCGATTACTCCCACGAAACCAACTACCGGGAGCTGCGCGAAATCTTCCGCGAGGAGGGCGCGGGCAACTGGGTAATCATGCCCATCGTCCCCTGGAGCCCCGTGGAAAACGCCTTCCGGGGTGAAAGTATGATTCCGCGCCCGCCGGATTTCGCCCGCCGCCACTTCCTCGGCACCGACCGTGAAAACCGCGATATCCTGTCCCGCCTCGTCTATGGCTTCCGCAATGCCATGATCTTTGCCTTCGGGTTCATGTTTTTCGTCTACCTCATCGGCACCACCCTCGGCTGTTTGATGGGCTACTTCGGCGGCACCTTTGACCTCATCGTCCAGCGCTTCATCGAAATATGGTCGAACGTTCCCTTCCTCTACGTGGTCATCATTGTGGCATCCGTCGTGACACCCACGCTGGGCATTCTCCTCGCCATCACCGTTCTCTTCGCCTGGACGGGGATGACGTATTATATGCGCACCAACACGCTCAAGGAAAAGGCCCGCGACTACACGGCGGCGGCGCAAGTCCTCGGGGCTTCAACCCCGCGCATCATTTTCCTCCACATCCTGCCCAACACCATCGCCACCCTCGTCACCTTCATGCCCTTCACCATGGCCAGCGCCATCACCGCGATCACGGCCCTTGACTTCCTCGGTTTCGGCCTCCCCCGGCCCACCCCGAGCTGGGGCGAAATGCTCCAACAGGGCACGCAAACAATGGTCATCGCTCCCTGGATCGTGACCTCGGCTTTCAGTGCCATCGTCATTGTCCTCATCCTCATCACCTTCGTGGGCGAAGCGGTGCGTGAGGCCTTCGACCCAAAAAAATTCACCGTTTACGAATGATCCCCGTCCGCCTCCCTCATGCCCGCCTCCTCATGGCCGGGCTTCCCGCCCTCGTTCTCGTTTTTCTCGCGGGATGCTCCTGCTCCACGCAGACCACCTGGCCCGAGGAGGATATCACCGAAGAGGAACTCGCCCACTACGCGGCAAACCCGGATTTCTTTGTCTACAAGACCATCGACGACCTGCCCGCCGACCTGCCATGGACGCGTAACGATCACCTCCCCGAGATCGGTTCCCCCAAGGCCATCCGCGGCGGCACCTACCGCGCGCGTATCCAGGATTTTCCCCGCACCCTGCGCCTCTACGGGCCCGACTCCAACAGCAGCTTCCGGCCGTTCCTTCTCGACGATATCGCCATCCGCCTTGGCCACCTGCACCCGAATAACCCCGGCGACCACGAATACTACCCCGGCCTTGCCCTCGAATGGGCCCCCGATCCCGACACCCGCACGGTCTACATCCGGCTCGATCCGAAGGCCCGCTGGAGCGACGGCAAGCCCGTGACGACGGAAGACTTTTTCTTCATGTTTTTCATGTTCCAGTCCCCGCATATCCGCGCGCCCTGGTACAACAACTACTACGGAGTGGGCGTCACCTACGACCGCATCATCCACTACGATGAGCGCACCTTTGCCATCACGATGGCGCAGCTGCGGCCGGATTTCGTCGGGCGCGTGCTCAATCTGGTGCCCCTCCCGCGGCATTTCTTCCGCGAACTCGGGCCCGACTACGTGCAGCGCTTTAACTGGCGCTTCGCGCCCACCACCGGGGCCTACATCCTCACACCCGAAGAGCTGGAGCGCAGCCGCCGCAACCGCGGGCGCATCACCTTCGTGCGCCAGGAGGACTGGTGGGCCAACGACAAGCCCAACCTCCGCTACCGCTTCAATCCCGACCGCATCCGCATCCGCGTCATCCGCGACACCCCCAAGGCCTTCGAGCTCTTCCTCGCCGGAGAGATGGACATGTTTGGCATGAACCAGGCCGAGTTTAACTTCGACCGCCTCCCCGACCACCATCCGCTCGTTGAACGCGGCCTCATTCACAAGGCCACTTTCTACAACGATGTCCCCCGCCCCACCTGGGGCCTCTGGATCAACTCCGCGCGCCCGCACCTCGACAACAACGACGTGCGCATCGGCATCAACTACGCAGCCAACTGGGACCTCGTTATCCAGCAGTTCTTCCGCGGCGAGTTCTTCCGCATGCAGACCACCGCCGACGGCTACGGCAGCATGACCCACCCCGGAATCCGCGCCCGGCCCTTCGATCCCAACCGCGCGATGGAGCACTTCGCCCGCGCCGGCTTCACCCGCCGCGGCCCCGACGGCATCCTTGTCAACGAAGCCGGCCAGCGCCTCTCCTTCAACCTCAGCACCGGCTCCGAGGCCCTCGCCGGCGTGCTCACCATTCTCCGCGAAGAAGCCCGCAAGGCCGGACTCGACTTCCGCATTGAGATCCTCGATGCCTCCTCCAACTGGAGAAAGGTGCAGGAGAAAAACCACGACATCGCCCTCTCCGCCTTCGGTGTGTCCGTGGAAATGTTCCCCCGCTACTGGGAAACATATCACTCCTCCAACGCCTTCGACGTGCCCTTCCTCGAAGACGGCGTCACCCCCAACCCCGACCGCCGCCCGCGCGAGCAGACCAACAACCTCGAGAGCATCGCCATCGCCGAACTCGACGCCCTCATCGAGCGCTACGACCGCTCCGAGAGCCTCGATGAAATGCGCGAACTCGCTTTCAAAATGGAAGAGATTCTCCATGAGCACGCTTCCTTCGTGCCCGGATTCTACATGCCCTTCTTTCGCACCGCCTACTGGCGCTGGGTGCAGTGGCCCGACGACTTCAATGTGCGCTTTGCCCGCGACCCCGTGGAAATGTGGCTCTTCTGGTTCGACGAAGAGAAACACGAGGAAACCCGCGGCACCCGCCGGGGCAGCGAAACCTTCCCGCCCTCCGTGCGGATCTTCGACCACTGGGCCGTCCCCCCCCGAGAAAAATGAGCGCTTCCGACCAACCCATCCTGCGTGTGCGCAACCTCGCCACCGCCTTCGATACCGACGGCGGGCGCGTCACCGCCGTTGACGGCGTGAGCTTCGACGTCCCCCGCGGCAAAACCCTCGGCATCGTGGGTGAATCCGGTTGCGGTAAAAGCGTCACCGCCATGTCCATCATGCGCCTCCTCCCGCGCCCCTCCGGCGTGATCCTCGGCGGCGAAGTCCTTCTCGACGGCACCGACCTCCTCCAGCTCAGCCTCGACGAGATGCGCAAGGTCCGTGGCAAACGCGTGAGCATGATCTTCCAGGAGCCCATGACCGCGCTCAACCCCGTGCATCGCATCGGCCGCCAGCTCAGCGAGGTCTTCCTCCTCCACGAAAAGATATCCGAAAAGGAAGCCTGGAACCGCTCCATCGAGATGCTCGCCAAAGTCGGTATCCCCGCCCCGGAGATCCGCGTGGGCGAGTTTCCCCACCAGCTCTCCGGCGGCATGCGCCAGCGCGTCGTCATCGCCATGGCCCTCGCCCTCAAGCCCAGCCTCGTCATCGCGGATGAACCCACGACCGCCCTCGACGTCACCATCCAGGCCCAGATCCTCGAACTTATGAAGGAACTCCAGGCCGAAATGGGCATGTCCATTGTCCTCATCACCCACGACCTCGGCGTCATCGCGGAAATGTGCGACGAAGTGGTCGTCATGTATGCCGGGCGCGTGGCCGAACGCGGCTCCGCCGACGTCATCTTCAACAACCCCAGGCACCTCTATACCCGGGGGCTCCTCGACTCCATCCCCCGCCTCGGCGGCAAACGCAAAGCCACCCTGCAGACCATCCCCGGCATGGTCCCCGGCCTCGCCGAAATGCCCGTGGGGGCCCGCTTCGCCCCCCGCTCCCCCCACCCCAAAGCCCCCGCCTACATCGCCTCCCCCGCCTACCAGAACAAGCGCCCCGAACTCCTCCAAATCGCCCCCAACCACTGGGTCGAGGACGAAGAAGTCGTGCGGGTCATAAAACAGGAAGTAAGCCAATGATCCCTTGGCTGCCCGCCGCGACCATCGATCCCTCCTGTATCCAAAAACCCATGACATCCGTTAAGTCCATGGTTCCCCTTCCCTTTTCCATATCCAACCTGCCAACCGCCGTTTCAACCATGGATTCCATAGATAGCATGGATTCTGATTCAAGTGATTCCGGCGGGCGACCCATCGCGGTGGAGGAGCCCGCTGGTGAGCTCTATACCGCTCTTCCGCATGGGGAAATCACCCGTCAAATTATCGGCGCATCTATCGAGGTGCTCAACTCTCTGAAGCCCGGTTTGGAGGAAAAGATCTACGAAAACGCTCTCATTCACGAACTCACTCTTCGCGGAGTGGAAACCGAAAACCAAAAAGTCTTCCCTGTTCGCTACAAGGACCACCCCGTCGGACGACTCATTCCCGATCTCATCGTTGAAGGTCAAGTCATCGTCGACACAAAAGTTGTGACCGCTTTCAACGAAACCCATCTTGCCCAAATGCTTGGTTACCTTGCCATCACGGGGCTCAAGGTGGGACTGCTTGTGAACTTCCACCATTCCACCCTCCAATGGAAACGGGTTCAGCGATAAGTTTTTTCAACAATTGATCAGATCCCCCTCTATCCAAAGTCCATGTCATCCATGAAATCCATGGTCCAAACTCCGCTCCCAAGCCACCCTTCCAATCACAATCTCAACCATGGATCACATAGATTTCATTGATTCGATCCCCCTCTATCCAAAGTCCATGTCATCCATGAAATCCATGGTCCAAACTCTTCTCCCCGCCATCTATGGTTAGTCCCGCACCCACCACCGCCAACGGCCACCCGCCCGCTTCCAAGCCGCTTCTCGAAATTCGCGGCCTCAAGATGCATTTTCCCGTCAAGGGGGGCGTCCTCATGCGCGCACAGAAGCAATGCAAAGCCGTCGACGGCGTTGACCTCCATGTGAACGAAGGCGAGACCCTCGGCCTCGTGGGCGAATCCGGTTGCGGCAAGTCCACCCTCGGCAAGTGCGTTGTGCGCCTCAACAAGATCACCGGCGGCCAGGTCACCTTCGACGGCACCGACATCACCCAACTCGGCCGGTCCGCCCTCAAGCCCTACCGCAAAGACATTCAGATGATCTTTCAGGACCCGGCCGAGTCGCTCAATCCCCGCCACACCATCGGCAACCTCCTCGCCGAACCCTTCATCATCCACGGTCTCCTCTCCGCCAAAGAGCGTGACATAAAAGTCGCCGAACTCCTCGAAAAAGTCGGCCTCCAGGCCAGCGCCGCAGACCGCTTCCCCTTTGAGTTCTCCGGCGGTCAGCGCCAGCGCATCGGCATCGCCCGCGCCATCGCCCTCAATCCCCGCCTCATCGTCTGCGACGAACCCGTCTCCGCCCTCGACGTCTCCGTGCAGAGCCAGATCCTCAACCTCCTCGTCGACCTCCAGCGCGAGATGCGCCTCTCCTACATCTTCATCGCGCACAACCTCGCCGTCGTGAAACACATCTCCGACCGCATCGCCGTCATGTATCTCGGCAAAATCGTCGAACTCGCCCCCGCCGACGAACTCTTCGCCAACCCCCTGCACGCCTACACCAAGGCCCTCATCTCCGCCATCCCCGAGCCCGTCCCCGGCGGCGGACGCGCCCAGCGCATCCTTCTCCAGGGCGACGTCCCCTCCCCCATCGATCCACCCGAAGGCTGCGCCTTCGCCTACCGCAGTTGGCTCCCCACCAGCGACGACCAAAAGCGCCAACCCGGCACCTTCAGGGAAGTCACCCCCGGCCACTGGGTCGAACTCCATCCAGGCACCGTCGAGGATTACGAAAAGTATCTTTAGATCGCCTTCCCGTTTTGGGGGCGCACGGACCAAATCGGAAGGAAACAAGAGGCCGTCAGGCCGAGACGAAAAGGTGGTCCGGGCGATTCATCCCCCGACCGCGACCGAGACACCTTCAAATTCTCGGGTGCTTCAGGCGACAATGCGGGCGCACCACAGACTGGAAGCCAGCCTCAGGACTCCTTGCTTCGGTGAAGTGATCTAGACACTTTTTGGACACGCAACGCGTTTTATCATCTCGCTGCGTGGCAGGAATCTTCCGTAGCAGGGTGGCCATTTTGGCCCCCGGCTCCGCGGCGTGGGAAAGGCGGAGGTAGCGAAGATTCCCGCACCGCCCCGAAAAACCGCAGACGCAACGCGCTGACCCCAAGATGGGATCGCGCTACGGGGCCAGCAGGTCGCAGGATGAGGAAGTCGCGTCGAACGTACCTTCACAAGGCGGAGCACTGGCACATGGTCGAGTCCGATGGCAAACTACTCGCAAAGATCGCCTTCGGGAGTTCTTTCTGAAACCCCAACAGGAGGCGGATCAAGAGTCCTGAGCCTTCGTTTGCCGCAGAGTCGACCACTGAAAAAGCCGACTACGGAAGCATCATCGGTTTCAGGAGAAATCGAAATTCTCAAAATTTCCCAATCAGGACCCCTGCAAGTTGCAACTCTCCCTCCCCCACACTCCGCACCCGGTAGTCCCAGCAATTAAACAGTCACCTGACCATTTAATTGCTCATCTCCGCAACGGAAACCGACCATCCACGAATACCTTTCCGACTTCCGCATCCCGAGCAATAAAGTGGTCAGGTAGCCGCTTTTTTGCTCGCCCGCAGCGCCCGCAAACAATCCGCCCGGCTCCTCCGACGGCTCCGCGCGCCCCCTACAATATTTTTCGCGAAGGGCATTCGGCGGGATCAGGTGCCTTCAAAAGTTTGAAAGGCCGACTAGAGCGAGGACAGAAGGTGGCTTCGTCGGGTTCCCTGAGTCTGATCCCCGTTCCGAGACAGTTCGCCGGACTCAGGCACGGCGACGGCGAAGGAGCAGTGCGAGGCTCACCAAGCCAAGCAGCGCCGTATAGAGAGAGGGCTCCGGCACGGCCACGATCTCGCTCAGGCGATTACCGACAATATTTGAGACAAACATGTTACCCGTGAATGTCTGGGTGGCCTGCGGATTAAAGTTACTGGCTGCCGCAATTGAATAAGTCCCCACGGAAAGCGTTAGCGTGTCTCCAACAACCACTTCGACCGGATTGAAACTGGACCAGGCAAGGTAGCCGTCATTCGGTCCAATATCATTAGAAGCGGCATTCGCACTGTCAATGATCCCAGCACTTCTATTCAAGTTGTTATCGTTTAAGGAGAAACTCAAGTTGGGTGACAGGAAGGTCGCAACCGAAGTTTCATCGGATGTCACCCAACCCTGAAAAACAAAAATGACAGCCTCTCCGCTTTGCGTTATCGGAAAATGGATCGTTTCCGTGATTTCAAGGCTACCGGCAGTTGTGCTGGTAGGGGCAATCACAATAATGACCGCATGGGATGGGGTCAGCGTTAACAGAGCAGCAGATAGACAGAATAAGAAACACTTCATAATGGGCGAATTTGCTTAAAAAACCGGTGGCGTAAAGACCAAATCGTGGGAAGATCCACCCATCTCGGCCATCCACGAGCGTGCCTCATCGGGCCGACCACACTTCGACATCGTGGCTTTGGCCGTATCAGGCCCATTCGGTAGATTTCAGCGGAACTTAGCCTGCCATGAGCAAATGGAGCGCAGCGGAACCCGTCGAATGGCGGAGAGGGAGGGATTCGAACCCCCGGAACCCTTGCGGGCTCACCTGATTTCGAGTCAGGCACAATCGTCCACTCTGCCACCTCTCCGGAAAAAAAAACTGAATTTGGAGACCCGGGGGCGTTTGGCAACCCGAAATCCAAAGCGCCCTTCAATTACTGTGGACCATTTCCACTGATTCCACGAAACAAAACCGCCTTGAGGGGAAATTTTTCCACTGATAGCACGTAAATTCACCACACCAAGGTCATTTATCCTTCTCTTTACGATGTAAACGTAGGGTAAACAGCCTGTAAAGATCAGGAGCAATCGCCTTTGAAATTGCAAAAAGGGGATTGAGAACCACCTTCCCCTTCACAAACACGGTGAATTGATTCGGGGCCTCTCGCACCGGCCACCTTCATTAAAATCTCTTATGCATCGGGATGCGGACAGTCCGAATTCAATGGCGATGATCGAAGTCATCGTTGGGGCGGCGCGCAGTCTCTTCCCGCGCATCGAAACCAGCTATTTGAAGGAGGTCACTCTCCACGTAATCGATCTGTTCGAGGGGCGTGAAGAGGGCATACAGGCAGCCGACACGCGCTACCACGATCTGGAACACACGCTCCGGGCGACGCTCTGTTGGGTGCGGATTTTCAGCGGCTATGTTCGCCATGCGCCGAATCCGTTGCCCTTGACGGGGCGGCATTTCACGATTGGTCTGACGGCGGTTCTCTTGCACGACTCCGGATACCTTCGCCAGGAAGCCGAGAACGGGGGCACGGGCGCAAAATACACCGAAATTCATGAGAGACGAAGCAGCGAACTGGCCGCCCAGTGGTTGCGCAAACGCAACTGGCCCGAGTCGGAAATTGAGGCCGTGCGTCACATGATCAGCTGCACCGGCCCCAATGCTGTTATTGGCTCCCTTCCATTCAGTCGGCCGGAATATCGTCTGCTCGGGCAAATGCTCTGCTCGGCCGATTACCTTGGCCAAATGAGCGACCCCGCTTACGTTGAAAAGTTGCCCGTACTTTTCGCCGAGTTGCAGGAGTCTGATGATTTCAAAGGGATCCCCCTACAAAAAAGGCGTTTCCGCAACGTCGATGAACTCCTTGCACTGACGCCGGGCTTCTGGCGCGAAAATGTCTTGCGCAAACTCAACGTGGAGTGCGGCGGCCTGTGCCACTATCTTCGGGAACCCTTTCCGGAAGGCCCCAACTGGTATTTGGAGCAGGTGGAAAGCAATCTCGCCCGCATCAAGGAAGCCCGCCTGTCATCCGCCCTTTGATGAATGTCCTCCTCATTCACTCCCACGACTGCGGGCGCTATTTTTCCCCCTATGGCCATGCGGTTCAAACACCGCACATCCAAGCTTTCGCCGACCGGTCGACCCTTTTCCGCAATGCTTTTTCCGCCGCACCCACCTGTTCGCCGAGCCGGGCTGCCCTTCTGTCGGGACAGTGGGCACACGAGGTCGGGATGCTGGGCTTGGCGCACCGGGGATTCAAACTGAAGCATCCTGAGCGACACCTCGCCCACTTCCTCCGCGAACACGGCTATCACACCGCCTTGGTAGGTATTCAGCACGAATTTGGTGGAGGAGAGGAGCTTCCTTACAGCGAAGTGCGCCCTGTCCGGCGTGTGCGCTCGTCCGAGCCGGTCGGCGATGTGTGCCTGAAGCGCGATGAGCGCGTGGCTAAGGCAGCAGCCGGCTTTCTTGCGGAAAAGCGGGATCAACCCTTCTTTCTCTCCTGCGGCTTCTTTCTCGGCCATCGCCCTTTTCCATCGGATGGCCCCGCCCGTGCCGATCAAATTTTGGTTCCGCCGGGTTTGCCCGACACAGAAGCCGTTCGCGCCGATCTGGCAGGCTTTCACAACGCGCTTGCGGCACTCGACGAGCAAGTGGGCACCGTCCTAACCGCCCTGGCCCAGGGCCCCCACAAGGATAGCACACTCGTCATCTTCACGATTGATCACGGCATCCCGTTTCCCCGGATGAAGGGTAAACTGCACGACAGCGGCATCGGTGTCGCTCTCATTGTGGACTTTCCCGACAACCCCGCGCGGGGACGCAGCTTTGATCAAATGGTGAGCCACGTCGACATCTTCCCGACCATCTGCGACCTCGCCGATATTCCGGTTCCGGAGTGGGTCGCGGGCCTATCGCTCACGCCCCTCATGCGCGGGGAAATGGATCTCCTGCACGATGCGGTGTTTGCCGAAACCAACTTTCACGCCGCACGCGAACCCGCACGCTGCGTGCGCATGAACCACTTCAAACTGATCCGTTGCTTCGACGAAGATTTCGGCCAAGTGCCCGCAAACTGCGATGACAGCCCCTCAAAGGACCTTATCTTTCGTGACGCCGGTTTGCTGAACGAGGAACGCGACGAAGTTGAATTGTTTGATCTTCGCCTCGATCCATTCGAAGGCCGCAACATCGCGCGTGACAACCGCTTCACGGATGTGCGCCACGACCTCGAACGCCGCTTGCGCGGTTGGATGGAATCAACCGGAGATCCCTTGATTCAAGGCCCCTTGGAGCTCCCGCGCGGCGCACGCGTCCAAAAACGCCGCTGCTTCTCGCACGAAGAACGCAGCTTTGAATAACCGCCCGCAGAAGAAAAGATAACGGAGCACGGATGCATCTCCTTCGGGAGCTTGCCAAACGGTCCCCGTCGCCCCTGACTAAATATGCATGCATCCGCCCGTCGCACCCACCCTCCCCTTCAAGATCAGTACCCTGATCTATGTGCAAAATGCCGCCGGAGATCTCCTCCTTCTGGAACGCCGGAAATCCCCTAACGCCGGGTTGTGGAGCCCCATCGGAGGTAAGCTCGAAATGGGTCTGGGGGAGTCGCCCTTCGAAGCCGCCCGTCGCGAAACCGCCGAGGAGATCGGCCTCACTCTCGCGGATGCCGACCTCCACCTCTTTGCCATGGTCGCGGAAAAGAATTACGAAGCCCGCACGCACTGGCTGATGTTTCTCTTTCACTGCAAGCGCACGCTCGCACAACTGCCCCCTCCCATGGATGAAGGTAATTTCGCCTTCGTGCCCCTCGCCGAGGCGGAACAACGGCCCATCCCCGAGACCGACCGCCTCATCCTCTGGCCCCTCTTCCGCGACCGCCGCCACACATTCACCGCCGTCCGCGCCGATTGTTCCCCCGGTCAACCCCTCCGCGTGGTTGTCGAAACGGTCTGAGCACCGTCCTCGCAGTATTTATATACCCGGTATATTTTTTCTTGAAGCGTGGAGATTTTTGTGCAGGCTGTGTGCTTAGTTATGATGCAACTGGTCCCACCTAAGTCCCGCCGTTCGCCCCGGATTCTGACCCAGGGCACCCGTGCCTATTATCATGTGGTCAGCCGGGTGGTTGACCGGTCATTTCGTCTTACCGACGTGGATAAGGAGGTCTTTCGCGGATTACTCCGTCGGGTCGCGGAGTTTTGCGGGGTGCAGGTGCTCACGTATGCAATTCTGGATAACCACTTTCATCTTCTGGTGGAGGTGCCGGCTTCGCCGGGGGAGCCGGATGATGAAGAGCTTCGCCGACGGGCGCGCTTGCTCTACGGGGATGAGCGGAAGGGACAACCGCTCTCCTTCTTCCGCATCGACCGGGCTTTGGCCGCCGGGGGCGATATCCGCCAACGCATGCGGGCCCTTCTCATCGGGCGTATGGGCTCGCTGCCGATGTTTGTGAAGATTCTCAAACAGCGCTTTTCGATCATCTACAACCGCAAACATGACCGCCTGGGGACACTCTGGGAGGATCGTTTCCACAGTGTTCTGGTAGAGGATGCCTCCAGCGCGCTGACGGCAGTGGCGGCGTATATCGATCTGAATGCGGTGCGGGCAGGGATCGTGCGAGATCCCAAGGACTATCGCTTCAGCGGGTATGGGGAAGCCGCGGGCACGCGCAGGGGATTCCGCCGCTTTCCGCTGTTTGTGCGCCTGGCAGAGGAGCATGTGGAGTCGATCGAGGAGATTGCGGCGCTGTATCGTCGGCGCTTGTTTCTATCGGGAAGTAATCCGGGCAAGGGGGGCACGGTCTCGAAGGAGGCGATGGAGCGGATGCTTCGCCAGGACGGGGCTCTGACGCGGAGCGAATCGCTTTATTGTCGGCTCCGCTACATGACACAGGGGGCGATCATCGGATCGAAAGCCTTTATTGAGGAGTGGGTCGCTCAAAACAAATCGACTTACTTTCCGAAGCGTCCGAAGAGACCCAAGCCTTTCGTTCTTTCGGAGAGCGAGTCTCCTTTGTGTAGCCTTCGCTGATGGGCCACTTGGTTGCCTGCATCGGTTTCCGCTCAATGAAAATCATGGGAGGCTCCGGCTGGCAGAGTTTCCGCAAAAAGGGGTTCGATGCGCCAGGCTTTCACATGGATGACTCCTTCGGCTCTCTGGAGACGACCGGTGATGCGCAGGAAGGGCTCCTGCACGATGCATAGGCGCATTTTTTCGAAGAGCTTTGGGTAGACAATGCAGTTTGCGATTCCCGTCTCATCTTCAAGGCTCACGAAAACCACCCCCTTGGCCGTGCCGGGACGTTGGCGGCAGATGACGGCACCCGCCACGCAGATGGTCCGGCCATCAGCGATGTCGGCCAAGGCGGCGGCGGGGCGCACATGCGCGGGCAACTGCGGGCGTATGCGCGCCATGGGGTGCGCGCCTGTCGTCAGGCCGGTTTCCTCAAAATCCGCGCGCAGGATCTCCACGGCATTCATTTCGGGAAGCATCTCCGGGAATCCCGATCCGCCGGACAGCTCTCCGGCGGGGAAGAGTTCACCGGTGCGCAGGGGGGCCTCCACCGCCCAGAGCGCGCGGCGACGGCTACCGGCCAACGTATCCAGTGCTCCACTACGGGCCAGCGCCCGCCGTTCATCGCGGGCAAAATCCGTGCGCTGGCGAAAGTCCTCCATTGAGCGAAAGGATCGCTGCGCCCGCGCCTCCAGGCAGCCTTCCAGGGCTACCGCGCTCACACCGCTGACAGTGCGTAAACCCAGTCGGATGGTTTGATCATCGATGATTGAGCAAATTGCCGCGGACTCGCGGATGCAGGGCGGCAGGAAGCGCAGGCCCCGTCGGCGGGCGTCTTGAATAAGGGTTGCCGGGCTGTAAAACCCCATGGGTTGATTGTTCAGCAAACCGGTGTAAAACTCCGCCGGGTAGTGGGTTTTCAAATAGGCGCTGGCATAGGCGATGAGGGCGAAGCTGATGGCGTGGGATTCGGGGAAACCATAGAGCGCGAATGACCCGATGGCCTCCTCCACCTCGGCAATGACGGCTTCCGCGTGACCCCGCGCAGACATCGCGGCACGCAGCTTTGCCCGCACCCGCTGCATTCGTTCGGCTGAGCGGTGAAAGCTCATCGCCTTGCGTAGCTCTTCCGCTTCCGATCCGGAAAAATCCGCCAGGACCATGGCCATCTTCAGTACCTGCTCTTGAAAGAGCGGCACCCCGAGTGTGCGTTCCAAGACCGGTCGCACATCCTCGTAGATGTAAGTCACCGGTGCCCGGCCCGCCCGGCGCTCCAAATACGGATGGGCGAGGCGGCCGACAATGGGCCCTGGGCGCACGATGGCCACTTCGACGACGAGGTCATAAAAAACCTTCGGTTTGAGGCGTGGCAGCGTGGCCATCTGCGCGCGGCTTTCGATTTGAAAGACTCCGATCGTATCCGCCGCATTCATGAGGGCAAACGTGGCGGGATCATCCTTGGGAATGCGCCCAAGGTCCACCGGGTGCCCCCGCGTCTGCGTGAGTTCCACGGAATCCTGCAAGGCCGCCATCATGCCGAGCCCGAGAAGATCGACCTTGATGATGCCGAGATCCTCGCAGTCCTCCTTGTCCCATTGCGCCACCACCCGCCCCGGCATACGGGCATTTTCCAGGGGCACAACGGCATCGAGCGCACCCTCACAGATGATCATGCCCCCGGAGTGCTGCCCGAGATGGCGGGGCAGGCCATGGATTTTTGGGTACAGTTTCAGAAACGCGCCCGCGCGCGGGTGTGCCTTCGTGAGACCCGCCTGTGCCATTTGCCCTTCCAGCTCCAGTGTATGCGGAAAATCCCCCCGCGAAAAGAGGTCGGACATGCGCTTGAGGATGTCGGGGGGGAAATTTAGCGCCTTCCCGATCTCGCGAGCCGCCCCCCTCCCCCGGAAGGTGATGACGTTCGCCGTCATGGCGGCCCCGCGCGGCCCGTAGCGCCGGTAAACCTCCTGGATGACCTGTTCGCGCCGGTCGCCACTGGGGAGATCGATATCGATATCGGGCCACGAGCGTCGTCCTTCACTGAGAAAGCGTTCGAAGAGGAGCTTCCCTCCCACCGGATCGACCGCCGTGATGCCGAGGCTGTAGCACACCGCGCTGTTTGCGGCACTCCCCCGCCCCTGTGCGAGGATACCCGCTTCTCGGCAATAGTTCACGATATCCCATACGATCAGAAAATAGCCGCTGAACCCTAACCGTGCGATCAGCTCCAGTTCTTTCTCCAACTGTCGCCGCACAGGCGGAGCAAGGCCTCCGTAGCGCTGCTCCGCGCCAAACCAAACAATCTTGCGCAAGAAGCTGTCCATCGTCTCCCCTTGCGGCACCGGATAGCGGGGAAAGGCATAGCCCAGATCCTCCAGATCAAAGGTCACCTCTTCGGCCAGTTCGGCTGTGTGCCGGATTGCCCCGGGACAATCCGCAAAGAGGCGGGCCATGGAGCGGGCGTCCTTCAGGTGGCGCTCGGCGTGGGCACTGAGCAACCGGCCCGCTGCATCGAGGTGTGTGTGCCCGCGCAAGCACGTAAAGACATCCGCCACCGCGCGCGCCTCCCGGTCGGCATACATCACCCCATTGGTCGCCAGCAAGGGCAGTTTGCGGTGGGCCGCCAGATCGACGAGGGCGCGGTTCCAGCGCCGCTCCTCCCGCCTCCCCTGCCGCTGGATTTCGATACGCAAGGACTTTTCCGGAAAGATGTTTCGGAGCCGGTCCAGCGCCGCTGCCATTGCCCCGGCCCCTCCATCGGTCCAGGCCCGCAAGAGCGGCCCCTCCTCCCCGCCCGTCAAAATCACCAAATCCCCCCCGGCGCACCCGCCCAGTTCGCTCAACTCGCTCCAGCGCACCCGCCCCTCGCCCTTCGCTGAGCGCAAGTGCATCGTCGTAAACAAGCGCGAGAGCGCCTGATACCCCGCCCGGTTACGTATCCAAACAGGAAGCACAGAACCATCTTCCATCCACACCTCCGCCCCCACGGGCGCGCGCAGCCCCCCTGCTTGCGCAGCCCGCCGCATGTTCGCCGATCCATAAAACCCCTGCCGGTCGCACACACCCAGCACCCCCATCCCCAACTCCGCCGCACGCTCCGCCAAACGCCCCGGTGCCGAAGCCCCTCGACCAAAACTGAAGGCGCTGCACGCATGCCACTCCACGTAATCCATTCCCGAAGAGTGAACATGCATTCACTCCTTGCAAGGATCAATCTCCGCCTGCCTGCTTCACCGCTCTCTCTTTCAGGCTCAGCTTTTCGCAAAAAAAAAGCCCCGCCGGGAAGGCGGGGCCTGACATAAGCAAGTTAAGGATTAAACGCAGTGCCGAAAATCAGTTGGGGGCACCCGGCATGTTGGGCGAGTGGGCCTGCATACGCTGGATAATGGCGTCCCGCTGCACCAAGAGCTGGCGGGTTTCCGGTTCAACGGTTTCCATTTCCGAAATCAAAACCTCGCGGAGAGCCTCTTGCTCTTCTATGAACTCCGGACTCTGCAAGACTTCCTGACGCGGACCGGCGAGCTGCGCCTCAAGAGATTGATACTCTTCAATCTTTTCCCGCACTTCATCGGAAGGCGCACCCGTCGGCTGGCGGATCTCCGGATGGTTAACGAGTTCGTTGTAAAGCTCGCGGCTGCGTTCCAGAACCGGCTCCAGATCCGTATCGTTTTTCACGATTGTGGCATTGAGCAAGTCTTGCAACGCCTCTTGGCGCCGGACGACGCGTTCGGATTCCATCGCCTTTTCCTGCGCCGCGCCGAGGCGGGCCTCGACTTCCTGCAAAGCTGCCTGGCTCCGCGCCAGAACGTCGGCGGCATCTGCCTGCTCAGCCGGAGCGGCCATGGGCGGACGCTCGGGCGCGGCTGGGGCAGCCGGACGGTGGTGGTCGCCAAAAGCCGGGGCGGCAAACACGAGCGCGGTTATAGCTCCACCAAGGGAAGCGAGGGTGAATCGGGGTTGTGCACTTTTATTTTTAATAAGCATAGGCTAAAAGAGTCCCCCCCACTTGAGCGATCGTTCAAGAAAATGAAATATTTTTTGGTGAAGGAGATCATCAGCCGACTGGATCACCGCAGCGTCACACACCCCTCCCGCTGTGGCACAAGTGGGACAGTCGGTGAGACACGCTGGCACAGATTCACAAAAGAAACGGAGGATCGACGGGCGTCTAAATTCTCTTTCTCCCTCTCTGTAAGCGCCTTAGAAAACTTCCAAAACACCTGGCACAATCTCCGCTTTGAGATTCCCGTATGAGCAAAATCATCGGCATAGACCTGGGCACAACGAATTCCTGTATGGCCCTTCTCGAAGGCGGGGAGCCTGTTGTGATTCCGAACAGCGAGGGCGCGCGCACGACCCCTTCGGTAGTCGCTTTTGCAAAGAATGGTGAGCGCCTCGTGGGCCAGTCGGCCAAGCGCCAAGCGGTGACGAACCCGGAAAACACCATCTTTTCCGCCAAGCGCCTCATTGGGCGGAAGTTCTCTGAAGTGCAAGAGGAAGCCGCCAACCTCCCCTACAGGGTCATCGAGGGGAAGAATGGCGACGCGTGGATCGAAGTGAAGGAGAACGGCGAAACCAAATCGTTCCCGCCTGAGCAAATCAGCTCCATGGTGCTCGCCAAACTCAAGGCCGACGCCGAAGCCTATCTAGGTGAAAAGGTCACGAAGGCCGTCATCACCGTCCCGGCTTACTTTAACGACTCCCAGCGCCAAGCCACCAAGGATGCCGGCACGATCGCCGGCCTCGAGGTGCTCCGCATCATCAACGAGCCCACCGCCGCTTCCCTCGCCTACGGTCTGGACAAGAAGAGCGACGAGCACATCGCCGTTTATGACCTCGGGGGCGGCACCTTCGATATCTCCATTCTTGAAATCGGTGACGGCGTCTTCGAAGTGAAGGCGACCAATGGCGACACCCACCTCGGTGGGGACAACTGGGACGAGGCTGTCATCCGCTGGCTCATCGACGACTTTAAGCGCGAAAACGGTATCGATCTGCGCAACGACAAGATGGCCCTCCAGCGCCTCAAGGAAGAAGCCGAAAAGGCCAAGATTGCCCTCAGCTCTTCCCAGTCGACAGATATCAACCTGCCCTTTATCACCGCCGACGCCTCCGGGCCCAAGCACCTCACCGTCGCTCTCACCCGCGCCAAACTCGAGCAGATCTGCGACAAACTTTTCGCGCGCACCATCGCTCCCTTTGAATCCTGCCTGAAAGACGCCGGACTCTCCGTCGGCGAGATCGATGAACTCGTTCTCGTCGGAGGTATGACCCGCATGCCCAAGGTGGTCGAGGTGGCCCGCAAGCTCGCCGGCAAAGAGCCCCACAAGGGTGTCAATCCCGACGAAGTCGTGGCCATCGGTGCCGCCATTCAGGCCGCTGTTCTCGCCGGTGATGTGAAGGATGTTCTCCTTCTCGACGTGAGTCCCCTCACGCTCGCCATCGAGACGGCGGGCGGCGTGGCCACAGCCATGATCGAGCGCAACACCACCGTGCCGACGAAAAAGAGCCAAGTCTTCTCGACCTATGCCGATAACCAGACCGCCGTCGACATCAAGGTCCTGCAGGGCGAGCGCCCCATGGCCCGCGACAACAAGTCGCTCGGTAATTTCCGCCTTGACGGTATCGCGCCCGCTCCGCGCGGCATGCCCCAGATCGAAGTGACTTTCGATATCGATGCTAACGGCATCCTCCATGTCTCGGCAAAAGACAAAGGGACCGGCAAGGAGCAGAAGATCACCATCACCAACGCCTCCGGCCTCAGCGAAAGCGAGATCGAGAAGATGAAGGAAGATGCCGAGCGTAACGCCGATGCGGACAAAAAGGCCAAGGAACTGGCCGAGGCCCGCAACGAACTCGACACCCTCGTCTTTAGCACCGAAAAACTCATTAACGAAAGCGGCGACAAGCTCAGCGCTTCCGACAAGGCCCTCATCGAAGGTCTTGTGAAAGACGGTAAGGACGCCCTCGAAAGCAACGATGGCGACAAAATCAAAGCCGCCCTCGAAGCCCTTCGCAACAATCCGCAGATGCAGGAGGCCGTCAGCCGCATGTATCAGGAAGCGGCCGCTGGTGCCGGAGCGGGGGCTACCCCGCCCCCGGGAGCCGAGAGTGCCCAGCAAGGCGAGCCGTCTTCAAAGCGCAACGACGACGATGTTGTCGACGCCGAAGTCGAGGATGTGACTGACCGCAAGTAACCTTTTGTATCCGAATATCGAATACATTTTCAACAATCGTTTCAACCAATCCATAACAACAATGGCAACAGCAACAGCATCAGAAGTGAAAATCCGTCCGCTTGGCGACCGCGTCCTCGTGAAGGCCGTGGAAGTCGACGAAGAAGTCAAAGGTGGCATCATTATCCCCGATTCGGCCAAAGAAAAGCCGACCACGGCGGAAGTGCTCGCCCTCGGCACGGGCAAGAAGGATGGTGAAGACTACACGTTCACCGTAAAGGTGGGCGACAAGGTCATCATCAGCAAATACGGCGGCACCGCCGTGAAGTACGAAGACGAGGAATACACCATCCTCCGTGAAGACGACATCCTCGGGATCGTTGGCTAAGCTTCGATCAGCGTATCGAAAGATTCATCACAACAAACAGATAAAATATTATGGCTAAACAAATTCGTTTCGACGAAGACGCGCGCAAGCGCCTTCTCAAAGGTGTGGAAACCCTGGCCCGTGCGGTCAAGGTGACCCTCGGCCCCAAGGGCCGCAATGTCGTGATCGACAAAAAATTCGGCAGCCCGACGGTAACCAAGGATGGCGTGTCCGTGGCCAAGGAAATCGAACTGCCCGATCCCTATGAGAACATGGGCGCGCAGATGGTCAAGGAAGTGGCCACCCGCACGAGCGACAACGCCGGTGACGGCACGACGACCGCCACCGTTCTCGCCGAGGCGATCTTCCGCCGCGGCCTCAAGAACGTCTCCTCCGGTGCCAACCCCGTCTACATCAAGCGCGGTATCGACAAGGCCGTGACTGCTGCCGTCAAGCACATCGCTGACAGCGCCATCTCCGTGACCGACCGCGAAGCGGTGAAGAACGTCGCCACCGTCTCCGCCAACTGGGAAACGGAAATCGGCACGATCATTGCCGACGCCATGGACAAGGTGGGCAAGGACGGCACGATCACGGTTGAGGAAGCCAAGGGCATCGAAACCACCCTCGATGTCGTCGAAGGTATGCAATTCGACAAGGGCTACCTCAGCCCCTACTTCGCGACCGATCAGGAAGCGATGGAAGCCGTGCTCGAAGATGCCTACATCCTCATCCACGAGAAGAAGATTTCCAACCTCAACGAGCTTCTCCCCCTTCTCCAGAAGGTCGCGCAGAGCGGCAAGCCCTTCCTCCTCATCGCTGAGGACGTCGAAGGTGAAGCCCTCGCCACCCTCGTGGTGAACAAGCTCCGCGGTATGCTCAACGTGTGCGCCGTGAAAGCTCCCGGCTTCGGTGACCGCCGCAAGGAAATGCTCAAGGACATCGCTGTCCTCACCGGTGGCAAGTGCATCACCGAAGATCTCGGCCTGAAGATCGAAAACCTCGAACTCTCCGACCTCGGCCGTGCCAAGCGCGTCACCGTGGACAAGGAGAACACGACCATCGTGGAAGGTGGAGGCAGCTCCGCTGACATCCAGGGCCGCGTGAAGCAAATCCGCCGCCAGATCGAAGAAACCACTTCCGACTACGACCGCGAAAAGCTCCAGGAGCGCCTCGCCAAGCTCGCCGGCGGTGTGGCCGTGATCAATGTCGGAGCCGCCACCGAGCCTGAAATGAAGGAGAAGAAGGCCCGCGTGGAAGACGCCCTCCACGCAACCCGCGCCGCTGTCGAAGAAGGTATCGTCGCCGGTGGCGGTGTGTCCCTCCTCCGCGCCCGGAAGGCTGTCGACGCGCTCAAGCTCGAAGGTGACGAAGCCATCGGTGGACAGATCGTGGCCTTCGCCCTCGAGTATCCGTTGCGCCAGCTCTGCATCAACGCCGGTGTGGAAGGCAGCCTCGTGGTGCAGGAAGTCCTCCGCCAGGAAGGCAACATTGGCTACAACGTGGCGACCGAGCAGTATGAAGACCTCATCAAGGCCGGTGTCGTCGATCCCGCCAAGGTGACCCGCAGCGCCCTCCAGTATGCCGCTTCGGTTGCCGGACTCCTCCTCACCACGGAAGCCATCATCACGGACATTCCGGAAGAGAAGAAGGAATCTGCCGGTGCCGGAATGGGTGGCATGGGCGGAATGGGCGGCATGGACGGGATGATGTAATTCCCTCCGCTTGCTTTATTCACGGACATCTTAATCCAAAGCCCCGCTCTTCACTGAGCGGGGCTTTTTTCTTTCTTAAGGCACAAAGCGCGGAGCTAACCGTCCACCAAAACAACCCGTATCCGGTAGAAGGTCGTGGGCGGGGCGAGGGGCAGGTGAAGAACCACACGCTCCGTGCGATCATCGATCACTTCAGCGGAGAGCAGATCCCAGGCGACAGAGCTCCAATCGCCCAGATCCGCCGATGTTTCCAGAATGTAGCGCAGGCCATCCGCTTCGTAAGCCAGTCCGTTGAAGGAGCCTCCCGAGCGCCGGATCAACTCCATGCGCATCTCCGCGCCGGGCATGTCGTAGACCAAGGGTAAACCTGTTGGGTAGTCAGTCTCCAGTGCAGCCTGCCCGAAGGCGAAGCGCATGAGGTTGGAGATCCCGTGCGACCCAACACGGTCGAGCGGCCCGCGCATCTCCGGCGGCAAATCTGAAGCCCAGAGGGCGAAGGGATGGGGAGCGCTCCCATCGAGGGTATACGTGAAAGCATCCGCCAGCACGAACTCGCGCCCATCGGCGAGGACCGCGCGCACATCCTCAATAGCCGGAAGGGGCGTTTCCGGCGTAAGCGGTGGAGCCCCAAAGCTCAGGGAGCCATCGCTCTCGCGGCGCAGCCAAAGCGCCTCGGCCCCACCCACAAAAACACGCAAGGGGGCAAACGCCTCCGCATCCGCCACGGTCACAGTGGGCCGGTCAGCAATACCGTATTTGCGACGCAAATACCGCAGGAGCTGATCCCGCGGCACACCGACAAACTCGCCGGAGAGGGCGATGATCTCGGCGATCTCCCCCCGGAAATGCTCAAAATTGGCGAGCGAGCGCCGTCCAATACGAAAGTTCTCTCCCGAGAAGTGACCCTGCTGGTTCATGTCGCGAATGGTCGGGCCGGGATTGGTGAGCGGATCGCCTTGGGGCGTCGTTGGAACAATTGCGTAGAAGCCGGTTTCGAAGTCCGTCACGGCCGTATTTGTGCGTGCACTGTAGAGCCGCTGCCACCGCACGGCACCCGGTTCCGGATTGCGGAAAACCGTGAAGATCCGCGCGGAACCGGATTCGATTCCGGCCGCACCATTGACATCCAGGTGGTCATTTACGCCATCGAAAGCGATACTGGGGAGTCCGCCGAAAGCATCCAGGCGCACCTGTGGGCGGCTCGCCGCATCCGGCTGCAAGACAGGCAGGGCCAGCGGGCCGGCGTCCGGCCATGTGCTAACGGGGTCCCCCTCCCCCGCTGTCTCAGCGAGATCGTGTGCCCTGAGGTGAAGCAACCGGGCGGTCGAACCCAGCGCGGGAAAACTGTCCGTAAGCACCTGCGGATCGTCGCCTCCGGCCACGCTTTCATCGCCAAAGGAAAGGAAGATGCGGCTGCGGTCTTCGAAGCTCACGACCTCGCCATCCGCCCCGTTGGCCCCCGAAATGAGCCAGATGAGTGTATTTGCGCGGCCGATACCGTATTCGACATGGTGGCGCACGGGCGCTTCCCCGTCCCAGGCAAGGAACCGGAGGTCGCGGCCATCGGGCGACATACCCTGCGCCACCCACGCCGCCGTGTCGACGATCCACGGGAAGGCCTCGGACACGAAGTCGTTGCCGGAGAGTCCGGCGATTTCGAGAAGTTGCAGCGGAGTAACGGGTCCCGCGAGGTGCTCACCGGAGAGGATATGTTCGGTGCCGCCGGCGACCGGTGCGACCCAACCCGCGTCCACTTCGAACGTGGGCACCGGCAAGGCAATCGTGCTCTCGGCGGGCACAACCCACTCGACACCATCGAGGCTAAACTCGATCAAGGCGCTCGCCCCGAGGCCCTCCAAATCGATGTGGAAGACGCCCGTGACAGAATGCGTGGCAGGAAAGTAACGCGCGCGCCACTCCCCCGCCTCACGCCCGCCAAGGCGCATGGAAAAGGCATCGGGGAAAGTGCGCCCGGCCGGCAAGCCCGTGACCATGATCCGTGTTTGCCCCAGAGGGTCGGTTTCGACTGAAGTGAGAAGGTCGGGAAGGTCGACTGAGCGCAGCCGCGCGCCCGGCGTCCATGGCGCGACCGCAGGATTGTAGGCACCGAGGTAATTGTGGTCGGCCGTCTCCGTGACTCCGGACACGGGGGATCCCACTCCGATGGCGGCGGAGTCCGCCCGCAGTTGGAAATTCCGGTTGGGCGCGGAGATGTATCCCGGATCGGCTTGGAGATTGCCCGCCACGGCATTATCGCGGAACAGGTTATCGGTGAAGACGAGACCCTCGACCGAGTTGACAGGATTATTGAAAGCACGTGCGATGTTGTTGCGCACATCTCCACCCGCGACCGATCCACTGCCTCCGAAGACGAGAGTGTCTTCAAGGGTGTTGTGGAAGACATCGATCCGCGAGTTCCCGAAGTTGAGCATTCCCTCTTCGAGCCCCCAAAAGGTAAGGGAGCTGCGCGAGGTGGTGTTCCAAACGACGTTGTGGTGGATACGCGCATGAGAGCAACCGAGGGGAGCACCGCCCGAATCAAGACGGATACCCTGACCGCCCCACCAGGAGCGGCTGGCATCCCACGGAGCCAGGTTGCTGTGCACCCAGTTGTAGCGGATTTCCGTGCCCTCCATATCGCCGCTGTTCCAGGTATTGAGGACGGCAATGTCGGTGATGCGCATACCCGCATGGTAGGCATGGTTGAACTCGATCAGGGTGGATTTGGCCCCGATATCGATGGCGGTATCCCCGGAGCGGAAGAGGGTGTTCATGGCGGCGTGCGCGCCGACTGCATCGAAGAGGGTGAGGAGGTGACTGCTGGCGTCGTGCGAGACCGTATTGCTGACTTCACTACCATAGCCCACGACCTCAATCGAGCGCCCGAAGGTATGGCCGACGCGTCCGTTGGTAAAGATATGGTGGTCGCCTGCCAGGAGCACGGATGCCCCGCTCCCGAAGCGGAGACGGTTTCGATTCACCGCTCCGTAATCCACCTCCACATGATCGAAGCGATTGTGCGTCGAGCCTGCGCTCATGGAGAGCGTGCCTCCGCGAATATGGATACCTTCCATGACAATATGCGAGCGGTTACCCAGGACGACCGAATCACTGCGGGCCAGAAGGGAAACAGTGCGCCCGTCCGGCGGCCCGCTGTCGGGAAACCAAACATAGAGGGTATTGGCCGGGCCATTCACGCCATGCACATCGATAAAGAATTCGCCAGGCGTGTCGAGCGCGCCAAGGTGCCCCCACAAAGCGTAGCGGTCGCCCTCTTTGGGCGTGTCTATGGCGGGATTCCAGTTGGTCTCGAAACGGAAACGGAAGAAAAGCTGGCCGGCGTCGTTACCCGTCACGACACCCGTCTTCGGCCACCAGTTGTGCCCCGCGCAAACATCAATGCGCGCCCCCGCCCAGACATCAGGGGAGAAGGCTGCGAGGGCCGCGTCGGTGTAGGTGGCATCGAAAAAATTCGTCCCTGGATACGGGGGTTGGGAATGGGCCTTCGAGGCGTCCACGCTTCCATCGGTGGCCTCAGCCATAGCACGGCGGTCAAAGTCGACAGGAGAAAGTGCGGTCGGCCAGCGGGCGGGCAGGAGGACCTCGCCATCGACTTCGAGAAGGTTGCGCCCGAGGGTGAGCGCCCGTCCGGGAGGAAGCGCGATCCGCCAGGTGTTCCCGGCATGGGGCTCCCACGCGCCAACCCAATCCATCCCCGGGAGGAGTGGCTCAAAGGCTGAGACCACGACCCGTTCAAAACTGCCGTTGAGCGCGGTCGCGGCCCGCAGCGTAATGGGCGCATCCGGCTCCCCTGAGTAGGGAAAGAAGATCGCCTCTCTGTAGACGCCCTCGCCCACCTCGATCGTATCCCCGGCCCGCGCCCACGAGAGGGCATAGTTAATGGAGGCAAGCGCGGCATCCGGGGTATCACCGCTCTGCGCATTGTCCCCATCGGCCCGCACATACCACATTCGCGGCTCCGGTTCACTCAAGTCGACAGCGGTCCGCACCACGCGCACATCATCAATACGCAGCGATTCCAGCGGCGCATGGGTGGCGCGGCGATAGCGCCAGAAGACATGACTAAACGCGGTTGTGATGTCTTCGGTATCGAACGCTTCACGGGGCGGCATGCCATTGAGACCATAGCGAATGCGCATGGTGCCGGCATCCACGCGGGCGACCTCGAAGAAGACGCTACCGACGCCACTACCAAGATTCACCGTGGGGGTGTTCGCGGCTAAAACAGTGCCCGTGTTGAGTATTTGGATACCGCTGCTCTTGCGAATGCTTCCCCCAAAGCCGCCACTACCAAAGGAGGTGAAGAAGAAATACTCACGATTGCCGGCATGGGGCCACGGTGTGTTGCCGCCGGTGGGTGAACGGTAAGCCAGCGAAACCCCCGTCCGGCTGGCATCCGCCCGGGGCAGCCCGCCCTCGAAGCGGAGAAGAAAACTCACTTGCAGCGCTTCGCCGACGGCCAGGTTAACGACTTCCGGAAGGGCGAAAAATATGTAGTCATCCTTCTCAACGGTGTCCGGATTATTGATCAAAAAACTGCCCACGCGGTTGGGCGGCTCCGGATCGAGGAGAGGGTCCTCGACCACCGAGAAGATCGCGTGCGCCGGGTCCGAGGTGAACCAGTGTACATCCAACGGATCTTCGCCTTGGGTAGTCCCGCCGTCAGAGAAGGGATCGAACACGACCAACTCCCCCGCCGCCAAAAGCACTGGCGGCGCAATCACAAGCGAGGCAAGCAACCAAAAGCAAAATTTAACGCAATTCATGGGCGTAAGGATGTATTCAGGCGGCGGGTCGAAGGGGGGATGGCGCACTAATTTGCACTCTCCCGTGGATGAACAAATCCTTTTAAACATCAACCAAATCCCCACCCCAGTGTGTTAACCGGCTGTGTGACCAAAAAGTAACCCAGCCTCAGACGACGGGGCGTAGGCGGAGGTAATCGCCCTGACGGATGCCCTCCCAGCAGAGGTCCAATTGGCCGCTCATGAGTGCGCAACGCCGGTCGAGTATGCTTTGCGCGCGGTCCTTTAGGCCAAAACATGCGGGCTGTTTACAGCGTTGGTCGATGATCTGAACGGCGAAGCCGAAGATGACATGAGCCAGTTCCCGGATTCCGGCCGCGCCGTTGCCGAGGACGACCCTCACGGCGCGACCCATTCCCCGGCGGATCGCTCCAGCGCGGACCAAAGCGCCAAACTTGGCGACCACGCGGAAGCTGGCGAGGTATGTGGTGGATTGGTCATCACGCACGGGGTTTCCCTTTTCATCGCAGGAGATCTGAGTGAAGATTTTTTGACTTCCTGAGGGCGCTGAGAGGGACGTTTTTCTCCGGGCTTGGCCCGGTTGCCCTACAATCACGAAGTTTGTCATGATTCCCATCGGTCCTGGCTGGCCACCGCGATGCGCCCGGGGGAAACCGGTTGGGCAAACCCATCCCGCCCCCGAAATGGGCGCGAGGGTTGGACCCAGGCTACGGCGTCAGCCTCCTCATCAAGGTCTTCCCACCGGGTCACCCTGTCGCGCACACGAACGTTTTCATCGAGAAAGAGGACAAGGCAGAAATTCGCCGGGCGGCGGCATCAGAAATCCTCTTCCGATAAAATCGGCGCGAACTGGATGGTGGTCGCGGGGGCCTGGCCATTTGGCCAGAAGGTCAGGGTCGCGCCGAAGATGTCGGCCTCGAAATAGAACCAGGTTCCGTCGTCGACGGTGGTGAAGAACCAACCGGTCAAGAAGGCAGACACTTCGTCCGTCTCCAGATCATCCACGAACGTATAGCTGACACAATGGTTATCGATATAGAAGGTGCCGATCCGCGGATCTGGCGAAAAAAACCAGCGCCCATCCGGACCCGCCCCGCCGAGAGAGTAAACAAATCCGAATCCCGGATGATAGATCCAGGGGCTGTCTTCGGAAACGCCGAGGAAGAAGCCAAACCACGGCTGGAAAAAGAACTCGGACTCTCCGTCAATGAGGCTGCCCGCTCCGCTGAAAACCGCGTCGACCGGACCGGGTTGATAGGATTCATGAAACTCCACCAGCTGGAAAGAGGAAGTGAGCCGCTCTTCCTCGGTTTCGACGTTGGAGATCTCGCCCGACTCATAGACTTCGACCTTCACAAAGCCCACATCCTCGGCCAACCATTGGCGCGTGCGCTCGACGTTCGTCATCGTGATTGAGCCGAACAAAGGAGTCTCCTGCCTTTCCAATTGCTCGATCACGAGGGCTTCGAACGTACCTGCGGGAACCGTCACGCTCTCGATCCCGATCACGGTGATCTCCCGCTTGATCTCAGTCGTCGTCTCCATGAAGTCATCGCCCGAGAAAGCCGTGCGGGTGGTCCGGTTGAAGGTGGAGGTGAAGGTCTGCCCGACGGTTGCGGATGCCGGCAGGAAAAGCGGGTTTTCGTCGAAATCCACCCCGATAGTCACAAACTCGCCCATCAGGAAAGAATAGCCGTTGGTTCCGGCGTCGGTTACGCCACCACTGTCAATACGCAGGTTCCCATCTATGGTGAAAGCGACATTGCCCTCCGGTGTGCGAACGGTGTTGGACGTGCGGAGAATCGTTTCCGTAACCCCGCCCGCTTCCGAGCGAACGATCGTTTGGTAGACCCATCTGGCATCGATGAACTCGCCCTCCTCCATCGTGTCTTCAGCCTCCCCTTCAAAAATCAGGGTGAAGCCATCTTTGAGCAGGAAGTTGAAATAAGGCCGCAGATCGACCGATTGCCCAAAAGCAAAGGACGTGGAGAGAATCAGTGTCAGGAGAAGCCTTGCGGGGGCCAGGATGGGGAAGCGGTTGCTCATTTTTGCCATGCTTCGATGGAAAGAGTTCCGCACGCGCCGAGTCAACGTTTTCGACGAAATTCCGATCTAATGAATCTCTTTTTAACAAGAATTAAGGGGTGCAAAACCGACTAAAGGGTTATAACCCCCAGAAGCCGCGCTTTTACATCTTCCCAGACTTCCCTGGACCTCTTGGGGGGTAATCCGCTTCCGGATGCCCCTGGGGAAGCAAGGTTAACGGCGTTTGCCGCATCTGGCCGCACCGGCCGGGTGGCACGCCTTTCCCGGCGGTCATGGGAGGGGGCCTCTACCGGTCGGCGCAGGGGTCGGCGGCGTCACGGATGCCATCGCCGAGGAAGTTGAAGGCGAGGACGGTGACCACGGTTCACCTGATATCCCGTCACGTGGGCCGCGAAAAGAGACCAAAAGTCGTCCCTGATGCTGCCCTCAGATCGCTTGCTTTGCAGCCACGCATGGAGGCGGTGCCCCGCTTCTTCCTGAAACCGGTTCCAACCGGGGCACCGTGGCCGGAGGTAGGCCAATTCGAGGGTTGTCCTCAGGTCGCGAAAGAAGGGCCGGTTCGATTTCCAGGCGCTGCCGTGGGCGGGTTGACCGCTGTAATCGAGATAGGGGCCGCTTTGGCAGGCCCCGCTCGCAAGCCAGGCGGCAGCGCGGATGGCCGGTTCAGGGTGTCGGCAATGGGCCGAGACGGCGAGTCCGGCCCCGCCGAGGAGGGCGTGGCGGCGGTTGGGGATGGGGCCAAAGCGGAGGCGGTCGGCGTAGTGGAGGTAACAGAACGCAAGCGGGCAGTAATCGATATCGGCGTGGCGGATCATGTGCTCGTAGAGCTGGATGGGGTTCCAGTCGATGGATCGCGGATCGGCACGGGCGTAGAGGCGGCGCAGGCGGGCGAGGGTGTCGGCGAGGTCGGGGTGCCGGAGGAAATCGCCGCGCGTGTCGGCGGGGTGACCGTGCTGCGCGCAGAGCGTGAGAAATGTGCAGAAGACGTCGGTCGGGCAAAGGGGTATGGCGAAACGGAGGTCCGATTTGAGGAGGGCATCCCAGGTTTCGGGAAAGGGGTGACCAAGACCCTTGCGCATGGAGGCGGACTGCATAGCGGCGTCGATCGGCAGCGCCCAGAGACGACCGTCGAGTTGATAGGAGTCCAGCGAGGGGCCGATGGGTTCGCGAGTGATGTCAGCCCGCTCCTGCACCGAGAGGCGGGCGTCGAGGGCAAGCAGGGCGCCGTCGCGGGCGGCCTGCCCGCAATGCGGATGGTCGATGACGAGCAGGTCAAAGCGGTGGGCGAGAGCGGTGACGGAGGTGTCGCCAAACTCGCGGAGAGAGCGGCGGGTCCAATCGATGCGCAGGCCAAAGCGCGCCTCGATGTCTGGCACGAGTGCTTCCAGCGGAGCGTAGCCGCGGGGGTGGTCCCAGGTGGTGCCGGTGAGCGTGGTCACGGGTTTTTTGCGGCGGCGCGGGCTTCGCTGGCGGCGACAAACCCGGCGAGCTTGGCTCGGGCGGCGTCGGTGCGGTGGAGGCGTTCGAGAGCCTCGTTTTCCAGAGCCTGAGCGGCTGGGTTGAAGGGACCGGCGGCCAGTTGCGTGAGTTGCTTGAGGGTGCGGAGGGCATCGGCGGATTTGTCGGCGATGGTCGCGGCGAAGGCATGCGCGTCGGAGGCAAAGGTTTCCCGCGCATAGACGTGGTTGACGACGCCCCAGGCGTGCAGTTCGGAAGCGGTCGCGAGGCGGCCGGTGAAGAGGAGTTCGTTCGCGCGGGTGAGGCCGAGCTTGCGGGGCAGGCGCTGCGTGCCCCCGCCCCCGGGTATGAGGTGGAGGAGGATCTCGGGGAGCCCGAGTTTCGCGCCTTCGGCGGCAACGATGAGGTCGCAGGCAAGGGCGATCTCAAAGCCGCCCCCGAGGGCGTGGCCGTTGACGGCTGCCACGACCGGTTTGCGGTTGCCTTCAAGGGCGGCGTAGAGCCCGCGCCCGAGGATTTGGAAGGAGGCAAACTCGGCGTCGCTCCGGCGGGCGTATTCCTTGAGATCGGCCCCGGCCATGAAGGCCCGCCCGGCTCCGGTGAGCAGGCCCACGCGGGCGGCCTCATCCCCGTCGAGGCGGTGGATGGCATCCATGAGTTCCTCCATGAGGCGGCGGTTCATGGCGTTGAGCTGATCCGGCCGGTTGAAAGTGATCGTACCGATACCTTCGGCGACGGCGTATTGGAGGTGTTGATACGTCATGAGGTCAGACCGGTGAGGTCGATTCGGGTGAGGTGCCACGCACCGAGGTTGGCCACGAAGAGTTCCTCCGGGCCCCGGAAGGCGAGGTTGGTGGCGTGGTGCAGGAGGTCGGTGGTGGGGTCTTCGATGATGGTTTCGAGACGCCCTTCGGGCAGACGGAGACGGTGGATGCGGGTGGGATTGTAGATGGAAATCCAGAGGTGGCCGGAGGCGTCGAAGGCGAGGCCGTCGGGTTCGTCGCCGGGAAGGGCGAGGAAAGGCGCTTTCAGCCCGGCGGATCCGTCGGGCCGGATGGGGATACGGGAAACACCGGGCAGGTGGCTTTCCACAAGGTAGAGGGCAGAACCGTCCGGGGCAAGGGCAAGGCCATTGGCGGAGAAGCAGGTTTCCGCCATCCAGAGCGTACCCTCGCCGGTAGTGAGGTCGAAGCGGAAGATGCCGGGGCCGCCCGAACGGACGGTGTTGGAAACGTAAAGAAAGCGCTCGTCCAGCGAAAGCACGGCGAAGTTCGGCAAGGTGAGGCCGTCGGCGCGGAGGGTGGCAAGGCACTCCCCGCTGTCCGAGACGACAAAGACGGCCTGGTGATGGAGATCGCAGAGGTAGAGATAGTGGCGGCTATCCATGGCGATCCCGAGGAGGAAGCCGCCCGTGCACATGACAGTGCGGATAGTAACACCGTCCGGGGAAATGTGGTACAGCTCGCCACCCTCACCCCCGCACCAGAGGGAACCGTCGCGCGGGTCGACGCAGAGGCCCTCAGGGTGATTGAGGCGCTGCGGATGGAGGATGCCGCCGCAAAAGACGGAGGCGCGGGCGGTCACCTTGAGGATGGGCCTCATGCGGACACCTCTTCGACAGTGAGGAGTCCGCGCGCCTCCAGTTCGGCGATGCGGGCATCGTTGTATCCCAACTCGCGGAGGATTTCCCGGCCATGCTGGCCGACGAGGGGGGCGGGTCGCCGGATCGACCCGGGCGTGGCGCTCATGCGGAAGGGGATGTTGGTCACGCAAACGCGCCCGGCTTTTGGGTGATCGACTTCGGTGAAGGCCTCCAGGTGGCGCACCTGCGGATCGGCGGCAACATCCTTGAGTTCGAGGGCGGGGGCGCACCAGATGTCGAGGGCGAGGAGACGTTCAAGCCACTCCTCCGTTGTGCGCGTGCGAAAATGGCCTTCGAGGACGCCATAGATCTCGTCGCGCCGGTCGAAGAGCGTCTGCGGGTCGTTGTAGGCGTGGAGGGCGGGATCGCCGATGCCCGCAACGATCTTCGGCCAGGGGTTCATGGCGATGGTGATCCAACCGTCCGCCGTCGGGTAGATGCCAAAGGGGGCCCCGTTGCCCGGATGGGCGATGCCGGATTCCGGTCGCTCGAAACCGCGCCCGAGATTGTGCACGGTGAAGAAATCCTGCATCTCAAAGGCGAGCACGCTTTGCAGAAGATTCACCTCGATGCGCTGCCCTTCGCCGCTCCGCTCGCGGTGGTAGAGGGCGGCGAGAATGGCGTAGACGAGGTGAAGGGCACCGAGCTGGTCGCTCAGGGCCGTGCCGATGGCGACGGGGCCGGCGCTCTTTTTTCCGCTGGCAAAGACCGCTCCGCTGAGGCCCTGCACAAGCAAGTCCTGGCCGGGGCGCTTGGCGTAGGGACCGTCCGGTCCCCAGCCGGAAGCGGAGGCATAGATGAGGCGCGGGTTGAGGGCACGGACGGTCTCGTAGCCAAGCCCGAGTTTATCCATTACGCCGGGGCGAAAGTTTTCCACGACGACATCGGCCTCCCCGGCCAGGCGCAGCACGATGTCCCGCGCCTCCGGGGCTTTCAGGTCGATGGCAAGGGAGCGTTTGTTGCGGTTCCAGGGGAGAAAGCAGGGGGATTCGCCGTCGCCGATCCATTGGTTGAAAAACGTCATCGAGCGGTAGAGGTCGCCCGTGCCGGGTTTCTCGATCTTGATGACGTCGGCCCCAAGGTCGCCGAGCATCTGCGTGGCGTAGGGGCCCTGAAGGAGTTGGGTGAAGTCGAGGACGCGCACGTCCTGTAGGGCTTGGGGGGGCATGGTGAGGAAAGGGGGGGCAGACAGAAATGTCTGTTTCTCGTTTTATTCGCGGGGGAGGACGCTGAGGCCGCCGTCGACGACGAGGTCTGTGCCGGTGACGAAGGAGGACTCGTCGGAGGCGAGGAAGATGGCGGCCCCGTTGACCTCGTCGGGCCGGCCCATACGCCCGAGGGCGTGCATGCGCTTGTTCGACTCGTAGAAGGCATCGCCCTCGCGTTTGCGGCGTTCCCGGTTCATGGGGGTGTCCATGGCACCGGGGGAAATGCAGTTGAAGCGCACACCGCTCTTGCCGTATTGCCCGGCGAGTTGGCGGGTCATGGCTTTCATCGCTCCCTTGGCGGCGGCGTAGGTTGTCCAGTGGTTCCAGGAGCGGTCGCCCTGGATCGAGGCCATGTTGATGATGCTGCCGGAACCCTGCTCCAGCATGTGTGGAAGGGCAAACTTGATGCCTCGGAAAACACCCAGCAGATTGATATTGAGAAGGCGCATCCAGTCTTCCTCGGTCTGGTCGGTGATGTCGCCGGGGATGGCCACGGCGGCGTTGTTGATGAGCACATCGATCCGTCCAAAGGCAGCGATGGTCGCGGCCACGGCAGCCTCGACCTGGGCGGAGTCACCCACATCACAGACCACGGGAAGGGCGCGGTGACCGGCGTCCTTCAGTTCGGCGGCAAAAGCCTCCAGCTTGGCAGCCGACCGGGCGGCAAGGACAACGGACGCGCCTTCCGCCGCAAAAGCGAGGGCGAGCTCCCGGCCAAGGCCTTCGGAGGCACCAGTGATCAGGGCAACTTTGGAGTCTAAACGGGGCATCTCTCCCACCCTGCACGCGCACTTCCCGTTTGCAATCCGCTCTCATTTCACACATGGGAAACAGATGAATAAGGACGTTTCCGAACGGGTAACGCAGCGGGATGTGGCGCAGGCCCTGGGGGTGGAGGTGACGACGGTCTCGAAGGCGCTGGGCAACCATCCGGCGGTGGCGGCGGCGACGAAGGCGCGGGTGCGGGCGAAAGCGGCGGAGCTGGGCTACCGGCCCGATCCGATGCTGGGTGCGTTGGCCCGCTGGCGCGAAGCGCGGCGGAGTCGGCAGGGTGATCGCGGGGCCACCCTCGCCTGGATCTACAATCATGGAAGCGATACGAACATGGGGCGATTCGCCGCCTATGGGGCGTATTTGCGGGGGGCGCGGGAACGTGCGGAAACCCTGGGATACGGGATCACGGAATTTTGGGTGGGTCGCGGCGGATTGACGGAGGCCCGCCTCGCGGAAGTCTTGCACGCCCGCGGCATCACCGGGGTGGTCGTAGCTCCACAGGCGCAACCCGGGGCTCGACTGCGGCTACCATGGGATCGCCTGAGCGCGGTGGCGATCGGCTACACCTTGGCGGAACCGGCGCTTCATGTGGTCACAAATGATCATTTTCAGACGATGACACAACTGCTCGAAATCCTCGCCGCGCGTGGGAGGAAGCGCATCGGGGTCTACCTTTGGGAAGAGGACAACCGACGGGTTTTGGGCCGGGTGGTGTCGTCCTTCAAAGCTTGGCGCGAAGCCCGGCGGATTCCGCTCCTGGGCTATGAGGAGGCAAACGAGGGGGCGTTTCTCGATTGGGTGCGGAAGAACCGTCTCGACACTGTCGTGACGCGGGAAGCCCGGGTGGGCGCATGGCTCCGCGAGGCCGGATTGGGCAAAGTGGAGAAGGCGTCCTATGCCTTGGACGAAGTCGACCCCGGACCGGGCATGGACCACAACAACGCCGCCATCGGCGCGGCTGCAGTGGACGGGGTGACGCGCATGGTGGAACGGGGCGAACGCGGCATCCCCGCCCTCCCCCTCCGCACCCTCGTCACCGGCGTCTGGCGGGACGGCGGCGAATACGGTGGGACCTAACCTCGGCGACTCTTCACCACAAGCCGACGCTGGACCGTTTCCCTTTGGCGAACCCGGCAGGCAAGCCGCCGGAACTGGAAGCCCTCACGCCTTCCGTTCAAACCGCAGCCAGCAGGCGGCGTCCTTGGGCACTTCACAGCTGAGCGTGCCCTTCAGGGACACTGTTTCGCCGGAGAGGACATCGATCCCGTTTGTGTAATCGGCATCAAAGCAATCGATCAACGCGAGTGTGCGCGGCCCATCATTGACGATGAAGTAATGATCGGCCTTTTCACACCGTCGCCTCCAGGCAAGCGGTGCCGATGTTCGCCACCTCTGCTGCTGTCCGGTACACACGATGTCCGCCAGCATACGCTCGGCATGGACGTTGCCCGGCCGGAGACACTGCCGCGAGAGGTCGCAGCCGACGAAGACTGCCGAACCGCCACTTTGACCCGCCTGCCCGACAAAGGTCTTCTCCAGGATCGCGGGCGCGCCGTCCTCCCACGACGCCAGTACACGCGCATCACTGACGGCGAGGTCAGCGTAAAAGCCGTTTACAGCGGCTCGGCCCAATGCGCGCGGATGGGTGCGCGTGTCGTGAATCGCGGTCGTCCAGCCGCCGAAGAGCCGGTCGATCTTCGAACCCCGTCCGGTCTTCAGGAGTTTGCCCCAGGGATCGTTGAACCCGAAGGGAACGTCCGCAATGAGCCGTCCGCCCCGCTCGACAAAGCGTAGCAGCTGATCGAGAAGGGCTTCATCCAGTGTCCGCAGGTGCGGCGCATAGATCACGCGATAGCGCTCAGCCTGGGGGGAACCCAGCTCATCGGTGGTCAGAAAATGAAAAGGGATATGGGCGTTGAGCAGCGCGCGGCTTGCGCCGATGCGTGCCCGTTGAGCCTGTAGGGGCGTGCCCCGGCTGTGATCGCGCAAACCGTCCAGATCGTGGCGATGCGGCTCCAGACAGAGCAGGGCGTCGGTCTCCCAACTGGTGAGAATCCCCACCTCGGCTTCATCATCCGAGGCCCACAGCTCTTCGTGGTACTGTTGCATGGCCTGGGTGACACGGCCCGCCTCTTCCGCCCAGGGGGTCAGTCCGCCAGCGAGATCGATCAGGCCATACTCGCCGGCTTCCCAGCCGCCGGGCCGGGGGTTCCACGTCCAGAAGCCGATGTTCACATTGCCCGCCGCCAGATAGCTGAGCATGAGCCGCCGCATGAGGCCCGGGGTCATGGCATTGCCAAAGCCTCCGGAGTATTGCACGGGCCCGGCAGTGGTTTCATAGCAGCTCGTCCAACCGGTTTTGTCCGCGTCGCGGGTGAGCCGCGCCTGCATGTAAACGGGGCGATCCAACTCGCCATCGACCAGTTCGAAGTGCCAGCTCAGGTGGATGCTGGTGGTGAAGAGGTCGCCCATCTTTGCCCACCGCGGGATGTTCCAGCGCAGAAGGGGCTGGGACGCGAAAAGCTGATGGGCCCCGATCGCGATGGGGTGCACCGGGTCGATCCCACGAATGAGCCGCAGGAGCACATCCGCGCGAACGAAACTGTGATCCGTGGCAAACTCGATGAAGTCCCGGGCGGCGCCGTAGTTGATCATGGCGCGGTTCACGCCGCTGATCTTTTCCTCCGAATAAAGCCCCGCCAGCTCGCGCCAGGCCTCTTCAAAGCCGGGTATGATGGTCTGCCCGCGGTCCGGATAGAGATTCCAGGCCGTGTCGAGCGCCGACAGCGATCCGTATTTCCTGGCCAGCCATTCGCCGAAGCGGGCGTGATCCTCCGGCGCAAGCTCGGCCGGCCCGACGTCCGGCTCTCCCAGTATCCCCCACATGTACATCGCCGGGTGATCCCGATAGCGCTCGAGGATGGGCCGGTAGTGGGCGTCCAGCACCGCCGCATAGCGCGGGTCATCGCCGGGTGCACGCTCGAAGGTTTCGCGGTCAAGCCCCTCGCGCTCCAAAAGCCCATCGGAGACAAAGAACCACTCGAGGTGCAGAATCACGCGAATGCCCGCCTCCCGCGCAGCCTCCATCCACAGATCCGCCCGCGAGAAATCGAAGATGCCGGGTGCGGTCTCGGTCGGAACCGCATGGTAAAAGCGGACGGCATTGAACCCCAGCTCCCGCATGCGCTTCAGTTCGAAGAGCAGATGGTTGGGATCAATGTCGTTGGGCTGGAAATACACCGCGGCGACCAACCAGTCGCGCTGCCGCATCGCCTGCTCAAAGGCCGGGGAGCGGGGCGGTTGCGGGGAAATCCAGGGGCGGGATGATGGCGAATGATTCATAATGTTCAGGGAGATGTTCAGTCGATGCGCCGCAGAAACTCGACCGGCGCGAGGATGGGAATGCCCCGATACGCTCCCAGCGGGAGCAGATGCTTTTTGTCCCCGCTCACAATGGCATCGGCCTGCGCCGCGAGCGCGCACTCAAGGACCATTTCATCGAAGGGGTCGGGTGTCGCACCTGTGGCCCGCTCGACCGGAAACACCATTTCTCCACTCGCGCGGAGCAAAGCGACCCAGTCAACATGCAAGCGGTCGCCGTAGTCGGAAAGCAACTCCTCAAATGTCTCCTCGTATTCGGTCAAAAGCGGAGGGCTGATCGAGGCACGCACGCGACCGGTGGCCCATGCCGCGAGGCATTCGAAGGGAGGTCCCCGCCAAAAACAGGCACTCACCACGACATTCGTGTCGAAGACTACCCTCATCCTCGGGAGGCTCGCCGACGCACGCGCCCGATGGCGGCATCCACTTCCTTTGCATTCTCTTCTGAATACTCAGGTAGCTTCCGTCCTTCTTTCATCAGACGCCGAATTCGCGCGGTGTCCAGGGGCTCCGGTTTCCGCAGCACGATCATGCCCCCCGAATAACCCACCTCCAGTTCATCGCCGGGGGCGATTCGCGCCATGGTTCGAAGCGACTTTGGAATGACCATCTGCCCCTTGCTGGATACTTTAGTAAGCATAAAGTAAGAAAGAACCTACTTTCTTCCGGTGTCAAGATCGAGGGTAAAGGGGATCGGCAGACGTCCGGCCGCTGGGGAACTGGCAGAGATTCCGGCTCTTCGTCAGCTCGAAACCGGGCGGTATCGCGGCCCCGAAGGGACGTTTCCACTCGAAGTCGCCGATGCGAAGACCCACGCCGGCGTCGGTGGGCTCGATGGGCGGAGCCGCTCCTTTTTGAATCGTGGCCACGGCGTAGATGTGCTGCAGTTCGCGGCCCCCGCCGAAGACGGCCCGGACATAGGGCCGACCGGGATAATCGATTCTTGTGTCTCCGAAGATGCGGTGGGTGCCAGGGGCGTGGCCGAAAAGGATCTCCTCGGGTTGGTGCCCGAGAAAGCGTACCTGCATGCTGGCGCCGTCTTCCGCGCGGAGGTCGAAGCCTTGCTCAACGATCTCACACGTAAGTTCCGGCGCGAAGAGCTGGGTCGACCACCATTTGCGGCCGGGTTGGTGCTCGATGAGGTCGAAGCGGGCCAGCATCAGCGGTGAATCTTCCGTCGCCCAGCGGACGGAGATGTAGCGCTCGTGGTAGCCGAGGGTGCAGGCCCGCAGGTCCATGGCCATCCGGGCCCCCAGATCGTCCGCCTCGTCCCAGATCACCATGCCGTGGTTGTGCGATTTCGCCCGCCACGCGGGATCGGCGTCGCAGACCGTGCTTTGCCATTCGGGGAGGGGCTGACCGTTTCCGCCGCCGAGGATCCAGTCGTGGTTGAGGGCGAGCATGCGGATGGAGCCGGCGTCGTGATGGGTGTGCCCGCCCACGTGGGTGGTGCGGGCATAGGCACCGAGGAGGGCATCGTCCTGATCTTGATACCGATCGCGGACAACCCAGAGGCCCTGGCGGCTGTCGCTGACGTGGCGGGGCAGGCCCTCGTTGGCATCGACCTCGGCGGTGTCATACGGATGGCAGACCGCCGCGAAATAGAGACCGTGCGTCCAGGAGGCGAAAGATTTGCAGGGGCTGGCGTGTCCCCACATCCGGTTCCACCAGTTCAGGAGCGCGCCCTGCTCCGCGTCGGGGGCGAGAGCGAGAAGGATATTGTCCATGGCCCCCGCAGGCCAGCCCTGGCTGTGGTCGTTCCAACTGATGGAGCTGCCCCATTCCGGATCTTTGCCGTGGGCGTCGGTGAGGTTGTGCCGGGCGCAGGTGATGGCCGCCATGCTGGGACCCATGCGGCGAAGATTGGGGTATTGCGCGAAGAGGTCGGGCCCGCCGCAATTGCGCCAGGCGAGCAGGGCCGGCAGGAGCCCGCCGCAGGCATAGGCTTGGTAGCCCTGCCCCTCATGGTAGAGTCCGGTCTCGCCGAAATGCTTGCAGAAGACGGCGATCCGTTGCCCGCAGAAGGCGATGCCTTCGGAGTGATCCCACACCCCGCCCTCCGCTTTGGGCTGTCCATGGCTGGCGAGGGCGGCGATGAGGGCGCCTCCATGCGTCACGGCCCACCAGTTGTTGCCCACCTGATAGGGATTGCCCTGGCGAACCTCGTTGATGGCCAGGGAGCAGCGGGCCAAGAGGGCGTGGAAGGTCATCCGCTCCCCCTCCGACCAGGCATCGGCACAGCATTGCTGCACAATGGCCGCCTGAATGCCGAGCGTGGCCACCCCTAAATCGAAAGATGGCCAGGTCTGGCTCATCTCATGGATGATCCGCCGGGCTTTGTGCGCATACGCAGCTTCCCCGGTGAGCAGGTGGGCTACCGCGCAGGCCACCGGAACGTCCCCCGGCTGCTCCGCAGAGAAAGCGGCCTCGGCCAGCTTTCGGACACGTTCGAGGAGCCCGGTGACATGGGGATGCCCGTCCTTCAGCAACTGCCGGAGGCGACGGACCAGGGCGTCATCATGCCAAAGCCGCAGGGGGCTTGGGTGGACGGGAGCTTTTGCAGGGAGTGGGGTCATCTTCGGCCCTTCAGGGAGAGAGAGGCATCATTCGAAAGCCGGGCTTTCAAAAAACCTCCCCTTGATGGAACTGCGGGAAATCGGAGACGAAGCGGCACACCGGCTCCTCCGCAAACTCCAGCTCGAAGACGGCGACGCCGGCATGGGCGTCCGGAGTCTTTTCGGGCAGGTTCTTCAGCCGGATGCGGTGGCCTTGCTGTTCGAAATCGATGGGGGTTCCGTCCTTCGCGAGCGAGGCGGCGACGAGTTTGGTTTTGAAGCCGCCGATGATCAACTCCCCGTCTTTGGGCCAGATCCAGTTCCACATCCAGGCCTTCTTGCCCTCAAAGGACGTGCTGCAAAGGCCGTTGAAATGGGGCATCTCGGCTTTCCGTTTTTTGCCGTAGACCGCGCTGCCATTTTCCCGCAGCCAATTGCCCACGGTGGTGAGGGGTTCGATGGCTTCGGCGGGCACCGCCCCCTCCGGCGTGGGTCCGATATTGAGAAGCAGGTTGCCGCCGGCTGCCGTGACGGTGCTGAGCATTTTGAGGATGCGGTGGGCATTGTAGCTGTAGGGAATCACCTGCTGGGAGTCCACGTAGCCCCAACTCAGACCGTTGAAGGTCATGCAAGCTTCCCAGTCCTTGTCGGTCGGGGTGATGTGCTCCTCGGGCGTCCCGAAGTCTTCGTCCAACTTGCTTCGGTTGTTGATCAAGATATGCGGCTGGAGCGCGCGCAGCCGTTGGTTGCGCTCGAGGGAATTCCAGCCCTCGTGGTTTTCCATGGGACGCGGAACATCGTACCACAAAATATCGATCTTCCCATAGTTGGTGAGCAGCTCCTCGTTCAGGCTTTGAATGTAAGCGAGGAAGCGGGCGCGCGCCTCAGAATCAAAGGCACACCGCCAGCCATCGGGGTGATGCCAGTCCATGAGCGAGGAGTAAAAGCCGATTTTGAGATCGTATTCCCGGCAAGCCTCGACGAACTCCTTCACGATATCGCGTTTAGGTCCGAAGTTGACGGAGTTGTAGGGATTCGTCTTGGAGTCCCAGAGGCTGAAGCCGTCGTGGTGGCGGGTCGTGAGGACCATGTATTTCATCCCCGCCTTTTTCGCGAGGGCAGCCCACTCGCGGGGGGCACCGGGCTTGGGCTGGAACTGATCGGCGAGCTTTTCGTAGTCCTCGACTTTCCAGTTTTCCAGGGCCATGGCCCATTCATTGCGTTCCAGCAGGGCGTAGAGACCGAAGTGGACAAACATCCCGAAACGGGCTTCCCGCCACCAGGCCATGCGTTCGTCGCGGGTGGCAGCGAGCGCGCGTTCGTATTCGGGTTTGCTGAGGAGTTGGGTCATGGTTTTTTGAAGGAGTGATGGAGTGGTGGAGTGATGGAGTGGTGGAGTGATGGAGGGGTGGAGGGGTGGAGTGTTGGAGTGCGGGATGTGTTGAGTGATGGAGTGGTGGTGTGTTGGAGTGGTGGAGTGGTGGAGCTTGGGAGGAAATTTTCTTAACTCAAGGGCGATGAGTTTACCTCCCGCCGACCGGATCGTCTACCCGTAAGCGGGCATGGATTTTTGTTTTCCGCGACATTTGCGGTTGAAAACATTGTGCCCATGAAATCTTTCACCGCAGAGGTCGCGGAGAGCGCAGAGACGGAAGGTGGGGGTTTTATTTTCAACCATGGATTTTGGGGATGGGCATGGATCGGTTGCTCAGGCGGGGGCTCGGGGTTTTTGAACCACTGATATCACGGATGGACACGGATCTTGGGCTCGGGGCTTTTCCTCTGAAAAGGAGCGCCCCCCGTAGCCCCCGTGCTTTAGCCGGGGGCAGGCGATGAGGTGATCCCGGCACGCATCGCGGATCGAGAGGCCCAAAGCCTGATGCAATACCCGGGCGGTCTCCTCGACCGTTAGGTTCAAGCCCTCTTTCCGAAGAAATCCTTGGGCGACTTCCTCCGGTGGTAAATCGGCTCCTTCCTCGGAGTAAAGCGCATGGGCAATTGGGTTCTTCGGGGAAGTTTGTGGAAACACCCTGTCTCGGGAGGGTTTTTCGGCACAACGCAGAGATGACTCAGCTGCGGAAAACAAGGGGGCACACGCTTCCAGCGTGCCAGCAGGGATGCCCTTTTCGCCGGATGCTTTCACGCTGGAAGCGTGAGCCCCCTTCAACGCTGAGGGAATCGGATCCCATTGCAGTCATGACCTCTGCGTTGTTCGCACCCATAGGCATTCCTTTCCAGAGAAATCGCCAAGGAACCGGAATTTTTAACCATGGATTTCATAGATTCCATGGATGGGGAGAGGGAAGAGATACATCTCGAAAAGCATTGTCTAAGCCAGACCCCAGGATCCATGCCCATCAAAGCAATCCATCATCCCCAACTCCAGAGGCCCCCTCCACCCCTCCACCCCTCCATCACTCCACCACTCCATGATTGTCGTTTTTCCCCTTGTTTTTACCGTCCGGTTACCCCAGCTTTGTGCATGTAATCTGCTTCAAGATGCCTCCCCGCCGAAACCGACTCTTTAAACCCACGATCCGACATGAATACCACGACACGATCCGCAACTGAACTCCCGCTTCCCGGTCCCGTCCGGTGGCCCTGGGGAGCCGTTTCGACACTTTTTCGGCCCACGCAACGCAACGGGGGGCTTCGGAGGCTATTCCTCATGGCAACCGCGTTTTGCTTATGCAGCAATACGGGCAACATGACGATGCTGTTACTGGCGCAGGCAAAAGGAGAACTTGATGAAGATATCACAGCGGGCATAAATCTAACCAATAACGCTCCAGGCGTAAACTTCGACTCACTCAGACTGGATTCAGGATTCTTTGGTTTAATTCACAGTGCATACGGGGTTAGTAATATCTATCAGACTCCCCAAGATTTAGTTAATTCAGGCCAAGTTGGTTACAGTATTACTGGTGATGGGAGTGTTTATAATGGATGGAATTCTGTTATTAATTCAGATTTGACGGTTAGTTTGAATAATTTGTCATCAACAAATCCAAATGCAATTCCTGGAGGGGATTACGATCAATTTTCTACTGGTAAAAACACGACTGGTTTCTTCTTTGCGAATAAAGGTTTACTCAACATCGATAACAATGTCGACGGACAATTAAACTACGATTTAGTAATTCTCGACGAAAACGGAAATTCAAATCACCCAAACTTCGCAAGCCCGTTGACAAAAACAGGTATCGTTGGTTCAAGTTTAGGCGGAAACTTCGCAGAGGCTTATGCAGGAATTGATACTTTTTCAGCTCCAGGTCAAGCATATGCTCTAGTTCCAACTGATTATCACCCGCAAATTCCAGAACCTGCTGCTTATGCAAGCGTTTTAGGCGCCTTGGCCTTGGCGGGTGTGATGTATAGGAGACGACGGGCGAGTGGCGGAAAGATTGTTCGGTCTGCGTGAGAGGATTCCAGCAAAGCGTCTCGCTGAGGGCAGCATGTACGGTTGGAGTTCCGCATTTATGCGGTCCCGGTGTGTTGGCTCGCGCTTTGAGCGTCGCTGCGGTGGGTTGGCGGGCCAGATGCGCGGTGTCGGCCGTATCGTGTCGGGCGATGAATCAGCCCGACTACGGTGCGATAGCCGTAGCCGGGGTGCTTTCCTGTCCGCCGTAGCTCGAAGAGCGAAGGAGGAAGCCCCCGGTTGGATGCGGATAGGGCGTTCGAAAGGACTGATGCGCGCGGCGTCGCTGCGGGGGCGCGGATCGCCGGGGATTCCCCACCGTATCCTGTCGGGCGATGAATCAGCCCGACTACCTGGGGGTTTGACGTAGCCGGGGTGCTTCAGCCCCCGGTTGGTGGCGGATGGGGCGTTGCGGATTTTCGTGCGCGCGCGTCGTCGCTGCGGCCTAGCGGATCGCCGGGGATTCCCCACCGTATCCTGTCGGGCGATGAATCAGCCCGACTTCTACGGTTGCTCGACGTAGCCGGGGTGCTTTCCTGTCCGCCGTAGCTCGCAGAGCGAAGGAGGAAGCCCCCGGTTGGATGCGGATAGGGCGTTCGAAAGGACTGATGCGCGCGGCGTCGCTGCGGGGGCGCGGATCGCCGGGGATTCCCCACCGTATCCTGTCGGGCGATGAATCAGCCCGACTACCTGGGGGTTTGACGTAGCCGGGGTGCTTCAGCCCCCGGTT